>JBGAHT010000011.1:0-57252 GCA_044226035.1 Thermomonas sp. | reverse complement strand
CACGGCTGATCCCGCCGACGTGGCGAAAAGCGCCAATCCAGAGGCTCTCTCGTGCTTTTTGCGGCGTCGGGGAACCGGTTCGGTATTCGGGAAACGCCTTGTTTCGCAAGCCGGCGTCTTCGATAGCCTGATTGCGTTATCTCACGCGTTCCGGATAGCTGCAGCCCGAGTAGTAGATTTTGCAGTCCTGGTTACGCCTTGAACAGTTCTCTAGTGCAAGGCCTTCCGCTTGGGCGATATCCGGAGCCGCGACTGAATTGCTGCCCGTTTTTCCCCATGCCAACGCGATGCACTGATCGTGATACGACTGCTTCAACTGGCATGTAGCGCCGTCGGCATTCTGGCTGCAATTCGACAAGGCTTCACTGATCGCCCGCTCTTCTGTTGCGTACGAATACGAATAGCCGAACGCTCCGTTGGTCACGGCCACCGCACCCCATCTCGTTTCCCAGCTCGGCTGGTCGTGCGGACCTTGATCTGAGTCAGGGCCCATCGGCGCGCAACCCTCCCAACCAGCATCTCCCCCACCCGTGGGGAAATAGCCATCGGGACACCTCCCTTCGGCCCATGCCTGCCGTCCCCACAGGCCGAGGAAGATGAAAACAAACGCAATCGGGAGGCACTTCATTCGTTCCATTCGCATCTCCACTAGCCAGAACATGAGAGGCATGGCTGGTTGCTTGTCATGTTTACGTGCGCCGTTCCTCGAATATCCGCTTGCACAGGGGAAATTTCCGAACTGCCCAAGCGCGGTACCGCGGGTTATCCAAGGCTGAAACGGTCCCCGTCCAGCAGCGCCGGGAACTTCGCGCGGTGCCCGATGAGCGGCGCGGCCTGCAGCAGCATGGTCGACACCACTTCCTCGTCGGCCGCCTCGCTCAGCGCATGGCCGAGGAAATCGATGGCGGTGCTGTCGCCGCTGTAGTGCAGGCCGTTGCCGTCGGTGCCGACGCGATTGACGCCGACCACGTAGCACAGGTTCTCGATGGCGCGCGCGCGCAACAGCGCCTTCCACGGATAGCTGCGCGCCGACGGCCAGTTGGCGACGTACAGCGCCAGGTCGTAGTCGGGCAGGCCCGGGCGTTCGAGATCGAAGCGGTTGCGCGAGAACACCGGGAAGCGCAGGTCGTAGCAGACCTGCAGCAGGATCCGCCAGCCGCGCCATTCGACGCTGACCCGGTCGTGGCCGGCGGCGTAGCGTTCGTTTTCCTTCGCGAAGGAGAACAGGTGGCGCTTGTCGTAATGCGCGAGGTTGCCGTCCGGGGTCGCGAACAGCATGCGGTTGAACACGCCTGCTTCGGTGCGCAATTGCACGCTGCCGGTGACGGCGGCGTCGAGCCTCGAAGCCTGTTCGCGCATCCACGCGACGGTCGGGCCGTCCATGGTTTCGGCGTTGCCGATGGCCTCGTTGGAGAAGCCGCTGGTGAAGGTTTCCGGCAACACGACGAGGTCGGTGGTGCCGTGCAGCGGCGCGATCAGTTCGCCGTAATAGGCGCGGTTGCCGGCCGGATCGTGCCAGCGGGTTTCGCCCTGGACCAAGGAGACGCGGAGGTTGTGCATTGTTCTTGTCCCAGTGGGAGCGGCCTTGGCCGCGATTGCTTTCGCGAAAGGCATTCGCGAGCAAGCTCGCTCCCACAATTTGTTTACCTACAGTTTCCGCAACCGCTCGATCGCCGCGTCCAGCGTCGCATCGTTCTTGGCGAAGCACAGGCGCACCAGGCGTTGCCCGGGCGGCGGGGTTTCGTAGAACGGCGACAGCGGAATCGCGGTCACGCCCTTCTCGATGGTGAGCCAGCGGCAGAACGCCACGTCGTCGAGGTCGCTGACCGCGGAATAATCGACCAGCTGGAAATATCCGCCCGGTACCGGCAGCGGCTTCAGTTTGGTGGTCAGCAGCTGCTCGCGGAAGCGATCGCGCTTGGCCTGATAAAACGCGCCGAGTCCTTCGTAGTGCTCCGGTTCCTGCTCGATCATCTCGGCGAAGGCGTGCTGCGCCGGGTTGAAGGTGCAGAAGGTGTTGTACTGGTGCACCTTGCGGAACTCCGCACCCAGCGCCGGCGGCGCGATGCAGTAGCCGACCTTCCAGCCGGTGCAGTGGTAGGTCTTGCCGAAGCTCGAGATGACGAAGGCGCGCTCGCGCAGCTCCGGATGGCGCAACGCCGATTCGTGGCGCGCGCCGTCGAACACGATGTGCTCGTACACCTCGTCGCTGAGCAGGATGATCCGGGTGCCGTCGAGGATACCGATCAGCTCGCGCATGTCGGCTTCCGACAGCATCGCGCCCGAGGGGTTGTGCGGGCTGTTGATCATCAGCATCCGCGTCCTCGGCGTGATCGCCGCGCGCACCGCGTTCCAGTCCGGCGCGAAGGTCCGCGGATCCAGCGCGACGTGCACCGCCTTCGCCCCGGCCAGGTCGATCGCCGGTTCGTAGCAGTCGTAGCAGGGATCGAGCACGATCACTTCCTCGCCCGCGCGCACCACCGCGTGGATGGCGTCGAAGATCGCCTCGGTCGCGCCGCTGGTGACGGTGATTCCGGCGTCGGCATCCGGTTTCCAGCCGTAGCAGCGCTCGGTCTTGGCGGCGATGGCCTGGCGCAACGCGGGCACGCCGGTCATCGGCGCGTACTGGTTGTGGCCGGCGCGCATCGCGCGTTCGAGCGCATCCACCAGGCGCCCGGGCACCGGGAAATCCGGGAAGCCCTGGCCGAGGTTGACCGCGCCGTGCTCGGCGGCCAGCTGCGACATCACGGTGAAGATGGTGGTGCCGACCTTCGGCAACTTGCTCTCGGGGGACATGCGGGCGGTCTGGTCGGTCATCGGCGGGGAGTGGCTACAATGAACATCTTTTTTAGCACGATTGCCCGGCCGCTCCCGTGACCTCGCGCGACTCCGACGCCGACATCCCGCGACTGTTGCGCGCCTACCTGGACGCGGAATACCGCTGGGCGCGCGACGGCGAATGGCCGTCGCTGGCGATCGGGCATCCGGCGCCGGAGCTGGAGGCCGCGTTCCCCGATGCCGGCGTGTTCGGCCTGCTTTCGGCCTGGAACCCGCATTCGGTGGAACGCCCCGAGGACACCAACCGCGCCGCCGACGCCGCCCTGCACCAGGCCCTGCGCGACAGCGGCGCGCGCTTCCTGCCCGGCTTCTCCTCGGCGCGCAACCGCAGCTGGCGCGAACCCAGCTGGGTGACCGTCGACCTGCCGCTGCAACAGCTCGATGCCCTGTCGCGCCGCTTCGGCCAGCTCGGCACCCTGTATTGCCACCGCGGCGCGGCGTTCCGCCTGCGCATGTACGCCGACCGCCCGGCGGGCGCCGACGACAGCCTTCCCGTCGACTGGATGACGGCCAGCGGCTGATGCCCGCCTCCGCCGCCACCTCCGCGCTGTTGTCCGTGCGCGGGCTCGCCTTCGCCCGCAACGAACGTCCGGTGTTCGGGCCGCTGGCGTTCGACGTCGAACCCGGCGAGGCGCTGCTGGTGCAGGGCGACAACGGCGCCGGCAAGACCACCCTGCTGCGCGTGCTGGCCGGATTGCTGCGCGCCGATGCCGGCCGCGTGGACATCGCCGGGCACGAGGCCGACCACCGCACGCGCAGCCGCCACGTCGCCTACCTCGGCCACCTGCCGGCGTTCAAGGCCGATCTTTCCGCGGAACAGAACCTGCGCTTCCTGTGCGGCCTGCACGGCGCGCGGCCCGGGCGCGGCATCGCCGACGCGCTCGCGCGGGTGGGCCTGGCCGGTCACGACGATGCGCTGGCGCGGCAGTTGTCGGCCGGGCAGAAGAAGCGCCTGTCGCTGGCGCGGCTGTGGCTGTCGCCGGCGCCGCTGTGGCTGCTGGACGAGCCCTACGCCAACCTCGACCTCGACGGCATCGCGCTGGTGAACGCGCTGGTGGGCGAACACCTCGCCGACGGCGGCGCGACGCTGGTGACCACCCACGGCGCCTATGCCGCGCCGCCGGTGCGCACGCGAATGCTGCAGTTGGAGCGGCCGCAGTGAGGTCTCGCCACATCCCGTTCGCCCTGAGCGTAGCGCCCATCCTTGCAAAGGCATGGGCGCGAAGTCGAAGGGCGCCGTCCTTCGACTCCGCCGCTTCGCGGCGACGCTCAGGACGAACGGAAAAGAGGGCGGGCCAATGACTCCCGGTCTTCGCGCCAGCGCCGGCGCCCTGCTCGCGCGCGACCTGCGCCTGGTCTGGCGGCGCCGCGGCGATGCGCTGCAGCCGGCGTTGTTCGCGCTGCTGGTGGTGGTGCTGTTCGCGCTGGCCGCGGGCGGTGAACGCGAGGCCCTGGCCCGGCACGCGGCCGCGGTGCTGTGGCTGGCGGTGCTGCTCGCCGGCCTGCTCGCGCTGGACAGCCTGTTCCGCGGCGACGCCGAGGACGGTTCGCTCGAACAATGGCTGCTCGCGCCGGTGCCGCTGCCGTGGCTGGTGGCGGTGCGCGTGTTCGGCCACTGGCTCACGACTTCGCTGCCGTTGCTGCTCGCGGTGCCGTTGCTGGGCGAACTGCTGTTCCTGCCGCGCGCGCAATTGCCGGTGCTGATGCTGTCGCTGTTGCTCGGAACGCCGCTGCTGGGCCTGCTCGGCGCGGTGGTCGCGGCCCTGACCGTGGGCATGCGCCGCGCCGGCATCCTGGTCGCGCTGCTGGCGCTGCCGCTGTACGTGCCGGTGCTGGTGTTCGGCGCCGGCAGCGTGGCCGCGGCGGCGCAGGGGCTGGACGCCGGCGGCGCGCTGCTGCTGCTGGGCGCCGGGCTGGCCGCGGCGCTGGTGCTGGCGCCGCTGGCGGCGGCGGCGGCGCTGCGTATCGCGCATAATTGACCCCGCGCCCGACGATGCGAAAGCCCCCTCCCCAGCCCTCCCCTCCGCTGCGCGACAAGGGAGGGAGCAGAACGCGATGAATCCCGTCCTCCGCTGGTTCCACCAACTCGGTTCCCCGCCCTACTTCGACCGCTTCGCCGCGCGCTGGGCGCCCTGGTGCTACGGCCTCGGCGCGCTGGCGATGGCCTGGGGCGTGTATGGCGCGCTGTTCCAGGTGCCGGCCGACTACCAGCAGGGCGACAGCTTCCGCATCCTCTACATCCACGTGCCCTGCGCGTGGATGAGCATGGCGGTGTTCGCGCTGATGGCCGTGTACGCGGCGATCGCGCTGGTGTGGCGGATCAAGCTGTGCGAAATCCTCGCCATGGCCTGCGCGCCGGCCGGCGCCGCGTTCACCGTGGCCACCCTCGCCACCGGTTCGATCTGGGGCAAGCCGATGTGGGGCACGTGGTGGGACTGGGATCCGCGCCTGACCACGGAGCTGATCCTGCTGTTCCTCTACCTCGGCGTGATCGGCCTGTACCACGCCATCGACGACCGCCGCCAGGCCGCGCGCGCGGCCGGCCTGCTGGCCGTGGTCGGCATCGTGCTGCTGCCGGTGATCCATTACTCGGTGACGTGGTGGAACTCGCTGCACCAGGGCCAGACCATTTCGCTGTTCGGCGAATCGAAGATGGACCCGAGCATGCTGCCGCCGCTGTGGTGGATGGTGCTCGGCACGCACGTCTGGTTCGCCGGTTCGCTGCTGGCGCGCGCGCGCGCCGACAACCTGCGCCGCGAAGCCGGCAAGGACTGGGCGGCGCAGGCCGCGGGGGCCGCATCGTGAGCTATCGCAACTACGTCATCGCCGCCTACGCGGTGTTCGCGGCCATGCTGCTGTGGGATTACCTCGCGCCGAAGCTGCAGTTGTCGCAGGCGCTGCGCGCGATCCGCCTGCAGTACCGGCGCGACGCGGCCAGGCGCAAGCCCGGGGCGCAGGCATGAACCCGACCCGTCGCCGCCGCCTGCTGCTGGTATTGCTGGCCGTGATCCTGGCCGGAATCGCCATCGCGCTGACCGCGGTAGCGCTGCAGCGCAACGCCGCCTACCTCTACACCCCGCGCGAAGTGCTGAACGGCGAGGCCGGCGCGGGCGTGCGCGACGGCAGCGCGCGCTTCCGCCTCGGCGGCATGGTCGCGGCCGGCAGCTTCAAGCGCGAAACCGGTTCGATGCAAGCGCGCTTCGACGTCGACGACGGCGACGCGAAATTGCCTGTCGTCTACACCGGCATCCTCCCCGACCTGTTCCGCGAGAACCAGGCGGTGATCGCCACCGGGCGCATGCGCGGCGGCGTGTTCGTGGCCGAGGAAGTGCTGGCCAAGCACGACGAGACCTACATGCCGAAGGAAGTCGCGGACAAGATGGCGGCCGCGCACAAGAAGCATGCCGTGCCTGCCTCTCCCGCCGCCGACGCGGCGGCGCCCTCTCCCACGAAGGGAGAGGGGAACAACTGATGCTGGGCGAACTCGGGCACTTCGCGCTGGTGCTGGCGCTGCTGGTGGTGCTGCTGCAGGCGGCCCTGCCGCTGGTCGGCGCGCAGCGCGGCATCGGCGCCTGGATGGCGGTGGCGCGGCCGGCGGCGTACGCGCAGCTCGCGCTGGTGGGCCTGGCGTTCGCGACCCTGGCCTGGGCCTTCGTCGCCCAGGACCGCTCGTTCGAATACGTCGCGCAGAACAGCAATTCGCTGCTGCCGCTGGTGTACCGCTACACCGCGGTGTGGGGCGCGCACGAGGGTTCGCTGCTGCTGTGGCTGCTGGTGCTCGCGCTGTGGACGGCGGCGGTCGCGCGTTTCTCGCGCCGGCTGCCGCAGGACGTGGTCGCGCGCGTGCTCGGCGTGCTCGGCATCGTGTCGCTCGGCTTCCTCGCCCTGCTGCTGTTCACCAGCGATCCGTTCGAACGCCTGCTGCCGATGCCGGCCGAGGGCGCGGACCTCAATCCGCTGTTGCAGGACCCGGGCATGGTCGCGCACCCGCCGATGCTCTACGTCGGCTACGTCGGCTTCGCGGTGCCGTTCGCGTTCGCGATCGCCGCCCTGCTCGACCGCCGCATCGACGCGCGCTGGGTGCGCTGGACGCGGCCGTGGACGAACGCGGCCTGGGGCTTCCTCACCCTCGGCATCGCGCTCGGCAGCGCCTGGGCCTATTACGAACTCGGCTGGGGCGGCTGGTGGTTCTGGGACCCGGTCGAGAACGCGAGCTTCATGCCCTGGCTCGCCGGCGCCGCGCTGCTGCATTCGCAGGCGGTGACCGAGAAGCGCGGCAGCTTCGGCCACTGGACCCTGCTGCTGGCCATCGCCGCGTTCTCGCTGTCGCTGCTCGGCACCTTCCTCGTGCGTTCGGGCGCGATCACCAGCGTGCACGCCTTCGCCGCGGACCCGACCCGCGGCGTGTTCATCCTCGCCTACCTGGGAATCGTGATCGGCGGATCGCTGCTGCTGTTCGCGCTGCGCGCCGGCGGCACCGACGGCGAGGGCAAGCCGTTCGCCGCGTATTCGCGCGAAACCCTGCTACTGGCGAACAACCTGCTGCTGTGCGCGGCCTGCGCGATGGTGCTGCTGGGCACGCTGTACCCGATGCTCGCCGACGCGCTGGACATGGGCAAGCTCTCGGTCGGCCCGCCGTATTTCTCGCTGCTGTTCGTGCTGCTGATGGCGCCGCTGGTGGCGCTGCTGCCGTTCGGGCCGCTGAGCCGCTGGCAACGCGAACAGCCCTCGCGGGTGCTGGCGATGCTGCTGCCGTGGGCGGTGTTCGCGCTGGTCGCCGCTGCCGTCGCGTGGTGGCTGGCGCCGCAGGGCAAGGGCCGCGTGGTGCTCGGCGTCGCCGGCGCGGCGTGGGTGCTCGCGGGCACGCTGCGCTTCGTGTGGTCGCGCTTCAACGCGGACGGCCGCCGCTTCACCGCCGAGATGGCCGGCATGGCGCTGGCGCATTGCGGCATCGGCCTGTTCCTCGCCGGCGCGCTGCTCACCGACGCGCTGAGCCGGCAGCGCGAACTCGCGCTCCGGCCGGGGCAGACCGTGCAACTCGGCCGCGACTGTTACCAGTTCGTCGGCACCCAGCGCCGCGAAGGCCCGAATTACCTCAGCGATTACGGCACCGTCCGCCTGCTCGACGCCGCCTGTTCGAACCCGATCGACACCCTGCACCCGGAGAAGCGCAGCTACGCCTCCGGCGGGCAGGTGATGACCGAAGCCGCGATCGACGCCGGCCTGTTCCGCGACCGCTACGTCGCGCTCGGCGAACCGCTGGGCGACGGCAGCTGGGCGGTGCGCGTGCACAGCAAGCCGATGGTGCGCTTCGTCTGGCTGGGCGCGCTGCTGATGGCGCTGGGCGCGTTCGTCACCGCGATGGACAAGCGCTTCCGCCGCGATCCGCAGCGCCCGGAGGCCGCATGAAACTCTCGCGCTGGCTGCCGCTGGCGATCTTCCTCGCGCTCGGGCTGCTGCTCGCCGCCGGCGTGTGGATGAGCCGCAATCCCGACCGCGAGGCGCTGCCTTCGCCGCTGATCGGCAAGCCCGCGCCGGATTTCAGCCTGCCTTCGCTGCACGAACCCAGCCGCACCGTGACCCTGCGCCAGTTGCGCGGGCAGCCGTTCGTGCTGAACGTGTGGGCCAGCTGGTGCGTGGAATGCCGGGTCGAACACCCGGTGCTGACCCGCTTCGCCGAAACCCGGCGCGTGCGCGTGATCGGCTACGACTGGCAGGACGAACGCGCCGACGCGCTGCGCTGGCTGGAGCAGTTCGGCAACCCGTTCTGGGTCGTGGTCGCCGACGCCGACGGCAAGGCCGCGATCGACTGGGGCGTGTACGGCGCGCCGGAAACCTTCCTCGTCGATCGCAACGGCATCATCCGCTGGAAGCACGTCGGCCCGCTGACCGACGCGATCATCGCCGACGAACTGCTGCCGGCGCTGCAACGCGCGGAGGGTTCGCGATGACGCCGATTTCATACCTCCTCACGTCATTCCCGCGAAAGCGGGAATCTAGTCTTTTGCTCTTTAACGCAAAGAAAAAACGAGGTTCCCGCTTTCGCAGGAATGACGGCAAAAGCTTTTTGTACGCGGCGTTCTTTCTCCTCTTTTTCGCGACATCGGCCTTTGCGCAACCGGCCGCGCCCGACGCGCCGCTGCAGTTCCGCGACGCCGCCGAGGAAGCGCGCTTCCACGCGCTCGCCTCGGAGCTGCGCTGCGTGATGTGCCAGAACCAGTCGCTGGCCGATTCCAACGCGAAGATCGCGGGCGACCTGCGCGGCGAAATCCTGCAACTGATGCGCCACGGGCAAAGCGACGCGCAGATCGAGCAGTTCCTGGTCGCGCGCTACGGCGAATTCGTGCTGTACAAGCCGCGGGTCGAAGGCCGCACCTGGCTGCTGTGGTTCGGGCCGGCGCTGGTGCTGCTGGCCGGTGGCGCGCTGGTCGCCGGCATCGTGCGCCGGCGTTCGCGCGCGGCGGTTCCCGACGACCAATCGCAGGAGTGGTGATGCCCGCCTTCCTCGCCCTCGCCGCCGCGCTGGTCGTCGCCACGCTCGCCTGCGTCCTCGCGCCGCTGTGGCGCGGACAGCGCGGCCTGGCGCTCGCGCTCGCGGTGTTCGTCGCCGGCGCCGCCATCGGCCTGTACGCGCTGCTCGGCACGCCGGCCGCGCTCGATCCGGCATTGCGCGAGGCGCCGCGGACCATCGACGACGCGATCGCGCGGCTGCAGTCCGAATTGCAGCGCAACCCGGCGCAGCCCGACGGCTGGCGCCTGCTCGGCCGCGCGCTCGCCGACCAGGGCAAGGCGGTGGAATCGCGCGAGGCCTTCGCGCGCGCGGCGACGCTGCGCCCGGACGATCCGGACGTGCTCGCCGAAGCCGCCGAAGCGCGGGCCAAGGCCGACCCGCAACACCGCTTCGACCCGCAGGCGGTGACGATGCTCGAACACGCCCTGCTGCGCGACCCGAAGCACCAGCGTTCGCGGAAGCGCGGGCCAAGGCCGACCCGCAACACCGTTTCGACCCGCAGGCGGTGGCGATGCTCGAACACGCCCTGCAACACGACCCGAAGCACCAGCGTTCGCGCTGGTTCCTCGGCATCGCGAAGCGCCAGTCCGGCGATGCGGCCGGCGCCGCCGCGACCTGGGAACCGCTGCTCGCCGAGGTCGATGCGAGCACCGCCGCCGCGTTGCGCCCGCAACTCGATGCCGCGCGCAAGGACGCGGGCTTGCCGCCGTTGCCGGCCGCCGCGCCCGCCGCGGGCGCGCTCGCGATTACGGTGAAGCTCGATCCCGGCTTCGCCTCGCGCGTGCGCCTGCGCGGGGATGCGCAGGTGTTCGTGATCGCGCGCGAACCCGGCGGCGCGCCGATGCCGGTCGCGGTCGAGAAGCACGCGATCTCCGAACTGCCCTTCACCGCCACGCTCGACGACGGCGACAGCCCGATGCCGACGCGCAAGCTCTCGCAACTGCGCGAGGTCGAACTGGTCGCGCGGCTGTCGGCCAGCGGCAACGCGATGCCGCAGGACGGCGACGTCGAATCCGCGCCGGTGCGCGTCGCGCTGCCGGCGAAGGGGCCGGTGGAGCTGGTGATCGGCCACTGATCTGTCATTCTGAGCGCAGCGAAGAACCTGCTTTTCCCTGTCGATACAAGCAACAACAGGTCCTTCGCTTCGCTCAGGATGACGCTACGGAATGCCATGACCGAATTCATCCCCGCCAACGCGCGCTTCATCGACCTGCCCTCGCCGTTCCCGATGAAACGCGGCGGCGCGCTGCACGGCGCGCGCATGGCCTACGACACCTGGGGCACGCTCGACGCCGACCGCGGCAACGCGGTGCTGATCCTCACCGGCCTGTCGCCGGACGCGCACGCGGCCGCGAATGCCGCCAACCCCGAGCCGGGCTGGTGGGAAGCGATGGTCGGCCCGGGCAAGCCGATCGACAGCGGGCGCTGGTTCGTCATCTGCGTGAACGCGCTCGGCAGCTGCAAGGGCTCGACCGGCCCGGCCTCGATCGATCCCGCGACCGGCCGCCCGTACCGGCTCGATTTCCCTGAACTGTCGATCGAGGACGGCGCCGACGCCGCGGCCGCGGTGGTGCGCGCGCTCGGCATCGAACGCCTCGCCTGCGTCATCGGCAACTCGATGGGCGCGATGATGTCGCTCGCGCTGCTCGCGCGGCACCCGGGCATCGCGCGTTCGCACGTCAACATTTCCGGCGCGGCGCGCGCGCTGCCGTTCTCCATCGCGATCCGCTCGCTGCAGCGCGAGGCGATCCGCCTCGACCCGAAGTGGAACGGCGGCGACTACGACGACGGCGCCTATCCCGAATCGGGCATGCGCATGGCGCGCAAGCTCGGCGTCATCACCTACCGCTCGGCGCTGGAGTGGGACGGCCGCTTCGGCCGCGTGCGGCTCGAGGACGAACGCGAGGACGACGATCCGTTCGGCTTCGAGTTCCAGGTCGAAAGCTACCTCGAAGGCCACGCGCGCCGCTTCGTGCGCCGCTTCGACCCGAACAGCTACCTCTACCTCAGCCGTTCGATGGACTGGTTCGACCTCGGCGAAGGCCACGGCGGCGACGTGCGCGCCGGCCTCGCCGCGATCCGGGTCGAGCGCGCGCTCGCCATCGGCGTGCACACCGACATCCTGTTCCCGCTGCAGCAGCAGGAGGAAATCGCCGAGGGCCTGGCCGCGGGCGGCGCGGACGCCAGTTTCCTGCCCCTGCCCTCGCCGCAGGGCCACGACGCCTTCCTGGTGGACATCGAGCGCTTCGGCCCGGCGGTCGCCGGCTTCCTGAATGCCCTCCCGGCCGCGCAGCGGTAGAATCGCGCCATGAACGCCGCCGATCCCTGCTGCCCCAGCGTCGATTTCCCCGGCCGCGAGAAGCTCGTCGCGCGGCTCGACGAAGCCGTTTCCCGCGGCGACCAGCACGCGGTCACCGCCGCGCTGCGCAACTGCCTGTGCGCGATGATCCGCGACCGCGACGTGCAGTTGCCCGACTGCGTGCACGACCCGATCGTCGACCACTACGCCCGGCGCGAGCTCTACCGCAGCCCGCAGCGCGGCTACAGCGTGGTGGCGATGACCTGGGGCCCGGGCCAGGGCACGCCGCTGCACGACCATTCCGGCCTGTGGTGCGTGGAAGGCGTGTGGGACGGCGAGCTGGAGATCGTCCAGTACGAATTGCTGGAACGCGACGGCGACCGTTGCCGCTTCCGCGCCGCCGGCGGCATCCACGCCGGGCCCGGCAGCGCCGGCAGCCTGATCCCGCCGCACGAATACCACACCATCCGCAACGCCAGCAGCGACGCGGTCGCGATCTCGCTGCACATCTACCAGGCGCCGATGGAGAACTGCGCGAAGTTCCATCCGCAGGACGGCGAATGGTTCGCGCTCGAACGCTGCGCCATGGCCACCGACGAGGTGGCCTGAGCCGGCCCGCCGGCTATACTTCGCGTCCGCGCCGGAATGGCGGAATCGGTAGACGCAGCGGACTCAAAATCCGCCGCCCTTAAAAGCGTGTGGGTTCGAGTCCCACTTCCGGCACCACCTTCTCCTGCTGCAGAGCGATCTTGCCCGGCATGGACACCCTTCTCCGCTCGCTGCAGGCCCTGATCGACGACGCCGACCGGCTGCGCGCCGCCGACCCCGCGCAGTTCGCCGAGTTCTGCCGGCTGTGGCACGCGGCCGAACGCAGGGTCAAGGACGTCGTGTTCGACGACACCCGCGACGTGCCGCGCAACTTCACCAGCCTGCAGCTCGAACAGCAGTGGGGCGCGCAATCGACCGTGTTCATGGCCGACCTGCTGCCCTTTATCCACGCCACGCTGCGCAAGCACTACCGGCGCAAGGACCACCTGCGCGTGCTCGACGTGGGCGCGGCGTCCTGCTTCGGCACCGGCCTGCTCGCCGCGATCCATCCGGACCATTTCGTGTACTCGCGGATGAGCGTCGAGGCCATCGACTACCAGCCGACCTGGGAACGCTGGGCGCGCTTCACCCGGCCGGACATCGAATACCGGGTCGCCGACCTGTTCGACCAGCCGGCGAAGCAGTGGGACCTGGTGGTGTGCAGCCATATGGTCGAACACGTGCCCAACCCGCGCGACTTCATCGACAAGATGGTGGAAATCTGCCGCGGTTTCGCCTTCGTCTACAGCCCCTACGCCGAGAACCCGCGCATCCCCGGCCACGAAAGCAGCATCGACGAGGCGACCTACGCCGGCCTCGATTGCGAACTGCACAAGCTGCGCAGCATGGGCTGGCATCCGGACAAGCCGCAGGACGAATGCCTGCTGGCGGTGATCGACTGCCGCGGCCAGCCGCCGGCCTGAAATGCCAAAGGCCCAGTCGAACGGGTCTCCCCGTGCGGCTGAGCCTTTGTTGCCGAAGCGATTCCGCCCATTCCGTCGTCGACGTGGAAATCCACGAGCGGTCGAGCGGTTTTTCTTCGACGGATCGAAATCCACGAGCGGTCGAGCGGTTTTTCTTCGACGGATCGACCTTACCCGCGCGCCCGTTAGGCTTTCGCTAAGCGCCGCGCATTCAGCGCGACCGTTCGTCGGCAATGCCCCGGGGATTCGGCCACGGCCACCAGCCGCGCCCATCGCGCGCATAGCGGTCGGCCGCGCGTTCGAAGCGATTGCGCACGCTGACGCCGCCGCACAGCAGGTAAAGCGGCAGGAACAGCGGGCCCAGCGCCATGTACTGGTAGACGTGCGCGCGTTCGTGGTCGGCGAGGACGATCGGCGGTTCCTCGCCATGGCCGGCGCGCTGCGCGTAGGTGACGCAGGGCGTGTCCAGCGAATCGCCGGTGTGCAGGATGCAGTTGCCGAGCGTGAGCGCGCCGCCCGGTCCCCACGGCCAGCGGTGGAACACCACGGCGAGGTCGCGCGTGCGCACGTGCGCGTGCGCGCCGAAGGCGATGCCGATCGCGCCCGCGGCCAGGCCGAGCGCGGTGTTCGGCAGCGTCCACAGCATGCCGAGCCCCTGCAGCATGCGGCGCGCGGCTGGGTTCAGGCGCCTTCCTCCGGCATCAGCAGCCACAGGATCAGGTACACGAGGATGCCCGGGAACGCGGCCGAGGCGGCCGACAGCACGACGTAGGCGATGCGCAGCACGGTGGAGTTCCAGCCGAAGCGCGCGGCGATGCCGCCAATCACGCCGGCGAGCATGCGGTCGTCGCGCGAACGCGCGAGCGTGCGCGTGGCGCTCACCGCTTGCCCAGCCAGTCGTGGATGGTCTGCGGCACTTCGTGCTGCGCGCGGCCGGAGACGTAGATGCCGATGTGCCCGCCGCGGAAGGAGAGCTCGGTGTAGTCCTCGGTGCCGACCAGCGCCTTCAGCGCCTTCGACGCCGCCGGCGGCACCAGGTGGTCCTGCTCGGCGTAGATGTTGAGCACCGGCATTTCCACCAGCCCCAGGTGCACCTCGCGCCCGCCGATGTCGATGCCGCCCTTGACGAAGCCGTTGCCCTGGTAGAACTGCTTGAGGAACTGGCGGAACGCCTCGCCGGCCTGGTCGGGCGAATCGAAGATCCACTTCTCCATGCGCAGGAAATCCTCGAGCGCCTTCCGGTCGTCGAGGATGTCGACCAGCCCCACGTACTTCTGCAGGTTGAGGCGGAACGGCTTCAGCATCAGGTAGCAGTAGTTCATCAGGTCCGCGGGCACGTTGCCGAGCGTGTCCACGAACAGGTCCACGTCCAGCGATTGCACCCAGTTCGACAGCATGTTGCCGTCGGTGTGGAAATCCACCGGCGTGACCATGGTGATGAGGTTGCGCACCTTGTCCGGGTTGAGCGACGCGTAGCACAGCGAGAACGCGCCGCCCTGGCAGATGCCGAGCAGGTTGATCGCGTCCAGCCCGAAGCGCGCGCGCAGGTGGTCGACCGCGCCGCCAAGGAAACGCTGGATGTAATCCTCGAGCATCAGGAATCGGTCGGAACGGTCGGGGTAACCCCAATCGAGCACATACACGTCCTGGCCGCGCGCGAGCAGGCCCTTGACCAGCGAACGGTCGGCCTGCAGGTCGACCATGTACGGGCGGTTGACCAGCGCGTAGGCGATCAGCAGCGGCTGCTTCGCCGTGGGTGCGTGCTCACCGACGAAGCGGTACAGCACCACCTTGCCGTCGCGCCAGACTTCCTCGCGCCGGGTCGCGCCGTAGTCGATGTCCTCGACCTCGCGCAGGGTGTCGAGGCCCGCGGTGAGCTTGGCCTGCGCCTGCACCGCTTCCTCGGCCAGCGATTGCGGGGTGAATCCCAGTGGCCCGTTCATCGCTTGCCTCCACGCGTGGGAACAGACGGCGGAGCGATGTCGGCGAACGCGTTGCGACGCGCCGATTTCACCGCTTTCGCCGCGGACGCCTTCACCGCCGGTTTCTTCGCAGCCGGCTTGCCGGTCGCGGCTTTCGCCGCGGCGCGGCCCTTGGCCTTGCCCGGGGCGGGCTTGGCCGCCGGTGCCGGCCTCGGTTTCGCCGCCTGCGGCGCGGTGCGGGGCGCGGCATCGGGTTGCGCGTCGCGCATCCGCCGCAGCGCGCGCTCGAGTTCGGCGATCTTGCGGTGCGCGGAATCGACCTCGGTGCGCGTGGGCATGCCGAACATCGCCCCGGCCAGTTCGACTTCCTTCTGCACGCCGGCGCGCAGGCGCATCTGCGCGTTCACCAGCGCGCCGTAGACCTCGCGGAATTCCGGCGACAGCGCGATGTCGGCGTAGGCTTCCTCCGCCGCATCGATCCACAGGTCGAACAGCTCGCGCGCGGACTTGAGCTGGCGGCCCGGTTCCTCGCGTTCGGCCAGCTTGCCTTCGAACATCTCGTAGGCGCGCTGCAGCGACTTCAGCATCAGCGCGTTGTACGCGGCCTCGTTCTGCTGCAGGTCGAGCTGCGCCTGGGCCAGCTTCTGCAGGCGCTCCTGGTGCTCGCGCCCGAGCCCGAACGCCGGCACGCCGAGCCAGCCGCCGGCTTCGCGCCGCCACGCATCCAGCCACGGCGAGGCGTCCTCGACCCACTGCTCCAGCCCGCGCGCACCGTTGCCGCGCATCGCGCGGAACATCTCGGGGAACGGGTTCTCGCCGGTCGCGCCGAGCGCGCGCTTCCACTCCGCGGCGACATCCGCCGCGCTCGCATCCTGCCCGGCGAAGCGCGCCGCGACCTGCTGCATCTGCCCGAACCAGTCGCGGGCCTGGCGGTTGAAGCGTTCGACCGCGTCGTTGGCTTCGCTGCGCCCGCCGTGCGCGAGCCGGCTCCACCAGTCCACCGCGTCCTTCCAGTCCGGGGCCGGCCCGGCCCCGGCCGGCGCGGCCGTGCGCAGCGCCTCGCCCCATGCGGCCCAGTACTGCCGGGCCAGCGATTCGAAATCCCCCGCCTGCGATGCCGTCATGTCGCCTCCTCGAAGGCCTCCATGCTAGCGCCGCGAACATGACGCCGCCACGTCGAATGACGGGCGCTAGGGTTTCGGAATACGGATCGTCTTGCTGATCATCAGCGAACCGGACAACGCATACACCAGCGCCAGCGGGTGCAGCAGCCACGGACCGAGCCGCCATTCGCCGAACCACAATCCGGGCCCGATCCGGCCGGTCCAGGCCGCGATCGCGAGCAGGCCGACGATCAGCACGCTGCTCGGGATCGGCGTGCCCTCGAAATACTTGACCTTGCCCTCATCGCCGGAAAGCTGCTCGGCGGTGACGTTGTAGCGCGCGAGGCGGCTGACGCCGCAGCCGACGAACCAGCTCAGCAACACCCAGTCCCAGCCGCCCTGCAGGCCGCAGGCGTAGCCGAGCGCGGCCGGGGCCACGCCGAAGCTGATCACGTCGGCGAGCGAATCGAGTTCGCGCCCGAGCGTGGAGGCGACCTTGCGCCAGCGCGCGATGCGCCCGTCGAGCGCGTCGAAGACGAACGCCAGCGGAATCAGGGCCATGCCCCACAGCAGGTCGCGCACCCCGCCGTCCTGCAGGAAGCGCATCGCCGCGAAGATCGCGCCGGTGCCGCAGAACGCGTTCGCCAGCGTGAACCAGTCGGCCAGCTGGAAATCGCGCAGCATGCTGAAATGGCGTTGCTTCATCGGCGGTCTCCGCGGGAACGCGTCTGGATGGCGACAGCCTGCCAAAAACCGCGCCGAGACGGCAAACTGTCGCCCATCCCCACGCAGGCCCCGGCAGGCACCGCCATGACCCCACGCTGCATCCTGATCACCGGCGCCGGCAGCGGCATCGGCGCCGGCATCGCCGCCGAACTGGCGAGCGCCGGCCACCACCTCGTGGTCACCGACGTCAACCCCGATGCCGCGGAAGGCGTGGCCGCCTCGATCCGCGACGCCGGCGGTTCCGCCGAGGCGCTGGCGCTGGACGTCACCTCCGACGACAGCGTCGCCGCCGCGCTGGCCGCGGTGTCGCGCCCGGTCGAGGTGCTGGTCAACAACGCCGGCCTGCAGCACGTCGCGCCGCTGGAGGAATTCCCGATCGCGAAATGGGATTTCCTCGTGCAGGTGATGCTGGTCGGCGTCGCGCGCCTGACCCGCGCGGTGCTGCCGGGCATGCGCGAACGCGGCTTCGGCCGCATCGTCAACATCGGTTCGATCCATTCGCTGGTCGCCTCGCCGTACAAGAGCGCCTACGTCGCCGCCAAGCACGGCCTGCTCGGTTTCTCCAAGGTAGTCGCGCTGGAAACCGCCGGCGCCGACATCACCATCAACACCATCTGCCCGACCTACGTGAAGACGCCGCTGGTGGACAGGCAGATCGCCGACCAGGCGCGCACGCGCGGCATCCCGGAGGCGCAGGTGGTGAGCGAGGTGATGCTGAAGCCGATGCCCAAGGGCGTGTTCATCACCTTCGAGGAACTGGCCGGCATCGCCGCGTTCCTGATGTCGCCGGCCGCGCGCAACATCACCGGCCACAGCATCGACGTCGACGGCGGCTGGACCGTGCAGTGAGCGACGACCCGCACGCCCTGCCGCGCCGCACCACCCCGACGTGGGAGGTGGAACTGCTGATCTCCGGCGTCGCGGTGTTCGCGATGCTGCAGCTGCCCGGCTGGCTGGACGACCGCCTGTTCGCGCTGCTGCCGCGATTGGGCGCGGGCTGGGAAGCCCCGGTCACGACGATCTACATCTACGCCAAGTCGGCGACGATGATCCTGGCGATGACCTTCGCGCTGCACCTGCTGCTGCGCGCGCACTGGATCGCGTTGGTCGGCATGCATTCGATCTACCCCGACGGCGTGCGCTGGGACCGCCTGCGCATGGGGCCGATCCAGCGCGAGCTCGAACGCCGGCGCGAACGCCCGGCGGCGGACGCGATCGAGCGCGCGGACAACCGCGCCACCACCGTGTTCGCCATCGGCGTGATGCTCGCCACCTTTCTGCTGTTCTCGGCGGCGATCGTGCTCGTGGGCTACCTCGCCGGCATCGGGCTCGGCGCGGCCTTGCACCTGGACATCAGCCCGAACGCCATCTTCCTGGGCCTGGGCTTCCTCGCGGTCGTCCCGTACGTGGCGGCCAATCTCATCGATCGCCATTTCGGGCAGCGGCTCGCGCCCGGCCGCTGGCCCGCGCGCGTCCTGACCGCGGTGATGGCGTTCTATTCGCGGCTGGGAATGGGCCGCTGGTCGGGCGCGATGCGGCTGCTGGCGAGCAACATGGGCGAACGCAGCATGTTGCTGGTGACGCTGCTGGTGTTCGTCGCCGCCTGCGTGGCTTCCATCTACGGCTACAAATTCCTCAAGCATCCGGAACAGGTCGGCGACTACGCCGTCTTCCCCGCCTTCGCCGACGGCCGCCGCACGGTCGATTCCGGCCATTACGACGACCAGCGCGATCCCGCGCACGACGCGCCGGCCGCCTACATCCAATCCATGGCCGTGACCGGGCCCTACCTGCGCCTGGCGGTGCCCTACGACCCGCAACGCGACACCGCCGCGCTGCGCGCTTGCGCGATTCCCGCCGGAACCGACGACGCCAAGGCCGCGGCGCGGCTCGATTGCCTGCAGCGCGCGCATCCCGCGACCCTCGACGGTCGAGCGCTGCCGGGCCTGCGCTACGAACTCGGCAGCGACCCGCACACCGACCGCCCCGCGCTGCTGGCGATGATCGACGTGCGCGCGCTGGCGCCGGGCCGGCACGAATTGTTCCTCGCCCGTCCGGCGCGACCGGCGGGTTCCTACGATAGCGACGACCACGCACCGGACTTCGACCGCATCCCGTTCTGGCGCTGAACCTGTGGGAGGAGGTTGAACAGCCATCCGGCTGTTGAAAGCGACAGCCCCGATACGGCACCGCTGCGAGCTTCGTCGCGGCAGAAGCCGCTCCCGCAGGCCTTAAAATCCCGGCGTGAGCGAAACGCCGCAACGCAAGATCATCCACGTCGACATGGACGCGTTCTACGCGTCGGTGGAGCAGCGCGACGATCCCGCCCTGCGCGGTCGGCCCGTGGTCGTCGCCTGGCGCGGCGCGCGTTCGGTGGTGTGCGCGGCCAGTTACGAAGCGCGCAAGTTCGGCGTGCGTTCGGCCATGCCGGCGGTGCGCGCCGAGCGCCTGTGCCCGCAGGCGGTGTTCGTGCCGCCGGATTTCGCGCGCTACAAGGCGGTGTCGCGCCAGGTGCGCGAGATCTTCGCGCGCCACACCGACCTGGTCGAACCGCTGTCGCTGGACGAGGCCTACCTCGACGTGACCCTGCCCAAGCGCGACCTCGGCAGCGCGACCGCGATCGCGACCGACATCCGCGCCGCGATCCGCGCGGAAACGCGACTGACGGCATCGGCCGGGGTCGCGCCGAACAAGTTCCTCGCCAAGATCGCCAGCGACTGGAACAAGCCCGACGGCCTGTTCGTGCTCAAGCCGCAACAAGTCGATGCCTTCGTCGCGCAACTGCCGGTGGGCCGCGTGCCCGGCGTGGGCAAGGTGATGGAACGCAAGCTCGCCGAACTCGGCATCGCCACCTGCGCCGACCTGCGCATGCACGGCGCGGACGAACTCGGACGGCGCTTCGGCCGCTGGGGCCGGCGCCTGCACGAGCTTGCGCACGGCATCGACGAACGCGCGGTGAGCAGCGAACGCCCGACCCTGCAGGTCTCGGCCGAGGACACCTTCGAACGCGACCTCCTGCTCGGCGAACTGGAGCCGCACATCCGGCGGATGGCGGAGAAGGCCTGGGCCGGCTACCTGCGCGAGCGCGAGGCGCATCCGCAGCGCATCGCCCGCACCGTGGTGCTGAAGCTCAAGACCAGCGATTTCCGCACCCTGACCCGCAGCCTCACCCCGCCGGAACCGCCGGCCTCGCTGCAGGCGTTCGCCGACATCGCCTGCGCGCTGCGCGAGCGCGTCGACCTGCCCTCGCGCACCCGCTACCGGCTGGCCGGCGCGGGCCTGGCCGGCTTCGGCGACGAGGACGGGCTGGCGCCGCGGGATTTGTTCGGCGCATACAATCCGGATCCGCCCGCAAGGAACCACTGATGTCGCTCGCCATCTCGAAAGTCCCGACCCCGGTCAACGAGCCGGTCAAGTCCTACCTGCCGGGTTCGCCGGAACGGGCCAGCCTGCAGGCCAAGCTGGCGGAACTGGCCGCGACCAGGACCGAAATGCCGCTGGTCATCGACGGCAAGGACGTGCACACCGGCAAGCTCGGGCAGGCGGTGATGCCGCACCGCCACGCCCACGTGCTCGGCGATTTCCACCAGGGCGGCGCGACCGAGGCGCGCGCGGCGATCGATGCCGCGCTGCGCGCGCAACCGGACTGGGCGGCGCTGCCGTGGGAAGCGCGCGCCAGTGTGTTCCTCAAGGCCGCCGACCTGCTCGCCGGGCCGTACCGCGACGTGCTCAACGCCGCGACCATGCTCGGCCAGAGCAAGACCTGCCACCAGGCCGAGATCGACAGCGCCTGCGAGCTGATCGATTTCTTCCGCTTCAACGTCGCGTTCTACGAACAAGTGCTGCGCGAACAGCCGCAGAGCGGTCCCGGCATGTGGAACCGGCTGGAACACCGGCCGCTGGAAGGCTTCGTGTTCGCGGTCTCGCCGTTCAACTTCACCTCCATCGCCGGCAACCTGCCGACCGCGCCGGCGCTGTGCGGCAACACCGTGGTGTGGAAACCCGCGAGCACGGCGGTGTACAGCGCGCATTTCCTCATGCAGCTGTTCCGCGAAGCCGGATTGCCCGACGGCGTGATCAACCTGGTCAGCGGCAGCGGCGCCGACGTCGGCGACCCGGCGCTCGCCGATCCGCACCTGGCCGGCATCCACTTCACCGGTTCGACCCGCGTCTTCCACCAGATGTGGCGCACGGTCGGCAACAACATCGACAAGTACCGCGGCTATCCGCGCCTGGTCGGCGAGACCGGCGGCAAGGATTTCGTGATCGCCCACCCCAGCGCCGATCCGGTCGCGCTGGCGACTGCGCTGGTGCGCGGCGCGTTCGAATACCAGGGCCAGAAATGCTCGGCCGCGAGCCGCGCCTACATCCCGTCGAACCTGTGGCCGACGGTGCGCGACGCGCTGGCCGCGCAGGTCGAGGGCATCCGCATGGGCGATGTCGCCGATTTCTCCAACTTCATGGGCGCGGTGATCGACGGCGCCAGCTTCAACACGCAAAAGGCCGCGATCGAGGAAGCCAAGGCCGCCAGCGACGCGGAGATCCTCGCCGGCGGCAAGGTCGACGACCGCGAAGGCTGGTTCGTGCGCCCGACCGTGATCGTCACCAGCAACCCGTCGTACCGCACGCTGTGCGAGGAACTCTTCGGCCCCGTGCTCACCGTCCACGTCTACGACGAGAGCAAGTGGCTGGAAACCCTGGCCCTGGTCGATTCGACCAGTCCGTATGCCCTGACCGGCGCGGTGTTCGCGCAGGATCGCTACGCGGTCGAACAGGGCCTGCAGCGCCTGCGCAACGCAGCCGGCAACTTCTACGTCAACGACAAGCCCACCGGCGCGGTGGTCGGCCAGCAGCCCTTCGGCGGCGCGCGCGCCTCGGGCACCAACGACAAGGCCGGCTCGATCCTCAACCTGCTGCGCTGGATCAGCCCGCGCAGCATCAAGGAGACCTTCGTGCCGGCGCGCGATTACCGCTACCCGTTCATGGATTGAACCGCGTGGACGCCGGCGCCGCCCCGGGCCTCAGCCGCGCGCAACTGCGCACGCTCGCGCTCGCCTCGCTCGGCGGCGCGCTGGAGTTCTACGACTTCGTCATCTTCGTGTTCTTCGCGGCGACGATGGGCCAGTTGTTCTTCCCGCCGCACATGCCCGAATGGATGCGGCTGGTGCAGACCTTCGGCATCTTCGCCGCCGGCTACCTCGCGCGGCCGCTGGGCGGCGTGGTGATGGCGCATTTCGGCGACCTGTCCGGGCGCAAGAAGATGTTCATGCTCAGCATCCTGCTGATGGCGATCCCGACCCTGCTGATGGGCCTGCTGCCGACCTACGCGCAGGCCGGGGTGCTGGCGCCGCTGCTGCTGTTGCTGCTGCGGGTGATGCAGGGCGCGGCGATCGGCGGCGAGGCGCCGGGCGCATGGGTGTTCGTCAGCGAACACGTCTCGCCGCGGCACCGCAACCTCGCCTGCGGCGCGCTCTCGGCCGGCTTGTGCGCGGGCATCCTGATCGGTTCGCTGGTCGCGCGCGCGATCAACGCCTCGTTCGACGAGGCGCGTTTGCTGGCCTGGGGCTGGCGCCTGCCGTTCGTGCTCGGCGGCGCGTTCGGCCTGCTGGCGATGCTGCTGCGGCGCAGGCTGCACGAAACCCCGGTGTTCGCCAAACTGCAGGCGCGTCGCGCGCTGGCCGCCGGACTGCCGCTGAAGGCCGTGCTGCGCGAACACGCCGGCGCGGTGCTGCTGGCGATGCTGCTGACCTGGCTGCTCACCGCCGCGGTGGTGGTGACGCTGCTGATGATGCCGACGCTGCTGCAGGCGATGGGCATCGATCGCGGCGCGGCGCTGGCCGGCAACACGCTGGCGATCTGCGCGACCATCGCCGCCAACCTCGTCGCGGGCATCCTCGCCGACCGCTTCGGCGCGGGCCGCGTGCTGGTGCTGTGGAGCCTGTTGCTCGGGCTCGCGTTCTGGGGGTTCTACGCTTCGGCCATGCACGGCGCGTATTCGCCCTGGGCCTACGCCCTCGCCGGTTCCGCGGTCGGCCTGACCGCGCTGGTCCCGGCGATCGCGGTGGGCGGCTTCCCTGCGCCGGTGCGATTCTCCGGCTTGTCGTTTTCCTACAACGTGGCCTACGCCATCGCCGGCGGCCTGACCCCGGTGCTGCTGAGCCTGGCGATGAAGGACAACCCGGCCGCGCCGATGCACTACATCGCCGGCATGTCCGTGCTCGGCGTGGCGTTGGGCGCGTTCGTCGCGCTGCGCCGGGCGGATCCGGGAACCTGAGCGCACGCGCTCACAGGTCGAACGCGAGTAGGTCCAGCCCGGTCGCGGCGCGCACCACGCGCGGATACAGCAGGTTGCCCTGGGTCGCGTTGGTGGACACGACCAGCGCGCGATGGCGCGCGACATCGCCGATGGCGAACGACTTGAAGATGCCGGCGTTGCTGCCCGAGTGGTAGAACACCGGCCCGCGCGGCGTGGTTTCGATGTTCCAGCCCAGGCCCTTGTCGGTCCAGCGCCCGGGCACCTCGATCTGCTTGCGCAGCATCGCCGCGCGCGTTTCCGGCCGCAGTTCCCACGGCGCCGGATCGGCGTGCACCATCAGCGCAAGGAAGCGCGCGTAATCGCCGATGGTGCAATGCAGGCTCGCGGCCGCGTCGGCGAGGATGTCGCTCGGCCAGTTCACCACGCCCGGCGCGGCATGCGCCTGCGCCAGCGGCAATGCGCGCTCCGCGTCGGCGTACCGCCACGACGACAGCGGCTTGCGCCACTGTTCGGCGACCGGCAGCGCCGCGTCCCAGGCCTCGCGCAAGCCCTGCGGCGGGTTCGCGGCATCGGCGTCGCCGGGCACGCCATAGCCGTGCACCGAACGCGCGGCGATGGTCGCATCCCAACCGTAGCTGCTGTCGCGCATGCCAGCCGGATCGAACAGCAGGCGCCGCATGGTTTCATCCAGGCTTTCGCCGGTGATCGCTTCCACCGCCAGCTGCAGCCAGACGAAGGCTTCGCCCGAATAGTCGATGCGCGTACCCGGCGCGACCGCCGGCACGAGTTTTTCGTGCGCCGGATCCTTGCGCCAATCCGGGAAGCCGGTCGAATGGCGCAGCACGTCGCGCGCGGTGATGCGCTCGATCCACGGATTGTTGGCGGCCAGGTAATCCGGCCGGCGGTAATGCACCAGCGGCTCGTCCAGCGAGAGTTTCCCCTGGTCCACCAGTCGCAGCACCACGTAGGCGAACGGCGGCTTGCTCAGCGAGGCGACCTCGAACAGGGTCGCATCGTCGACCGGCGTCCCGTGTTCGACATCGGCGAGGCCGAAGCCGCGCGACCAGGCCAGCTTGCCGGCCTCGACCACCGCGATGCCCATGCCGGGCACGCCCAGCGCCTGCATCTGCCGCGGCAGGTCCTGCAGCAGTTCGGGCGAGGGAATCCAGTCCGCGTCCGGATCGATATGCGGCGCCGGCCATGCGCGTCGCGGCAGCAGGGCCGCGCTCGCAAGCGCCAGCCCGGAGGCCAGCAGCCTGCGCCTGGACCGCGATACCGGCGGAATCGTTCGCATGGTCTGCATTGAAGCCACTCTCCGGCCGTGCGGCAAGCGTGACGCTTCAGGCGCGATAATCCCCCTTTGATGGCAACGCCTCCCGACAACGCCGACCCGAAACCGCAACCGCCGGAGAAACCATTGCCGGCGGAATGCTGCGAAAGCGGCTGCGAGGTGTGCGTGTACGACGTCTACGCCGACCAGCTGGAAGCCTACGAACAGGCGTTGGCGGCGTGGAAGGCGAGGCATCCGGAGGTCGATCCGTCATCGAATCCGTAGCCCGGGTAAGGCCGAAGGCCGCACCCGGGTGCGCTACCGCTTACCCGGGCTACGTCCTCTGCGAGGTGTGCGTGTACGACGTGTACGTCGAACAGCTGGAAGCCTACGAACAGGCGCTGGCGGCGTGGAGGGCGCGGCATCCGGAAGCCGGGGATTGATTCAGGGATTTCCTACGCACATTCGACCGGCTTTCGGTCCCGGACGTAGGTCGGGGTGAGCTTGCGAACCCCGACATGCTTCAACACGATGAGTTCATGCGTTATCGAAGAACCAAGGTCGCAGGCGGAACCTATTTCTTCACCGTCAATCTCGCTGATCGTTCGAGGCGGCTGCTGACGGAGCACATCGACCTGCTGCGAAATTCTGTCAAACGGGTGAAATATCGCCACCCCTTCGAGAGCGTTGCGTGGGTCGTGCTGCCAGAACATCTGCATGCAGTCTGGACATTGCCGCCTGGCGATGCGGATTTCTCCACGCGCTGGCTCTTGATCAAGGCTGCATTCTCCCGCGGCATCCTACGGGAAGACCATGTGCCAGCGGCGTCCTTGCGGAAAGGCGAGCGCGGCATCTGGCAACACCGGTTCTGGGAGCACTTCGTGCGCGACGAAGACGACCTGCATCGCCACATCGATTACGTGCACTTCAATCCCGTCAAGCACGGGTACGCAGAACGAGCCGGTCTTTGGCCGTATTCGTCGATCCACCGATATATTCGACAGGGCGTCCTGGCGCCGGATTGGGCAGGCGCGGGCAATGACGGGGGCGAGAGATGATGTCGGGGTTCGCAGGCTCACCCCGACCTACATAGGGCGATGCAAAGAAAAACCCGGCCTTCGCCGGGTTTTTCGTATCGCGAGGTGGTTCAAGACGGGTTGGCGGCCGCCAACCCTCCTCGCCACGAACGGGATCGGCGGATCACTCCGCAGTGACGCCCTCGCCTTCCTCGACCGCCTTCATCGACAGGCGGATGCGGCCCTGCTTGTCGACTTCCAGCACCTTGACCTTCACCACGTCGCCTTCCTTCAGCTTGTCGCTGACCTTCTCCACGCGCTCGTTGGAGATCTGCGACACGTGCACCAGGCCGTCCTTGCCCGGCAGGATGGTCACGAACGCGCCGAAATCCATCAGCTTCACCACCTTGCCCTCGTAGATCCGGCCCGGCTCCACGTCCGAGGTGATCTGCTCGATGCGCGCCTTCGCGGCCTGCGCGGCGGCGGCATTGACCGAGGCGATGACGATCGTGCCGTCGTCCTGGATGTCGATCTGCGTGCCGGTTTCCTTGGTGATCGCCTGGATCGTCGAACCGCCCTTGCCGATCACCTCGCGGATCTTGTCCGGATGGATCTTGATCGTCAGCAGGCGCGGCGCGTACTCGCTCAGCTCCTCGCGCGGCGCGGTGATGGCCTTCGCCATCTCGCCGAGGATGTGCATGCGGCCCTGCTTCGCCTGCGCGAGCGCGACCTTCATGATTTCCTCGGTGATGCCCTGGATCTTGATGTCCATCTGCAGCGCGGTGACGCCGTTCGAGGAACCGGCGACCTTGAAGTCCATGTCGCCGAGGTGGTCCTCGTCGCCGAGGATGTCACTCAGCACCACGTACTTGTCGTCTTCCTTCACCAGGCCCATCGCGATACCCGCGACCGGGGTCTTCACCGGCACGCCCGCGTCCATCAGCGCCAGCGAGGAACCGCAGACCGAAGCCATCGACGAGGAACCGTTCGATTCGGTGATCTCCGACACCACGCGGTTGGTGTACGGGAACGACTCCATCGACGGCATCGTGGCCAGCACGCCGCGCTTGGCGAGGCGGCCGTGGCCGATCTCGCGGCGCTTGGGCGCGCCGAAGCGGCCGGTTTCGCCGACCGAGTACGGCGGGAAGTTGTAGTGGAATAGGAAGTGTTCCTTCCACTCGCCGGCGACGTCGTCCATGATCTGGCCGTCGCGCGCGGTGCCGAGCGTGGTCACCACCAGCGCCTGGGTCTCGCCGCGGGTGAACAGCGCCGAGCCGTGCACGCGCGGCAGCACGCCGACCTTGCAGGTGATCGCGCGGATGTCGTCGAGCTTGCGGCCGTCGATGCGGACCTTGGTGTCGAGCACCGAGCCGCGCATGGTCTGGTATTCGAGCTCGCCGAATTCCTTCGACATCTCGCCGGCGCTCCAGCCTTCGGATTCGGCGCGACCGGCGAGGCCGGCCATCACGTCCTTCTTGATCGCCGAGATCGCGTCGCGGCGCTGCAGCTTGTCGCGCACCTGGAAGGCGCTGGCGAGCTGGCCGCCCACCGCTTCCTTCAGCGCGGCGATCATGGCCGCGTTCTTCTCCGGCGCGGTCCAGGTGGACGGCTTGGTGCCGGCCTCGGTGACCAGTTCGTTGATCGCGTTGATCGCGATCTGCATGTGCTTGTGGCCGAACATCACCGCGCCGAGCATCACGTCCTCGGACAGCTCCTTGGCCTCGGATTCGACCATCAGCACCGCGTTCGAGGTGCCGGCGACGACCAGCTGCAGCTCGGAATCCTTGAGCTCGCTGACGTCGGGGTTGAGCAGGTATTCGCCGTTCTTGTAGCCGACCTTCGCGGCGCCGATCGGGCCTTGGAACGGGGTGCCGCACAGCGCCAGCGCGGCGGAGGCGCCGAGCAGCGCGGGGATGTCGCCTTCCACTTCCGGATTGAGCGAGACCAGCGTCGCGATGATCTGGACTTCGTTCTTGTAGTCCTCGGGGAACAGCGGGCGGATCGGGCGGTCGATCAGGCGCGAGATCAGCGTCTCCTTCTCGGTCGGGCGGCCCTCGCGCTTGAAGAAGCCGCCGGGGATGCGGCCGCCGGCGTAGAACTTCTCCTGGTAGTCGACGGTGAGCGGGAAGAAGTCCTGGCCTTCGCGCGCGGACTTGGCCGCGACCGCGCTGACCAGCACCTCGGTGCCGTCGACCTTGACCAACACCGCGCCGCCGGCCTGGCGCGCGATTTCGCCGGTTTCCAGCGTGACCTGGTGCTTGCCGTACTGGAAGGTTTTGCTGATTTTCGCCACGAGTCGTGTTTCCTGTCTGGTCTTGCGATGAACCGCCGCGGGCCCTTGCCCGGAACGGGTGCCGGCGCCATCGCCGGACGGTTGTGTCGTTGCCGAAAACGAAACTGCGGCGCATTTCTGCGCCGCAGTCGGGTGTCGGGTCAGCGGCGCAGGCCGAGCTTCTCGATCAGCGCCTTGTAGCGCTCGGCATCCTTGCGATGCAGGTAGTCGAGCAGGCTGCGGCGCTGGTTGACCATCTTCAGCAGGCCGCGCCGGCTGTGGTGGTCCTGCTTGTGGGTCTTGAAGTGCTCGGTCAGCGAGCTGATGCGCGCGCTGAGCAGGGCGACCTGGACTTCGGGCGAACCGGTGTCGTTGGCGCCGCGCTTGTTGTCTTCGATGATCTTGCCGGTATCGATGGTCATGCGTTTCTCTCGGTAGATGCGGGGCCTGCAGACGCGCCGCGACCGGAACGATCGGGCGGCGCACCACGTGGTCCGCCGTGAACTTGGAAGGGTTTGCCGTTTTTGCGGCGCGCGAATTGTACCGGCGAATCCTTTTGCGGACAAGGCGTTAGCCGCTCCCGGCAGCCATCGATCGGTGTCGTTCGCGCGAGGGGTTCGCCAAGACCACAGGGGCCGGGCAAAACCCAAGCCCGTTCGTGGCGAGGAGGATTTGGGGGCCCTAGGCCGGGCAACCCAGAACCCGTTCGTGGTGAGGAGGATTTGCCGGCCCCGGATCGGGCAACACAGAACCCGTTCCTGGTGAGGAGGATTTGCCGGCCGCAGGCCGGGCAAAACCCAAAACCCGTTCGTGGTGAGGAGGATTTGCCGGCCGCAGGCCGGGCAAATCCGTCTCGAACCACGTTCCCCCGTCCTTCGAGACGCCGGGCTCGGCCTGCGGCCTCGACACCGGCCCCTCAGGACGAACGGATGACGGGAGCCTCGGGGACCGCGCAGGCCCAGCTGAACATCCGTTTCGGCTGCAGCCTGGCCTCGGCATCGAGCTGGCCGAGCCCGAGCGCGCGGCCGCCGTGGTCGAGGATGGCCACCTCCCCGGCCGGGCCCGGGACCTGGGCCACGGCCTGCCCGCGCCCCAGCCGCGCGGCTTGGGCCGGCGCGACCACGACTTCGGGCCAGGCCACCATCCCGCTCTCGATCGGCAGCAGGCAGGCGTCCAGCGCGTGCTGGCCGCCGCGCCCGGCCAGTTCCTGCAGGGCCTCGATGCTCCACATCTTCGGCTCGCGGAACGGGTCCACCCACAGCCGCCGCAGTTCGGCGACGTGCGCGCCGCAACCCAGCGCCTCGCCGAGGTCGCGCACCAGGCTGCGCACGTAGGTGCCCGAACCGCATTCGACGTGCAGCCGCAGCAGCGGTTCGCCGCCGTCGAGCAGGTCCGCCGCCGATTGCAGCTCGAACGCGTGCACGTCGACCGCGCGTTCCTCGACCTCGATCGTCTCGCCGCGCCGCGCCTTGGCGTACAGCGGTTCGCCGCCGCGCTTGAGCGCCGAATACACCGGCGGCCGCTGGCGGATGCGGCCGACCAGGCCGCGCAGCGCCGCGTCGATGTCGTCGATGGCGAGCGCCGGCACCGGGCGTTCGCGCAAGGGCTGGCCTTCCGCGTCGTCGGTATCGGTGACGACGCCGAGGCGGGCCACCGTGTCGTAGGCCTTGCGCGCGCCGAGCAGTCCGCCGGCGATCTTGGTCGCTTCGCCGAAGCACACCGGCAGCAGCCCGGTCGCGAGCGGATCGAGGCTGCCGGTGTGGCCGGCCTTCTGCGCCTGGAACAGGTGGCGCACGCGTTGCAGCGCCTGGTTCGAGGACAGCCCGCGCGGCTTGTCGAGCAGCAGGATGCCGTCGAGCTTGCGGAAGCTTTTGCGCGGTTTGCTCACGGCGGCGATTGTAGGGCAACGACGACAGGCGAACGCCGCACCCCTGCAGGCGCGACCTACAAATCCCGCAGCAGGTTGTCGATGCGCTCGCCGCGGTCGACCGAATCGTCGTACTGGAAATGCAGTTCCGGCACGTGCCGCATCTTCACCGCGCGCGCGAGGCGGAAGCGGATCTCGCCGGCGTTGGCCTTCAGTCCCTTCAGCGCTTCGGCCGCGCGTTCGCCCTGCAGCGCGGTGACGAAGACCTTGGCGTGCGCGAGGTCGCGGGTGACCTCGACGTCGGACACGCTGACCGACGGCAGGCCGTGCTCGGCCACCGCCTCGCGCACCAGCGTGCCCAGCTCGCGGCGGAGCTGGGCGGCGATGCGGTCGGTGCGGTGGAAGGACTTGGAAGGCATGGGATTGGAGATTCGGGATTGGGGATTCGCAAAAGCACCGTCGGAATCCTCGGAAGACCCGGGAATCGCTTCCACGAATCCCGAATCTCAAATCCCGAATTCCGGCTTCACAGCGTGCGCTGGACCTCGATGCGCTCGAAGCACTCGATCTGGTCGCCCGGCTGCACGTCGTTGTAGGCCTTGACGCCGATGCCGCACTCGGTGTTCTCGCGGACTTCGTCCACGTTCTCCTTGAAGCGGCGCAGCGATTCCAGTTCGCCTTCGAACACCACCACGCTGTCGCGCAGCACGCGGATCGGGCGGTTCTTCTTGACCACGCCCTCGACCACCATGCAGCCGGCGACCGCGCCGAACTTGGAGCTGCGGAACACGTCGCGGACCTCGGCGATGCCGATGATCTCCTCGCGGATCTCCTTGCCGAGCACGTTCGACGCGACCTGCTTCACCTGGTCGATGACGTCGTAGATGATCGAGAAGTAGCGCAGGTCGAGGCCGTTGGACTCGATCACCTTGCGCGCGGAAGCGTCGGCGCGGACGTTGAAGCCGATGATCGTGGCCTTGGCGGTGGCCGCGGCGTTGGCGTCGGACTCGGTGATGCCGCCCACGCCGGAGACGATGACGTTGATGCGGATCTGGTCGTTCGACAACCCGACCAGCGCCTCGCGCAGCGCCTGCACCGAACCCTGCACGTCGGCCTTGACCACCAGGTTCAGCGACTGCTGCGCGGCGCCCTCGCCCATCTGCGCCATGATGTCTTCCATGCGGTTGCCCGCCTTGGCGACCAGGCGCGATTCGCGGCGCTTGGCATCGCGCTGCTGGGCCACGTCCTTGGCCAGGCGCTCGTCGGCGACGACGACGAAGTCGTCGCCGGCATCGGGCACGCCCGAGAGGCCGAGCAGCTGCACCGGGATCGAGGGGCCGGCTTCTTCCACCTGCTGGCCGTTCTCGTCGAACAGCGCGCGCACGCGGCCGTACTGGATGCCGCAGACCAGGTAGTCGCCGCGGCGCAGCGTGCCCTGCTGCACCAGCACGGTGGCGACCGGGCCGCGGCCCTTGTCGAGCGCGGATTCGATCACCACGCCGGCGGCGCGGCCATCGACGATCGCCTTCAGTTCCAGCACCTCGGCCTGCAGGTTGATCGCGTCGAGCAGGCTGTCGACGCCCTGCCCGGTCTTCGCCGACAGTTCGACCATCTGCGTGTCGCCGCCGAAGTCCTCGGCCACGACGTCGTGCGCGAGCAGTTCGTTCTTGACCCGCGACGGATCGGCGTCGGACTTGTCGATCTTGTTGATCGCCACGATCAGCGGCACGCCCGCCGCCTTGGCGTGCTGCACCGCCTCGATCGTCTGCGGCATCACGCCGTCGTCGGCCGCGACCACCAGCACCACGATGTCGGTGAGCCTGGCGCCGCGCGCGCGCATCTGGGTGAACGCCGCGTGGCCGGGGGTATCGAGGAAGCTGATCGTGCCCTTCGGCGTCTCCACGTGGTAGGCGCCGATGTGCTGGGTGATGCCGCCGGCTTCGCCGGAGGCGACCTTGGTGCTGCGGATGTAGTCGAGCAGCGAGGTCTTGCCGTGGTCGACGTGGCCCATGATCGTGACCACCGGCGGCCGCGCTTCGCCCTCGCCCCGGGTTTCGCCGGCCAGCGCCAGCAGTTCGCTTTCGGCGTCGTCGGCGACCGCGACCACGGCCTTGTGCCCGAGTTCCTCGGTGACCAGCACCGCGGTGTCGTGGTCGATGCTCTGGGTGATGGTGGCCATCACGCCCATCTTGAACAGCGCCTTCACCACGTCGCCGCCCTTGAGCGCGAGCTTCTGCGCGAGGTCGGCCACGGTGATGGTTTCGCCGATGGCGACTTCGCGCACGACCGGCGCGGTCGGGCGGGTGAAGCCGGTGCCGGTGCGGCTCTGGTCGGCCTGGCGGCGCGCCCGCGGCTTGCCGCGCGCGCTGCTGGTGCGGCGCGCGCGTTCGGCCGCGGACAGGTGCAACTGCCCGGCGAAGCGCGCGGCGCTGTCGTCGTCCTCGATGCCCGCGACCATCACGTGCGAGCCGCGGTTGCCCTTGTGCTTCGGGCCGAGGCGATCGTCGACGCGCGGCGCCGCCGGCTTCGGGTGCCCGTGGCCGTGGGTGTGGTGGCCGGCGGCCTTGCGCGCGCCGCCTTCCTCGTCGGTGCCCGCCGCCGCGGCGGCGAGTTCGGCCTCGGCGCGCAGGCGCGCGGCTTCTTCCTCGGCGCGACGGCGCTGTTCGGCGGCATCCTCGGCGCGGCGCTTGTCCTGTTCGGCCAGGCGCTGCTGTTCGCTGAGGTTGCGCTGCTTGGATTCCTCGAGCTTGCGCAGGATCTCCGCGCGCTCGTCGTCGATCGGGCCCTGCGCCTGGGCGGCGCCGTCGGCGGCCGCGGGCGACTTCACCAGGGTCACGCGCTTGCGCACGACCACGTCCACGGTCTGGCGGTTCTTGCCGCCGCCGACCGTCAGCTCCTGCTTGCGGCTGCGGTTGAGGGTGATCTTGCGCGGGGAAGCGGTTTCCTCGGCGGCGCTTTCCGCCTTGCCGTGCGAACGCTTGAGGAAGCCGAGCAGTTTCAGCTTCTCGGCGCTGGTCACGACCTGGTCGGGACCGCTGAAGGACATGCCGGCCTCGGCCAGCTGTTCCAGCAGTTTGTCGACCGGCGTGTTGACCAGTTCGGCGAGCTTGCGAATCGTGGTTTGCTGCGACATTCGGTTTCCGTTTCCTGTGAGTCCATTGTAGGGCGGCTTTCAGGCCGCCGACCCGCGATCCCGCCGGTGCTGCGATGGCGGGCCGGGGCCCGCCCTACGTCCCGGCGCTCACGACTCCCGCTCGAGCCGCGCCCGCGCGGCGCTCACGCGTCGCGCTCCAGGCGGGCGATTTCCTCGGCACGCGCGGCCAGGATCAGCGCGGCGGCGCGCGCCTCGTCCAGGCCCTCGATGCCGAACTCGGCCACTTCGTCCGCGCCGAGGTCGGACAATTCCTCGCTGGTGCGGACGCCGTTCGCGGCCAGCGCGTACGCGGTCTCGTCGTCCATGCCCTCGAGCGCGAGCAGGTCCTCGGCCGGCGCGTTCTCGTCCAGCTCCTCCTCGACCGCAAGCGCGTCGTTGAGCAGCGCATCGCGGGCGCGCGAGCGCAGCTCCTCGACGATGTCCTCGTCGAAGCCCTCGACCGCCAGCAGTTCGCCGACCGGCACGTAGGCGATTTCCTCGACCGTGCTGAAGCCCTCGGCGACGAGGATGCCGGCGATTTCCTCGTCGACCTCCAGCTTGTCCATGAACAGCGCGCGCGACTTGGCCTGCTCGGCCTCGCTCTTGGCCTGCACCTGGTCGGCGGTCATCACGTTGAGCTGCCAGCCGGTCAGGCGGCTGGCGAGGCGCACGTTCTGGCCGCCCTTGCCGATGGCCTTGGCCAGCTGGTCCTCGGCCACCGCGAGGTCCATCGAATGCTTGTCCTCGTCGACGACGATGGACTGCACTTCGGCCGGCGCCATCGCGTTGATCACGAACTGCGCCGGGTTGTCGCTCCACAGGATGATGTCGACGCGCTCGCCGTTGAGCTCGTTCGACACCGCCTGCACGCGCGAACCGCGCATGCCGATGCAGGCGCCGATCGGGTCGGTGCGGTTGTCGTGCGCGAGCACCGCGATCTTGGCGCGGTCGCCGGGGTCGCGCGCGCAGGCCATGATCGAGACCAGGCCCTGGCCGACTTCCGGCACTTCGAGCTTGAACAGCTCCATCATGAATTCCGGCGCCGCGCGGCTGATGAACAGCTGCGGGCCGCGCGGTTCGCTGCGCACGTCGAACAGGTAGCCGCGGACGCGGTCGCCGGCGCGCAGCACGTCGCGCGGGATACCCTTGTCCTTGGGGATGAAGCCCTCCGCGTTGCCGCCGAGGTCGACGTAGATGTTGCCGCGCTCGGCGCGCTTGACCGCGCCGGTGATGAGTTCGCCGACGCGATCCTTCCACGCGTCCACGACCTGCTGGCGCTCGGCCTCGCGCACGCGCTGCACGATCACCTGCTTCGCGGCCTGCGCGGCGATGCGGCCGAAGTCCGGGTTCTCGATCCCTTCCTCGATGAAATCGCCGACCTCGACGTCCTCGCTCTCGTCGAGCGCGTCCATCAGGCGGATCTGCCGGTCCGGCGATTCCATCACCACGTCGTCGGCGACGACTTCCCAGCGGCGGAAGGTTTCGTAGCTGCCGTCCTTCGGGTCGATGGCCACGCGCACCAGCACGTCCTGGTCGACGTAGCGCTTCTTGGCCGCGGAGGCCAGCGCGGCCTCGATGGCCTCGAGGATCACCGATTCCGGCACGCCCTTTTCGGCCGCGACCGCATCGACGACGAGGAGAAGTTCCTTGCTCATTTCCGATTACTCCGCAACGGGCGGCTTCTTCGCCGCCGACTTGGTTGAATTCTTCTTCGCGGGCTCCTGGCCCGCCGGCTTTCGACCGGCCTGTTTCTTCTGCTTGCCCGGACGCGCGTCGCGCCCGGACTTGTCCACCGCCGGCGCCAGTCCCAGCGCGACCCAGTCCGGCACCAGCCTGGCCTTGTCGATGTTGTCGACGGCGACGACGAGTTCGTTGCCATCGACGTCGAACGCCACCTGCTCGCCGTCCACGCGCAGGATCCTGCCCTGCAGCCGGCGGCGCCCGTCCTGCGGCAGCTTCAACGCGACCTTCGCGGCCTCGCCGGCGAAGCGCGCGAACTGCGCGGCGCCGAACAGCGGGCGTTCCAGCCCCGGCGACGACACTTCCAGCGTGTAGTGGCCGCTGATCGGATCCTCGACGTCGAGCTGCGCCGAAACCTCGCGGCTCGCGCGTTCGCAGTCCTCGATGCCGACGTTGCGTTCGCCCGCTTCCGCCTCGGGGACGTCGATGTACAGGCGCAGCACCGCGCCGCCCGGCGCGGGCAGGTATTCGGCGCCGAGCAACTCGAGCCCGAGGGCCCGCACGGTCGGCGCCAGCAATGCAGCGATTTCGCCAGCCTTGTCCATCGAATTGCGCACGAACTCCAGAAACGACGAAGGGCCCGAAGGGCCCTTGTCCGATGACGCTGGATGCGGAACCCGGGAACGGCGGGTTTCGCGAGCCCACTCCCGCGATCGATCCGTGCAGGCATCCAACGCGGAAAAACGTGGTAGCGGGGGCAGGATTTGAACCTGCGACCTTCGGGTTATGAGCCCGACGAGCTGCCAGACTGCTCCACCCCGCAGCAGAGACGCGGGATTATGGTGATCGCGCGGGTGCTTTGCAAGCCGTTTAGGTGAACGAGCGCAGGCACCACGCCATCAGCGGGTTCCAGAACAGGCCCAGCGCCAGCAGCGCCAGCGCGTTGACCGCCAGCGCCAACCGCACCGGGCGGTCCGTGCGCGGCGCCGGCGCGCCTTCCTGCGGCGGGTCGAAGTACATGACCTTGACCACGCGCAGGTAGTAGAAGCAGCCGATCACCGCGAACACGATGCCCACGATCGCCAGCCACATCAGGTCGCCCTGGATGGTCGCGCGCAACACCGCGAGCTTGGCCCAGAAGCCGAGGAACGGCGGGATGCCGGCCATCGAGAACATCACGCACAGCACCAGCCCGGCCAGCCACGGGTTGCGCTGGTTCAGGCCCTTGAAGTCGTCGATGCGCTCGGCCTCGAAGCCGCGGCCGGACATCACGATGATCGCGCCGAACGCGGCCGCGGACATGATCGCGTAGACGATCACGTAGAACATCGCCGCCGCGTAGCCCTGCGCGTTGCCGCCGGCGAGGCCGAGGAACACGAAGCCGATGTGCGAGATGGCCGAATACGCCAGCATGCGCTTCAGGTTGGACTGCATCAGCGCGACCAGGTTGCCGACCACCAGCGAGGCCGCGGCCAGGCCCGCGAGCAGCAGCCGCCACTGCCCGTCGAGCGGGCCGACGCCGTCCTCGAGCAGGCGGAACGCGAGCGCGAACGACGCCAGTTCCGGCGCCGAGCCGAGGAACAGCGTGATCGGGGTCGGCGCGCCCTGGTAGGTGTCGGGCACCCACATGTGGAACGGCGCGGCGCCGAACTTGAACGCGATGCCGGCGATCATGAACACCGTGCCGGCCAGCAGCAGGCCGGTTTCCCGCGAACCGGCGACGGCGGCGCGCAACGTGGCGAGGTCGAGCGTGCCGGTCGCGCCGTACAGCAGCGACATGCCGTACAGCAGCAGGCCCGAGGCCAGCGAGCCGAGCACGAAGTACTTCATCGCCGCCTCGGACGCGAGCGGGTTGTCGCGGTCGATCGCGACCAGCGCGTACGAGGACAGCGCCAGCATTTCCAGCCCGAGGTAGACCATCACCAGGCTGCCGGCCGAAATCAGCAGCAGCATGCCGAGCGTGGCGAACAGCATCATCACCGCGACTTCGCCCTTGTGCAGGCCGCGTTCGCGCAGGTACGGCCAGGCGTAGACCAGGGCGAGCGCGACCAGCACGCAGGCGCCGGCGTCGAGCACGTCGGACATGGTGTCGCGCACGAACATCCCCGACAGCACGACGCCCTGCCCGCCGACGCCGGCGAAGGACATCCACGCGACCACGAGCAACAGCGCGATCGCGCCCGCCCAGATGATCGCGCGGCGCGCGTCGTCCAGGAACAGGTCCAGCATCAGCAGCGCGAACGCGCCGGCGGCCAGCACGAGCTCCGGCAGCAGCGGCAGCAGTTCGGCGGCGGTGGGCATGGGCAGCATGCGGCGTCTTCCCGGGTTCGTCAGAGCTTGGTCGCGGCCAACTGGCCGACGAGCTGGGCGATGGAGGGTTCCATCAGGTCGGTGAGCGGCTTGGGCCAGATGCCGATCAGCAGCACGCCGGCCGCGAACGCGCCGAGCACGATCCATTCGCGCGCGTTGATGTCGGGCATGGTCGCGACCGCCGGGTTGGTGATTTCGCCCCAGATCACGCGCTTGGTCAGCCACAGCGTGTAGCCGGCGCCGGTGATCAGGGTGGTCGCCGCGGCGAAGGCCACCAGCGGGTTCTGCTGGAAGCTGGCCAGGATCACCATGAACTCGCCGACGAAGCCGCTGGTGCCCGGCAGGCCGGAGTTGGCCATCGCGAACAGCACCCAGAACAACGCGAACCACGGCATCGCGTTCGCCACGCCGCCGTAGTCGCGGATCATGCGCGTGTGCAGGCGGTCGTAGAGCACGCCCACGCAGGAGAACATCGCGCCGGAGACGAAGCCGTGCGAGATCATCTGCACCATCGCGCCCTGCATGCCAAGCCGCGCGCCGTCGGCGTTGCCGGCATCGCGCACCAGCAGGACCGCGACGAACACGCCGAGGGTGACGAAGCCCATGTGCGCGACCGAGGAATACGCGATCAGCTTCTTCATGTCGTCCTGCACCAGGGCGACGAGCGCGACGTAGACGATGGCGATGATCGACAGCGCGATCACCAGCCCGGCGTACGCGTGGCTGGCGTCCGGCAGGATCGGCAGGCTGAAGCGCAGGAAGCCGTATCCGCCGATCTTCAGCATGATCGCGGCCAGGATCACCGAGCCGGCGGTCGGCGCCTCGACGTGCGCGTCCGGCAGCCAGGTGTGCACCGGGAACATCGGCACCTTCACCGCGAACGCGATCAGGAACGCGAAGAACAGCCAGGCCTGCTCGGGCATGGTCAGCGGCAGCGCGGCCAGGTCGGCCAGCTGCCAGCTGCCGCCCTTCAGGTACAGCCAGATCAGCCCGACCAGCATGAACACCGAGCCGAGGAAGGTGTACAGGAAGAACTTGAGCGAGGCGTACACGCGGCGCGGGCCGCCCCATACGCCGATGATCACGAACATCGGGATCAGCATCGCCTCGAAGAACACGTAGAACAGCATCGCGTCCATCGCGCAGAACACGCCGATCATCAGGCCTTCGAGCAGCAGGAACGCGGCGTAGTACTGGCTCACGCGCTTGTCCACGCCCCACGCGCCGATCAGCGCGAGCACGGTGGTGAGCGTGGTCAGCGCGATCAGCGCGACCGAGATGCCGTCGGCGCCGAGGTGGTAGCGGATGTCGTAGGCCGGGATCCACGCGTGCTGCTCGACGAACTGCATGCCGGCGTTGGCGTGGTCGAAGCCGGTCAGCAACGGCACGCTCAGCGCCAGCGTCGCCAGGGCGAAGGCCAGGCCGAGCCAGCGCGCCATGTCCGCGCGCGCATTGCCGAGCAGCAGGCAGCATGCGCCGCCGAGGATCGGCAGCCAGATCAGGACGCTCAACAGGGGCAGGCCGGTCTGGGGCATGGTCGAGGCGGTTTCCAGGTCAGTGCCAGGACATCAGGATCGCGGCCAGCAATGCGATCAGGCCGAGGATCATGGCGAAGGCGTAGTCGTAGAGGTAACCCGATTGCGTGCGCCGCAGCAGGCCGGCGAACAGGTCGACGAGGCGCGCGCTGCCGTTGACCACGACGCCATCGACGAGCTTCTCGTCGACGCCGCGCGAAACCCGGCCCAGGCGCAGGCCGAGCCCGGCGAAACCGCCGATCCACAGGTCGTCCATCCAGTATTTCTTCTCGAGCACGAGCCTGGGCAGCGCGAAGATGCGCGCGGCCTTCGCCGGCAGGTCCTTCCTCCACACGTACATCAGCGTGGCCAGCAGGAAGCCGCCCAGCGCGAGCCAGAAGGCCGGCGCCTTGAATCCGTGCAGCGCGAACTCGACCGGACCGTGGAATTCCTCCGCCAGCTTGCCGATGACGTCGCGCGCCTGCGGCACGTCGATCGCGCCGAGGAAGAACGGCAGCTGCTTCGCATGTCCGAGCATGTCGGTGCCGAACAGCATCGGCCCGACGGTGAGGAAGCCGATCACCGCCGAGGGGATCGCCAGCAGCACCAGCGGCAGCGTCACCACCCACGGCGATTCGTGCGGCTCGTGGCCGTGGTCGTCGTGGCCGTGGTCGTCGTGGCCGTGGTCGTCGTGGCCGTGGTCGTCGTGCGCGTGCCCGGCGTCGTGGCGCGCGTCGGCGTGCTTCCAGCGCGCTTCGCCGAAGAAGGTCATGTACAGCAGGCGGAAGCTGTAGAACGAGGTCACGAACGCGCCCAGCAGCACCGCCCAGTAGCCGTAGGTCGCGATCCAGCCGTGGGCTTCGTGCGCGTGCTCGGCGGCGGCCTCGATGATGGTGTCCTTCGAGTAGAAGCCGGCGAAGAACGGCGTGCCGACCAGGGCCAGCGTGCCGATCCACATGGTGGCGTGGGTGATCGGCATGTACTTGCGCAGGCCGCCCATCTTGCGCATGTCCTGCTCGTGGTGCATGCCGATGATGACCGAGCCGGCGCCGAGGAACAGCAGCGCCTTGAAGAAGGCGTGCGTCATCAGGTGGTAGACCGCGGCCGAATACGCCGACACGCCCAGCGCCACGGTCATGTAGCCCAGCTGCGACAGCGTGGAATACGCGATCACGCGCTTGATGTCGTTCTGCACGATGCCGATCAGGCCGGTGAAGAACGCGGTGGTCGCGCCGATGAACAGCACGAAGTCCAGCGCGGTCCGGCTCAGCTCGAACAACGGCGACATGCGCGCGACCATGAAGATGCCGGCGGTCACCATCGTCGCGGCGTGGATCAGCGCCGAGATCGGGGTCGGGCCTTCCATCGAATCCGGCAGCCACACGTGCAGCGGCACCTGCGCCGACTTGCCCATCGCGCCGACGAACAGGCAGATACAGATGACGGTAGCGATCGACCACGACCACATCCCGCCGGTGGCGGCGCCGTGGTTGAACATCTCGCCCAGGTGGTGGCCGACGATGGCCGGCGCGTTCGCGAACACGGTCGCGTAATCGAGCGTGCCGAAGCAGTACAGCACCCCGGCGATGCCGAGCAGGAAGCCGAAGTCGCCGACGCGGTTGACCAGGAACGCCTTGAGGTTGGCGAAGATCGCGGTCGGGCGCTTGAACCAGAAGCCGATCAGCAGGTACGAGACCAGGCCCACCGCCTCCCAGCCGAAGAACAGCTGCAGGAAGTTGTTGCTCATCACCAGCATCAGCATGCTGAAGGTGAACAGCGAGATGTAGCTGAAGAAGCGCTGGTAGCCGTCGTCGTCGGCCATGTAGCCGATGGTGTAGACGTGCACCAGCAGCGAGACGAAGGTGACGACCACCATCATCATCGCGGTCAGCTTGTCGACCATGAAGCCGACGTTGGCCTGGATGCCGCCGGCCTGGAAGAAGGCGTAGACGTTCTCGTTGAACGGCACCGCGCCCTGCAGCAGCTGCCACAGCACCCAGCACGACAGCGCGCAGCTCGCAGCGACGCCGAGGATGGTGGCGGTGTGCGCGCCGGCGCGGCCGATCTTCCGGCCGAACAGCCCGGCCAGCACCGCGCCCAGCAGCGGCGCCAGCACGATCAGCAGCAGGTGGGTCTTCGAAATCACCATGCCGTCAGCCCTTGAGCATGTCGATGTCGGCGACGTCGATCGTGCGCCGGTTGCGGAACAGGGTCACGAGGATCGCGAGGCCGATCGCGGCCTCGGCCGCGGCCACGGTCAGGATGAAGAACACGAACACCTGCCCGGCCGCGTCGCCGAGCTGGCGCGAGAACGCGACGAAGTTGATGTTCACCGAGAGCAGCAGCAGCTCGATGCACATCAGCAGCACGATCACGTTCTTGCGGTTGAGGAAGATGCCGGCCACCGCGATGCAGAACAGCACCGCGCTGAAGGCGAGGTAATGGCCGAGGGTCGGCCCATGCCCGAGCAATGCGTTCATGCCCCGCCCTCCCCGGCATCGGCCTGCGGCTTCGCCGATTCCATCTTCACGATGCGCACGCGATCCTGCGCACGCACGCTGGCCTGCCACGCCGGGTCCTGGTGCTTGGCGCCGACGCGGCGGCGCAGGGTCAGCATCACCGCCGCGATCACCGCCACGGTCAGGATCACCGCGGCGACCTCGAACGGCAGCATGAAGCCAGTGAACAGCGACTGCGCCAGCCAGTGGGTGTTGCCGCTGGCCGAATCCGCGGCCAGCGCGGCATCGTTGCTCGCGAACGCCGTCGCCACGCGCGACTTCACCCCGATCAGGGCCAGCATCTCGAGCAGCATCACCACCGCGACCAGCAGGCCGACCGGCAGGTAGCGCACATAGCCCTCGCGGATCCTGGCGATGTCGATGTCCAGCATCATCACCACGAACAGGAACAGCACCATCACCGCGCCGACGTAGACCAGCACCAGCGCGACGCCGAGGAACTCGGCGCCGATCAGCAACCACGAGCAGGCGACCGAGAAGAACGTCAGCACCAGGAACAGGGCCGCGTGCACCGGGTTGCGCACGCCGATCACGCCGACCGCGGAAGCGACCGCGAGGGCGGCGAAGGCGTAGAACAGGGCCAATGCGTAGTCCATGCGTTCCTCAGCGGTAGGGCGCGTCGGCGGCGCGGCGTTCGGCGATGCCGGGCTCGAGCCGGTCGCCCAGCGCCAGCAGCTGCGGCTTGGTCAGGATGTTCTCGCCGCGCTTTTCCATGTGGTACTCGAGCACGTGCGTTTCCACGATCGAATCGACCGGGCAGGATTCCTCGCAGAAACCGCAGAAGATGCACTTGAACAGGTCGATGTCGTAGCGCGTGGTGCGGCGCGTGCCGTCGGCGCGCTGCTCGGAATCGATGGTGATCGCCAGCGCCGGGCACACCGCCTCGCACAGCTTGCACGCGATGCAGCGTTCCTCGCCGTTCGGGTAGCGGCGCAGCGCGTGCAGGCCGCGGAAGCGCGGCGACTGCGGCGTCTTCTCCATCGGGTACATCAGCGTGTACTTCGGCCGCCACAGGTACTTGAAGGTCAGCCACATGCCCTGCAGCAGCTCGACCAGCAGCAGGCCCTTGAACCAAGCGAAGATCCTGCCCATCAAGCACCCGCCTCGAACACGCCGTAGTACGCCATCAACGCGGTCGCGCAGATCCAGGCCAGCGTCACCGGGATGAACACCTTCCAGCCCAGGCGCATGATCTGGTCGTAGCGGTAGCGCGGGAACGTGGCGCGGAACCAGATGAAGCAGCTGGCGAAGAAGAACACCTTGGCGAACAGCCACCACCAGCCGTCCGCGGACAGCAGCGGGATGCCCCAGCCGTGGAACGGGCTGAGCCAGCCGCCGACGAAGAAGATCGCGGTCAGGAAGCTGACCAGGATCATGTTCGCGTACTCGGCGAGGAAGAACAGCGCGAACTGCGAGCCGGAGTACTCGACCATGTGCCCGGCGACGATCTCCGATTCGCCTTCCACCACGTCGAACGGCGCGCGGTTGGTCTCGGCCACGCCGGAAATGAAGTACACGAGGAACAGCGGCAGCAGCGGGAACCAGAACCACTCGAACGGGCCCGCGTCGCCGGCCTGCGCGTTGACGATGTCGGTGAGGTTGAGGCTGCCGGCCGCGATCAGCACGCCGACCATGGCGAAGCCCATCGCGATCTCGTAGCTCACCACCTGCGCGGCAGATCGCATCGCGCCGAGGAAGGCGTACTTCGAGTTCGAGGCCCAGCCGGCGAGGATGATGCCGTACACGCCCAGCGAGGTCATCGCCAGCAGGTACAGCAGGCCGGCGTTGGCGTTCGACAGCACCAGCTTCGCGTCGAACGGCACCACCGCCCAGGCCGCGAACGCCGGCGCGAGCGTGATCAGCGGCGCGAGCACGTACAGCGCCTTGCTCGCCTCGGTCGGGCGGATCACTTCCTTGAACAGCAGCTTGAACACGTCGGCGAAGGCCTGCAGCACGCCGAAGCCGACGTACATCGGCCCGTGGCGGACGTGCATCCAGCCGATCAGCTTGCGTTCCCAGACCACGTAGAAGGCGACGGTGAGGATCACCGGCACCGCGATCGCGAGGATCTTCAGCACGATCCACGCGACGGCGCCGATCGCGCCCAGCGACAGCAGCCAGTGCTGCAGCGGGTCGAACATCTGCGAGAGCAAGGTCGCGGTGTTCATGCCGGGCGCACCTCGACGCGGGCGCTGGCCAGCGGCGCGGTGGCGCCGAAGCCGGATTCGACCCATGCGGCGCCCTGCGCGACGCGGCCGTCGAGCGCGACCTGCAGCGTGGCGGTGCCGACGCCGGTCGCGAACTTCGCCATCGCGCCGTCGGCGATGCCGAGCGCGGACGCATCGGCCGGGTTCAGCACCGCGCGCGGGCCGGCGTTGAGCGGATGCGCCTGCAACGCCGCGGCGCGGCGCACGGTGGCGTCGCTGCGGTAGATCGCCTGCGAGACCGCGAGTTCGAGACCAGAGGACAGGGGTCGGGGATCGGCAGTCAGCGAAGAGCCCGCCTTCGCCTGATCCCTGGCTCCTGGCCCCTGATCCCTGATCGAGGCGCGCAGTCCGTCGAGATCGGTGAATTCGAAGCCCGGCGCCTGCAGCAGCGCGCCGAGCGCGCGCAGCACGCGCCAGCCCGGTCGCGCGTCGCCGCGCAGCTTGCCGGCGGCCTGGCTGCGCTGTTCGCGGCCGTCGAGGTTGACCAGCGTCGCCTCGACTTCCGGCAAGGCGCCGATCGGCAGGATCACGTCGGCCACGCGCCGGGTCGAATTGCAGGCGTAATGGCTGAACGCGACCACGCGCGCATCGCCGAGCGCCTTCAGCGCGGCGTGCTGGTCGGCGAAATCCAGCCCTGGTTCGAGCCCGTACACGACGTAGGCCTTGCGCGGGTCGCGCAGCATCGCCTGCGCATCGCGCGCGGCCGGCAGCACGCCCATGCGCGCCAGGCCGAGCGCGTTCGCGCCCTGCGGGATGCGGCAAACCTTCGCGTTCTTCGCGGACGCGAACGAAGCGACCGCTTCGCGGATCGCGGCCGCGTGCGGGCCGTTCTCGGCCACGCCGCCGACGATCACCGCGACGTTCGCGGCATCGCCGACATCGACATTCGCCAACGCGGACGCGAGTTGCGACGGCGGCACGATCGCGCGCGAGGCGATCGGGAACGCGAAATCGAAATCGACCGGATTGACCACGTGCACCTTCGCGCCGCGCAGCGTCGCCCGGCGCACGCGGTGGTGCAGCAGCGGCACTTCGTGGCGCAGGTTGCTGCCGACGATGACGACGGCCTGCGCCTGCTCGAGTTCGGCGACCGGCGTGGCGAAGGCTTCGGCCACGGCGCCGTCGGACAGGTCGAGCTGGCCGATGCGATGGTCGAGGTTGCCGCTGCCGAGCGCGGCGGCGAGGCGCGCGAGCAAGGCGCCCTCCTCGTTCGAGGTCGCCGGATGCACCAGCACGCCGAGCTCGTCGCCGCCGTTCGAAGACGTGCTTTCGCGCAGGATCTTCGCCGCTTCCGCCAGCGCTTCGTCCCACGAGGCTTCGCGGAAACCCTCGCCGTCGCGGACCAGCGGCACCGTCGCGCGGTCTTCGGCGTACAGGCCCTGGTGCGAATAGCGGTCGCGATCGGAGAGCCAGCACTCGTTCACCGGCTCGTTGTCGCGCGGCACGCTGCGCAGGATCTCGCCGCGGCGCACGTGGTGGAACAGGTTGCTGCCGAGCGCGTCGTGCCAGCCCAGCGATTCCCTGGCGGTGAGCTCCCACGGCCGCGCCTTGAAGCGGAACACCTTGTTGGTCAGCGCGCCGACCGGGCAGACGTCGATGACGTTGCCGGACAACTCGGTGGTCAGCGGCTTGCCGTCGTAGGTGCCGATCTGCAGGTTCTCGCCGCGCTGCATGCCGCCCAGTTCGTAGGTGCCGGCGATGTCCGCGGTGAAGCGCACGCAACGCGTGCACTGGATGCAGCGGGTCATGTCGCTGGCGACCAGCGGCCCGAAATCCTCGTCGGCGACGGTGCGCTTGCGCTCGGCGAAGCGCGAGACCGAACGGCCGTAGCCGAGCGAGAGGTCCTGCAGTTCGCATTCGCCGCCCTGGTCGCAGATCGGGCAGTCGAGCGGATGGTTGATCAGCAGGAATTCCATCACGTTGCGCTGCGACTGCAGGGCCTTGTCGCTGCGCGTGGACACCTTCATGCCGTCGGCGACCGGCGTGGCGCAGGCCGGCTGCGGCTTGGGCAGCGGCTTGCCGCCCATTTCCGCCTCGACCAGGCACATGCGGCAGTTCGCCGCGATCGGCAACTTGTCGTGGTAGCAGAAGCGCGGGATCGGGATGCCGGCCTTGTCCGCGGCCTGGATGATCATCGAGCCCTTGGGCGCCGCGCATTCCACGCCGTCGATGAAGACGGTGACGTGGTCCGGCGGCAGGTTCGGATTCACCGGCTGCGCGCTCATGCCGCGACCTCCGCGGGTTTCAACAGCGTGCCCGCGCGTTCGTCGTCGACGTAGAAGCGGCCATTGACGATGGCGTATTCGAATTCGTGGCGGAAATGGCGCAGGAAGCCCTGCACCGGCCACGCCGCCGCCTCGCCGAAGGCGCAGATGGTGTGGCCCTCGATCTGCCCGGCCGCGGCGCGGAGCATGGCGAGGTCGTCCATCGTCGCCTCGAAGTTGGCGATGCGGGTGAGCATGCGGTACATCCAGCCGGTGCCTTCGCGGCACGGCGTGCACTGGCCGCAGCTTTCCTTGAAATAGAAGCGCGCGATGCGCTGGCAGGCGCGGACCATGCAGGTGGTTTCGTCCATCACCACGACCGCGCCCGAACCGAGGCCGGAACCGGCCTTCTGGATCGAGTCGTAGTCCATGGTGCACGCCATCATCGTGTCCGCCGGCAGCACCGGCATCGACGAACCGCCCGGGATCACCGCCTTCAGCTTGTGGCCGTTGCGCACGCCGCCGGCCATCGCCAGCAGGTCGGCGAACGGAGTGCCGAGGCGGATCTCGAAATTGCCCGGGTTGTTGACGTGGCCGGAGACGGAGAACACCTTCGGCCCGCCGTTGTTCGGCTTGCCGAGGTTGGCGAACCATTCGGCGCCGTTGCGCACGATCGCCGGCACCGACGCGTAGGTCTCGGTGTTGTTGATCGTGGTCGGCTTGCCGTACAGGCCGAAATTGGCCGGGAACGGCGGCTTGTAGCGCGGCTGGCCCTTCTTGCCTTCCAGCGATTCCATCAACGCGGTCTCTTCGCCGCAGATGTAGGCGCCCGCGCCGAGCGCGTTGTGGATGTCGATGTCGACGCCGCTGCCGAGGATGTTCTTGCCCAGCCAGCCGTTGGCGTAGGCCTCGCGCGTGGCTTCCTCCAGGTGCTCGAACGGCTCGTGGTGGAACTCGCCGCGCAGGTAGTTGTAGGCGGCGGTGGAACCGGTCGCGTAGCAGGCGATCGCCATGCCCTCGATCACCGCGTGCGGGTTGTAGCGCAGGATGTCGCGGTCCTTCGCCGTGCCCGGCTCGGATTCGTCCGAATTGCACAGGATGTATTTCTGCCCCGGGCCCTTCGGCATGAAGCTCCACTTCAGGCCGGTCGGGAAGCCCGCGCCGCCGCGGCCGCGCAGGCCCGAGGCCTTGACCATGTCCACGACCGCGGCCGGCTCGATCTTCTCGGTGAGGATCTTGCGCAGCGCGCTGTAGCCGCCGGTCTTGAGGTAGTTCTCGTACGACCACGGCTTGTCGAAGTGCAGCGTCGTGTAGACGACGTTGTGCTCCTGCGGCGCCGGGCCGACCGGGCCGTAACCCTCGGAACCATGCTGTTTGGAATCTTGGCTCTGACCGCCCATCACTTCAGCCCGTCCAGCAGCTCGTCGACTTTCGCCGCGTCGAGCTTCTCGTGGTAATGCCCGTTGATCACGACCACCGGCGCGCCGCAGCAGGCGGCGACGCATTCCTCCTCGCGCTTGAGGTAGACGCGGCCGTCGGCGGTGGATTCGCCGAGCTTGCAGCCGAGCTTCTTCTCCGCGTGCGCGACCAGGCCCTCGGCGCCGTTCAACCAGCAGCTGATGTTGGTGCAGAAGGCGACGTTGTTGCGGCCGACCTTTTCGGTTTCGAACATCGAGTAGAACGTGGCGACCTCGTACGCCCACACCGGCGGGATGTCGAGGTACTTCGCGACCGCGGCGATGATCTCGTCGCTGAGCCAGCCGCCGTTCTGTTCCTGCGCGGCGTGCAGGCCCTGCAGCACCGCCGAGCGCCGCCGGTCCGGCGGGAACTTGGCCAGCCAGTGGTCGATGTGCGCGCGGGTCTCGCCCGACAGCACCGCCATCGGGTCGACGTTGCGCGCGTTTTCGAAGTTGCCAGTCGCTTTCATCGATCCTTACCGGTCAATTTCGCCGAACACGATGTCGTAGGTGCCGATCATCGCCACCACGTCGGCCAGCATGTGGCCCTTGACGATCGCGTCCATCGACGACAGGTGGGCGAAGCCGGGCGCGCGCAGGTGGCAGCGGAACGGCTTGTTGGCGCCGTCGCTGACCAGGTAGCAGCCGAACTCGCCCTTCGGCGCCTCGACCGCGGCGTAGGTCTCGCCGGCGGGCACGCTGTAGCCTTCCGAGAACAGCTTGAAGTGGTGGATCAGCGCTTCCATGTCGTCCTTCATCGCTTCGCGCGACGGCGGCGACACCTTGTAGTTGTCCAGCATCACCGGGCCGGGGTTGGCCTTCAGCCACTTCACGCACTGTTCGATGATGCGGGTCGACTGGCGCATCTCGGCGACGCGCACCAGGTAGCGGTCGTAGCAGTCGCCCTGCACGCCGACCGGGATGTCGAAATCGACTTCGGCGTACCTGGCGTAGGGCTGCTTCTTGCGCAGGTCCCATTCCACGCCCGAACCGCGCAGCATCGGCCCGGTCATGCCCCAGGCCAGCGCCTGTTCCGGCGGGATCACGCCGATGCCGACCGTGCGTTGCTTCCAGATGCGGTTATCGGTGAGCAGGGTCTCGTATTCGTCGACGCGCCTGGGGAAGTCCTCGCAGAAGTGCTCGAGGTAGTCGAGCAGCGAGCCTTCGCGCCAGGAATTGAAGCGCTTGAGCTTGGCGCCCTTCCTCCACGGCGATTCCTTGTACCGCGGCATGCGGTTCGGCAGATCGCGGTACACGCCGCCCGGGCGGTAGTAGGTCGCGTGCATGCGCGCGCCGCTGACCGCCTCGTAGCAGTCCATCAGCTCCTCGCGCTCGCGGAACGCGTACAGGAACACCGCCATCGCGCCGAGGTCGAGCGCGTTCGACCCGATCCACATCAGGTGGTTCAGGATGCGCGTCACCTCGTCGAACATCGTGCGGATCCACTGCGCGCGTTCGGGCGCCTCGATCCCCATCAACGCCTCGATCGCGCGCACGTAGGCGTGCTCGTTGCACATCATCGAGACGTAGTCGAGCCGGTCCATGTAGCCGATCGACTGGTTGAACGGCTTGGATTCGGCCAGTTTCTCGGTGCCGCGGTGGAGCAGCCCGACGTGCGGGTCGGCGCGCTGCACCACTTCGCCATCCATCTCCAGGATCAGGCGCAGCACGCCGTGCGCGGCCGGGTGCTGCGGGCCGAAATTCAGCGTGTAGTTGCGGATTTCCTGCTTCGCCTCGGCCGGATTGCTGGCGAAGCCGGCGTGCGCCGGCGGATGCTGGATCGAGGGCGCGGTCACTTGCCGGCCTCCGCCTTGCGGCTCATCTGCTCGCCCGCCGCGGTCGCGTAGCGCGCGTCGTCGCGGACCACGCGCGGCACGTTCACCCGCGGCTCGACGCTGGTCACCGGTTCGTACACCACGCGCTTCCTGTCCGCGTCGTAGCGGACCTCGACGTTGCCGATCAGCGGGAAATCCTTGCGGAACGGATGGCCGACGAAGCCGTAGTCGGTGAGGATGCGGCGCAGGTCCGGGTGGCCCTGGAACACGATCCCGTACATGTCGAAGGCCTCGCGTTCGAACCAGTTGGCGACCGGCCACAGGTCGACCACCGAAGGCACCACCGGCAGGCTGTCGTCGGGCGCGAACACGCGCACCCGCACGCGCTGGTTGTGCCGCACCGACAGCAGTTGCAGCACCGCGGCGAAGCGCCGCTGCGGCACCGGCATCGGGCCCTCGCCCTTGGGTTCGGGCAGCTGCCGGCTGGGCTGTTCGCCGAACTTGAAGCGGCCGACGTTGCGGCCCTCGACGCCGCGGCTGAAGCCTTCCGAGGAGACGTCGGTGTCCCACTCGTCGCTGCCGAAGCCGAGGTAGTCGATGCCGGCGACGTCGATCAGCTGCTCGAAGCCGAATTCGTCGCGCAGCGCCGCGCAGGCGGCGTGGGATTCGCCGGCGTCGAACACGATCCCGACCTCGCCGCGCGGCCCGGCCACGGAGATGTCCGCGGCGGGAAAACGCGCGCGCAGGCGCTCGGCGAACGCAGCGGCCTCAAGCATCGCGCAGTCCCGTCCTGTTTTCGCCGAAATTGGTGGCGCGGCGGATCTTCTTCTGCAGCTGCAGGATGCCGTACACCAGCGCTTCGGCGGTCGGCGGGCAGCCCGGCACGTAGATGTCCACCGGCACGATGCGGTCGCAGCCGCGCACCACCGAATACGAATAGTGGTAGTAGCCGCCGCCGTTGGCGCAGCTGCCCATCGAGATCACCCACTTCGGGTCGGGCATCTGGTCGTAGACCTTGCGCAGCGCCGGCGCCATCTTGTTGACCAGGGTGCCGGCCACGATCATCACGTCGCTCTGCCGCGGCGACGGGCGGAACACCACGCCGTAGCGGTCCAGGTCCAGGCGCGAGGCGCCGGCGTGCATCATCTCCACCGCGCAGCAGGCCAGGCCGAAGGTCATCGGCCACATCGAGCCGGTGCGCGCCCAGTTCAGCAGGATGTCGGAGCTGGTGGTGACGAAGCCGTGCTCCAGCAGCGGGTTCTCGCCCGCGGGGCGCAGGATGTCGTCGACCTGGCCTTGCGGCAGCGGGTTGTTCGCCTTGTCGACCAGGCCCTGGACGGTGCCGAGCAGGCTCATGCGGTCACTCCCGGGGTGAGGGAAAGGGCGCGCGAGCGAAGCGCTTCGATGTGGATCATTCCCATTCCAGCGCGCCCTTCTTCCAGACGTAGATGAAGCCGAGCAGCAGCAGGCCGAGGAAGATGCCCATTTCGACCAGCCCGAACACGCCGAGCTGGCGGAACACCAGCGCCCACGGGAAGACGAAGGCGATTTCCAGGTCGAACGCGATGAACAGGATCGCGATCAGGTAGTAGCGCACGTCGAAGCGCATGCGCGCGTCCTCGAACGCGGCGAAACCGCATTCGTAGGGCGACAGCTTCTCGGGGTTCGGGCGACGGGGCCCGAGGACGTTGCCGATGACGATCAGCGCGATGCCGATGCCGATGGCGACGATCAGGAACAACAGGGTCGGCAGGTATTCGGCCAGCACTCGTGTTCTCTCGGCTTCTTGCCGCTGCGCGGCCGTTGCTCGGGGATGGAACCGGCGGATGTTTCCATCCGCCTCGTTGTTGGTGCCCAAGGGGGGACTCGAACCCCCACGACCGAAGCCGCTACCACCTCAAGGTAGTGCGTCTACCAATTCCGCCACCTGGGCAATCTGTTGCCGCGGCGGTTCGCACCGCCACGTACCGCACGTCGTTTTATTTTAACCGTTGCCCTGGCCGCCTTGCGAAGGAGCCTGCGGCGGAGTCGCGCCCTGCGGCGGTTGCGCGGGCGCCGCCGGGACCTGCGCCGGGGCCGCCGTGCCCGCCGGCGCGGACGGGATCTGCGCGGGTGCCGGCTGCGGTTGCGCCGGGGCGGGCGCGGCCGGGGCCGAACCCATCAGGCCGAGGTCCTGCGCCGCCGGCGTCGCCACCGCGGTGCGGTTGATGTGCCAGGCCATGAACAGGCTGATCGCGAAGAACACGATCGCCAGCCACTTGGTGCTCTTGGACAGGAAGTTCGACGCGCCGCGCGAGCCGAACACCGTGGCCGAGGCGCCGCCGCCGAAGCCGGAACCGGCCTGCGCGCCGGCGCCGCGCTGCATCAGGATCATCGCGATCATGGCGATCGCGACGAGGACGTAAAGCACATTCAGGGCGAGCATCAACATCAGACGGATTCCTGGGCGGCCGCCGCGACGATGGCGAGGAAACCGGCGGCCTCGAGCGAGGCTCCACCGATCAACCCGCCGTCGACATCGGCCTGCGAGAACAGCGCGGCGGCATTGTCGGGCTTGCAACTGCCGCCATAGAGGATCGGCAGCGAATCCGCGATTTTAGCATCGCGCTTCGCGATTTCGCCACGGATGAATGCGTGCACCGCCTGGGCCTGCCCCGGCGTGGCGGTCAGGCCGGTGCCGATGGCCCAGACCGGTTCGTAGGCGACCACGGCGCCGTCCAGCGCGGCGACGCCGGCGAGTTCGAACACCGGCGCCAGCTGGGCCGCGATCACCGCCTCGGTCCGCCCCGCCTCGCGTTCGGCCAGGGTTTCGCCCACGCACAGCACCGGCGCCAGCCCGGCGTCGCGGGCGGCGATGAACTTGCGCGCGACCAGCTCGCTGGATTCGCCGTGGTACTGGCGGCGCTCGGAATGGCCGACCAGGGCGTAGCGCGCGCCGATGTCGGCGAGCATCGCGGCGGAGACTTCGCCGGTGAACGCGCCCTTGGCGTGCTCGCTCACGTCCTGCGCGCCGAGCGCGAGGCCGCGGCCGGCGCATCGCGCCGCGCACTCGGCGATGTACGGGAACGGCGGCAGCACCACGCGTTCGACCCCGGCCGGGGCCGGGACCGCGGCGATCGCATCGACCAGCGCGGCGGCGAAGGCGCGGTCGCCGTGCAGTTTCCAGTTGCCGGCCACGATCTTGCGGCGCATCAGGGAGTCCTCATTTCAGCTTGATCTCGCGCAGGCGCTGTTCCAGGTAAGCCTGCGCGGTGATCGGTTCGGGATAACGGTTCGGATTGTCCGCGGTGATCGTCGAGGGCAGCACGTCGATCAGGAAATCCGGGTTCGGGTGCAGGAAGAACGGGGTGGAATAGCGCGGCTCGCGCGCCTTTTCGCCCGGCGGGTTGACCACGCGATGGGTGGTCGACGGGTAGGCGTGGTTGGTCAGGCGCTGCAGCATGTCGCCGATGTTGACGACGATGGTGTCGGCGTCGGCGGTGAACGGCACCCACTCGCCCTTGCGCGACAGCACTTCCAGGCCCTCGGCGCTGGCGCCGACCAGCAGGGTGATCAGGTTGATGTCCTCGTGCGCGCCGGCGCGCACGTTCGGGATGTCGTCGTCAGCGATCGGCGGGTAATGGATCGGGCGCAGGATCGAATTGCCGGCGTCGGTCTTGTCGCGGAAATGTTCCTCGGGCAGGCCCATGTGCAGCGCGAGCGCGGACAGCACCTGCGAACCGAGCTCGTCCAGGGCTTGGTACAGGCCGTAGCCGGCGAGCCTGAACCCGGGCAGCTCCGCGGGCCACAGGTTTTCCGGCATGTCCGCGGCGTATTTCGAATCGCGCGGGATCTCGCGCCCGATGTGCCAGAACTCCTTGAGGTCGGAATGCTGCGCCCCTTTCGCGGTCTCGATCCCGAACGGCGTGTAGCCGCGCGCGCCACCGCCGCCGGGCACGTGGTACTTGCGCTTGATGTCCTCCGGCAGGGCGAAGAACGCGCGGAAGGCCTCGTACGCCTCGTCGATGCGCGCCTGCGGGATGCCGTGGCCGCGGATGCCGGCGAACCCCCACTCGCGATACGCGGCGCCGAGTTCCTCGACGAAGGCGCGGCGGTCTTCCGCCGAAACCGGATGGGTGAAGCGGCGGATGTCGAGGGTGGGGATGCGCGATGCCATGGAGCGTTTGGTCCGTCGATCAGCCCGCCGCCGCGCGCACGGCTTCGGCGAGCGCATCCAGCGTGGATTGCACCAGTGCGGCATCGTCGGCTTCCACCGTCACCCGCACCACCGGTTCGGTGCCCGATGGACGCAGGAAGGCGCGGCCGCGGCCTTCGACCGCGCGTTGCGCATCGGCGAGCGCGCGTTTCACGCCCTCGGCTTCGACCGGCTTCGCGCCGCCGGCGCAGCGCACGTTGACCGTCTTCTGCGGCACCTTGCGCATGCCCTGCAGCGCGTCGGCCAGGCCGATGCCGCGGCGTTGCAGCACTTCCAGCACCTGCAGCGCGCTGACGATGCCGTCGCCGGTGTTGGCGCGGTCCAGGCACAGGATGTGGCCCGAGGCCTCGCCGCCGAGCACCGCGTCGTTCGCCAGCAGTTGCTGGTGCACGTAGCGGTCGCCGACCCGGGCGCGCACGAAACCGATGCCGCGTTCGCCCAGCGCGCGCTCGAAGCCGTAGTTGGTCATCAGCGTGCCGACCACCGGCCCGCGCAGGCGGCCGCTTTCGCGCCAATCGCAGGCGAGCACGTACAGCAGGTCGTCGCCGTCGTGGACCTCGCCCCGCGCATCGACGAACAACACGCGGTCGCCGTCGCCGTCGAAGGCGATGCCCAGGTCCGCGCCGGTTTCGCGCACGCGCGCGGCGAGCGATTCGGGATGGGTGGAACCGACCCCGTCGTTGATGTTGACGCCGTTCGGTTCGACGCCGATGGCGTCCACGCGCGCGCCGAGCTCGCGCAGCACCAGCGGGCCGAGCTGGTAGGTCGCGCCGTTGGCGCAATCGACCACGATCTTCATGCCGCCGAGGTTGAAGCCCTTGGGCACCGAGTTCTTGCAGGCCTCGACGTAGCGGCCGATGGTGTCGCGCGTGCGCACCGCCTTGCCCAGCCGTTCCGAGGCGACGGTGCGGAACGGCGACTCGAGCGCGGCCTCGATCGCGAGCTCGGTCGCGTCGTCGAGCTTCTCGCCCTGCGCCGAGAAGAACTTGATGCCGTTGTCGTGGTGCGGGTTGTGCGAGGCGGAAATCACGATGCCGCCGTCGGCGCGCATGGAGTTGGTCAGGTGCGCGACCGCCGGGGTCGGCATCGGCCCCATCAGCTGCACGTCCACGCCGGCCGCGACCAGCCCGGCTTCCAGCGCCGCCTCGAACATGTAGTTGGAGATGCGCGTGTCCTTGCCGATCAGCACCACCGGCTTGCGCCACTCGCGGTCGCGCTGCTGCGCGGCGGCGGTGAGCGCATGGCCGTAGGCGTTGCCCAGGCGCAGGACGAAATCGGCGGAAATCGCGCCTTCGCCGACGCGCCCGCGGATGCCGTCGGTGCCGAAGTACTTGCGGCTCATGAACGGATCGGTGGGTGGGGATCGGGGATGGGGGAAAAGCATGCCCGGCCGCGGGATTCCGCTTTTGCGAATCCCGAATCCCGAATCACCAATCCCGACTTCATCACGCCGCCTCCGCGTCGTCTCCGGGCGCGGATTGCCGCATCAGCAGCGCCAGCAGCCGCGCGAGCCGCTCGCGCAGTTCGCGGCGGTCCACGATCTGGTCCACGGTGCCGTGGTCGAGCAGGAACTCGGAGGTCTGGAAGCCCTCGGGCAGGGTTTCGCGCACGGTCTGCTCGATCACGCGCGGGCCGGCGAAGCCGATCAGCGCCTCCGGCTCGGCGATGTTGAGGTCGCCGAGCATCGCCAGCGAGGCCGACACGCCGCCGGTGGTGGGGTTGGTCAGCACCGAGATGAACGGCAGGCCGCGCGCGCGCAGGCGCCCGAGCACGGCCGAGGTCTTGGCCATCTGCATCAGCGAGAACAGGCTTTCCTGCATGCGCGCGCCGCCGGAGGCGGAGAAGCACACCAGCGGGCAGCCCAGTTCCAGCGCGCGTTCGCCGGCGATGGCGAAGCGTTCGCCCACCACCGAGCCCATCGACCCGCCCATGAACGCGAAGTCAAACGCGCAGGCGACCAGCGGCCGCTGCCCGAGCGTGCCTTCCATCGCGATCAGCGCGTCGCGTTCGCCGCTGGACTTCTGCGCGGCCTTGATCCGGTCCGAGTACTTCTTCTGGTCCTTGAACTTGAGCACGTCGGTCGGGCCGAGCGCGGCGCCGAGTTCGCGGGTGGAATCCGGGTCGAACAGCGCCAGCAGCCGCACCCGCGCGCGGATCGGCATGTGGTGCCCGCACTTCGGGCAGACCTCGAGGTTTTCCTCGAGCTCCGGGCGGTACAGGACCGCGCCGCACTTGTCGCACTTTTCCCACAGCCCCTCGGGCACGCTGCGCTTGCGTTCCGCGCCGGCATCGGTGCGGATGCGCGCGGTGGGCATGACTTTCTTCAGCCAGGACATGCGTCGGGACGGCCTTGACGGAACGGACGGCCCGACAGTCTAGCGCAGCGGCCCGGCGGGACCGCCCGCGTCCAGCGCCGCGCGCAGCGGGGCGAGGAAGCCGCGGGCGGCATCCGCGGGATCCGCCGCGGCGGCCAGCGCCGCGACCAGGGCGCTGCCGACGACCACGCCATCGGCGTGCGCGGCCATGCCGGCGGCCGAGGCCGCGTCCTTGATCCCGAAGCCGGCCAGCACCGGCACCGGGCTGCGCCCGCGCAACGCCGCGATCCGCGCGCCGGCGGCGGCCGGGTCGAGCGCGTCGGCGCCGGTGACGCCGGCGAAGCTGACGCAATAGAGGTAGCCGCGCGCGCCCGCCAGCACGCGTTCGACCCGTGCCTGCGGCGTGGTCGGCGCCAGCAGCCGGATCAGGGCCAGGCCGTGCGCGGCGAACGCGGCTTCGAACGCCTCGGCTTCCTCCGGCGGCAGGTCGACCAGCAGCACGCCATCGACGCCGGCCGCGGCCGCATCGCGGGCGAAGCGTTCCGCGCCACGGATCTCGACCGGGTTGAGGTAGCCCATCAGCACCACCGGCGTGGCCGCGTCGCGTTCGCGGAACCCGCGCACGCAGCCGAACACGTAATCCAGGCCGGCGCCGCGCGCCAGCGCGCGCTCGGAGCTGCGCTGGATCACCGGGCCGTCGGCCATCGGGTCGGAGAACGGCACGCCGAGTTCGAGCAGGTCCGCGCCCGCCTGCACCAGCGCGTGCATCACCGGCACGGTCGCCTGCAGCGACGGATCGCCGGCGGTGACGAACGGCACCAGCGCCTTGCGGCCGGCGGACTGGAGTTCGGCGAATTTGTTATCGATGCGGTTCATGGATGGGGACCAGGGATCGGGGACCGGGGACCGGGAAAGCAAGACTCGGCGCGCTCGCAAGCAAGCCGATCAGTACAAAGACCGGCGATCGATGTCTTGAAGCTTCTATTCGGGCCGCGACCATCGTGGGCAATCGCTGGATTTCCCCCGACCCCTGGTCCCCGGTCCCCGGTCCCTGTTGGCATCACAGCATCAACCCCTCGCGCGCGGCGATGGTGTGCACGTCCTTGTCGCCGCGGCCGGACAGGTTGCACAGCACGATGCCGTCGCGCGGCAGGTCGCGTGCGAGCTTGAGCGCCTGGGCGATGGCGTGGCTCGATTCGAGCGCGGGCAGGATGCCCTCGGTCTTCGCCAGCAGGTGGAACGCGGCCAGCGCCTCGTCGTCGGTCACGCCGACGTATTCGGCGCGGCCCATGTCCTTGAGGAAGGCGTGCTCCGGGCCGACACCGGGATAGTCGAGGCCGGCGGACACCGAATGCGTTTCGACGATCTGCCCGTCGTCGTCGCACAGCACGTAGGTGCGGTTGCCGTGCAGCACGCCGGGGCGGCCCGCCGCGAGCGATGCGGCGTGGCGGCCGCTGGCGACGCCCTCGCCCGCCGCCTCGGCGCCGACGATGCGCACCGGGGCATCGTTGAGGAAGGCGTGGAAGATGCCGATCGCGTTGCTGCCGCCGCCGACGCAGGCGGTCACGGCATCGGGCAGCCTTCCGTATTCGGCCAGCACCTGCGCGCGCGCCTCGCGCCCGACCACGGCGTTGAAGTCGCGGACCATGCGCGGATACGGATCGGGGCCGGCGACGGTGCCGATGATGTAGAAGGTGCCGGCCACGTTCGTCACCCAGTCGCGCATCGCCTCGTTCAGCGCGTCCTTGAGCGTGGCCGAACCCGAGGTCACCGGCACCACTTCGGCGCCGAGCAGCTTCATGCGGTAGACGTTGATCTTCTGCCGCTCGATGTCGGTGGCGCCCATGTACACGACGCATTGCAGGCCAAGCCGCGCGGCGACCGTGGCGCTGGCCACGCCGTGCTGGCCGGCGCCGGTCTCGGCGATGATCCGGGTCTTGCCCATGCGCGAGGCGAGCAGCGCCTGGCCGATGGTGTTGTTGATCTTGTGCGCGCCGGTGTGGTTGAGGTCCTCGCGCTTGAGCAGGATGCGCGCGCCGCCGGCCGCGCGGCTCAGGCGTTCGGCGAAATAGACCGGGCTCGGCCGGCCGACGTAGTGCTTCAGGTCGGCTTCGAATTCGGCGACGAAGGCCGGGTCGACGCGCGCGGCGTCGTAGGCCGCGGCCAGTTCCTGCAGCGGGCCTACCAGGGTTTCGGCGACGAAACGCCCGCCGTAACGGCCGAAGTGGCCGTTCGCGTCGGGGTATCGGTGGAAATCGATCGCCGCGCCGGGCGCGGCTTCGGAAACAGTCACGATGAATCTCCAGAACCGGAATCAGGAACGCTGCGGGAGCAGTCTCCGTGGGAGCGGCC
>JBGAHT010000010.1:0-57395 GCA_044226035.1 Thermomonas sp. | reverse complement strand
GGGCCGCGTGCCGTATCGCGGTCCGCTCAGCGGCGTGGTGCACCAGCTCGCCGGCGGCCTGCGCGCGACGATGGGTTACGTCGGTTGCGCGACCATCGAGGAGATGCGCAAGAAGCCGCAGTTCGTGAAGGTGACCGGCGCGGGGCAGCGCGAGAGCCACGTGCACGACGTGCAGATCACCAAGGAACCGCCGAATTACCGGGCGGGCTGAATCTTGTCATCCCGAGCGTAGCGAGGGATCTGTTTTTTCGTTTCCGATGGTGCCATTGAAAGCAGATTCCTCACTGCGTTCGGAATGACAAGCTTGAATATCCATACCGACAAAATCCTCATCCTCGATTTCGGCGCGCAATACACGCAGCTGATCGCGCGGCGCATCCGCGAGATCGGGGTGTATTGCGAAATCTGGGCCTGGGACCACGATCCGGCCGAAATCGCCAAGTTCGGCGCGAAGGGCATCATCCTGTCCGGCGGCCCGGAATCGACCACCGAAGCCGGCGCACCGGCCGCGCCGCAACAGGTGTGGGATTCCGGCTTGCCACTGCTCGGCATCTGCTACGGCATGCAGACCATGGCCGCGCAACTCGGCGGCGCAACCGAGGCCGCCGACCAGCGCGAGTTCGGCCATGCCGAAGTCGAGATCGTCGCGGCCGACAAATTGTTCTCCGGTTTGTCCGACCACGGCGGCAAGCCGCGCATCGACGTGTGGATGAGCCACGGCGACCATGTTGCGAAAGCGCCGCCGGGCTTCACCGTCACCGCGAGCACGGACCGCATCCCGGTCGCGGCGATGTCGAACGAAGCGAAGCAGTGGTACGGCGTGCAGTTCCACCCGGAAGTGACGCACACGAAGCAGGGCCAGGAGCTGCTGCGCCGCTTCGTCGTCGACGTCTGCGGCTGCGCGACGCTGTGGACCCCGGCCAACATCATCGAGGACCAGATCGCGCGCGTGCGCGAGCAGGTCGGTTCCGACGAGGTGATCCTCGGCCTGTCCGGCGGCGTGGATTCGTCCGTGGTCGCCGCGCTGCTGCACAAGGCCATCGGCGACCAGCTCACCTGCGTGTTCGTCGACACCGGCCTGTTGCGCTGGCAGGAAGGCGACCAGGTGATGACGATGTTCGCCAACGAAGCCGACAAGGGCGGCATGGGCGTCAAGGTGATCCGCGTGAATGCGGCGGATCGCTACTTCGAAAAGCTGAAGGGCGTTTCCGATCCCGAAGCCAAGCGCAAGATCATCGGCAACCTGTTCGTCGAGATCTTCGACGAGGAATCCGCGAAGCTCGCGAACGCGAAGTGGCTGGCGCAGGGCACCATCTATCCGGACGTGATCGAGTCGGCCGGCAGCAAGACCGGCAAGGCGCACGTCATCAAGAGCCACCACAACGTCGGCGGCCTGCCCGAGGACATGAAGCTCAAGCTGGTCGAACCGCTGCGCGAGCTGTTCAAGGACGAGGTGCGCCGGCTCGGCGTGGAACTGGGCCTGCCGCGCGAGATGGTCTATCGCCATCCGTTCCCGGGCCCGGGCCTGGGCGTGCGCATCCTCGGCGAGGTGAAGCCCGAGTACGCCGAATTGCTGGCGAAGGCCGACGCGATCTTCATCGACGAACTGCGCAAGGCCGGCCTGTACGACAAGACCTCGCAGGCGTTCGCGGTGTTCCTGCCGGTGAAGTCGGTGGGCGTGGTCGGCGACGCGCGCGCCTACGAATGGGTGATCGCGCTGCGCGCGGTGGAGACCATCGACTTCATGACCGCGCACTGGGCGCACCTGCCGTACGACTTCCTCGGCACGGTGAGCAACCGCATCATCAACGAACTGCGCGGCGTGTCGCGCGTGGTGTACGACATCTCCGGCAAGCCGCCGGCGACGATCGAGTGGGAATGAGCGATCCTGGCGAGCAGGGGATTGAAAATCCCCGTGTCGACGATGAGCGCTGGATGCGCCACGCACTGGCGCTGGCCGAGCGCGCGCAGCGCGAGGACGACGAAATCCCGGTCGGCGCGCTGGTGGTCGATGCCGACGGCCACCTGGTCGGCGAGGGCTGGAACCGCAACATCGCCGAATCCGACCCGAGCGCGCACGCGGAAATCGTCGCGATGCGGCGGGCGGGGCAGGCGATCGGCAACCATCGCCTGGTCGGTTGCACCCTGTACGTGACCCTGGAGCCCTGCGCGATGTGCGCGATGGCGGCGGTGCACGCGCGCCTGGCGCGGGTGGTGTTCGGCGCGTTCGACCCCAAGACCGGCGCGGCCGGCAGCGTGTTCGACCTGCTCGCCGATCCGCGCCACAACCACCGGGTCCGGGTCGAGGGCGGGGTGCTGGGCGAGGAATCGGGCGCGATGCTCAGCGGCTGGTTCCGCGCCAGGCGTTCGAAAGCGGCGTCCTGAACGGCGGTTCCCCGCGGACGCGCGGTGCAAGCTCCACGGGGGACGGCGCCGGTATCATGCCCGGACTGCCCGAAACCCCGGTTCCCATGCCCGAAGCCGCCAGCGATCGCCTGATCTGGATCGACCTCGAGATGACCGGGCTGGACCCGGATCGCGACACCATCCTCGAGATCGCGACCGTGGTCACCGATGCCCAACTCAACGTGCTGGCGGAAGGACCGGAGCTCGCCATCGCCCAGCCGTTGCCGGTGCTCGAGGCGATGGACGACTGGAACCGCACCCACCACTCGCGCTCGGGGCTGTGGCGCCGGGTGTTGGAGGAAGGCGTGCCGATCGCGGAGGCCGAGGCGCGGACCCTCGCGTTCCTGCACGACTGGGTGCCGGCCAACGCCTCGCCGATGTGCGGCAATTCGATCTGCCAGGACCGCCGTTTCCTGCACCGGCGGATGCCGGCGCTGGAAACGCATTTCCATTACCGCAACCTCGACGTGAGCACGATCAAGGAACTCGCGCGGCGCTGGGCGCCGCAGGTGATGTCCGGCTTCAGCAAGGTCGCCGCCCACACCGCGCTCAGTGACGTGCGCGATTCCATCGAGGAATTGCGCCATTACCGCCGGCACATGGGGACCCTCTCGGGTTTGCCGGGCGGCTGAGGACGGGAGGAACGGATGCAGGGGGCATCGCTCGCCAGGCAACGCCGCACGCGCACGGGCGCGGCGTGGCTGTGCCTGCTGCTGGCCGGCGCATGCGCGGCGTTTCCCGCGTTCGCGCAAAGCCGGCCCCCGACCGCGCCGGCGGACAAGCCGCTGGCCGCGTACTTCCGCGAAACCTGGACCACGCGCCAGGGGCTGCCGCACAACCAGGTCAACGCCATCGCGCAGACGCCCGACGGCTACCTGTGGTTCGGCACGTGGGAAGGCCTGGTGCGCTACAACGGCCTCGAGTTCCACGTCTTCGACCGGCGCAACACGCCCGGCCTGAAGGACAACGGCATCCGTTCGGTGCACGCCGCGCCGGACGGCGCCATCGTGGTCGGCACCTCGCGCGGCGGCGTCAGCGTCAAGCGCGGCGATGCGTGGCGGAACTGGAGCATGGCCGACGGCCTCGCCCAGGACGAGATCATGGACGCGCTGTACGACCACGCGGGGCGCCTGTGGGTGGCGACCGAGAACTCCGGCGTCAGCGTGGTCCAGGCCACGGGCAAGGTCGTGGACTACGACGTGCGCAACGGCCTGCCGTCGAACGTGGTGTATTCGCTGTTCGAGGATCGCGACGGTTCGATGTGGGTCGCCACCGCCGCCGGCGTCGTCCATTTCGCTGGAAACCGGATCGAACGCTTCGGCGTCGAATCCGGGTTGCCGGATGCGCCCGCGTTCCACTTCCTGCAGGACGCGAACGGGGTGGTGTATGTCGGCACCGAGCGTGGCGCGTACCGGCGGGAGGGAATGCGGTTCGCGCCGGTGTCGCCGCTGCTGCCGCAGGACGGCGTGCCGAGCCTCGCCCGGGACGCGTCGGGCAACCTGTGGGTGGGCACGATCAACAACGGCCTGCTGCGGTTGTCGGCGAGAACGGGCGCCATCGATCGCTTCAGCAGCCAGCGCGGCCTGCCCAACAACCGCGTCGCCGCGCTCATGGTCGATCGCGAAGGGAGCATCTGGGCTGGAACCAACGGCGGCCTGCTGCGCCTGAGCGACGCGCCGTTCAGCACGTGGAACGGCGACCAGGGCCTGAGCGACGACTACGTGCGCGCGCTGGCCGAAGGCCGCGACGGTTCGCTATGGGTCGGCACCAGCCGCGGCCTGAACCGCATCCGCAACGGCAAGCTGGAAGCCAGCTACACCAGCGCTGACGGCCTGCCAAGCGATTCGATCCTGAGCCTGCTGGAGGACCGCGACGGCAGCCTCTGGGCGGGAACCTATACCGCCGGTTTGCTGCGCCTGCGCGACGGCAAGGTCGTCGCGCATTACGACAACGCCAGCGGCATGCCCGGCAGCAACCAGGTGCGCGCGCTCGAACAGGCGCCCGACGGCACGCTCTGGATCGGCACCACGCGCGGACTGGTCCGGATGCGCAATGGCGCCTACCGCTTCTTCGGCGCCAGGGACGGATTGCCGCGCGAGTTCATCATGGCGCTGCACCTGGCCCGCGACGGCAGCCTGTGGGTGGGCACCGCGAACGGGGCGGCGCGCATCGTCGGCGAGCACGTGCAGCGGATCGACGCGAGCAAGGTCGGCGACGCGCAGGACGTCTTCGATTTCCACGAAGACGCCGACGGCACGATCTGGATGGCCAGCGATCGCGGCCTGTTGCGCTACCGCGACGGCAAGCTGCAGGCGCTCGGGCTGGCGCAGGGCCTGCCGATCGACACCCTGTTCGCGGTCGTCGACGACGGCGTCGGCGGCCTGTGGCTGACCTCCAACCGCGGCGTGATGCGCGTGCGCCGCAGCGACATCGACGCGGTGTTCGCCGGCCGCGCGAAGACGCTGTCCCCGGACCATTTCAGCGAAGCCGACGGCCTCGCCAGCGCGCAATGCAACGGCGGCGCGGGTCCGTCGGCCTTGCTCGACCAGGCCGGCAAGGTCTGGATCGCGACCGCCGGCGGCGCGGCGGTGGTCGATCCGAAGGCGCTGGACCGATACCACCGGCAGGTGCCGCCGGTGGCGATCGAACAGGTCCTCGCCAACGACGCGCCGGTGGCGCAGGGCAAGGGGCTCGACCTGCCGGCGGGCACGCGCAAGCTCGAATTCCACTACGCCAGCCCCAGCTTCCGCATGCCGCGCTTCCTGCGCTACCGCTATCGCCTGCAGGGCGTGGACCGCGACTGGATCGACCGCGGCAACCAGCGCGTGGCGCAGTACACCAACCTCGGCCCCGGGCAATACCGCTTCCTGGTCGAGGTGTCGGCGCCGGGGCTCGGCCAGGGCTGGAGCAAGGACGCGACCGCGCTCGACATCGAGATCCAGCCGCTGCTGTGGCAACGCGGCTGGTTCCAGGCCGCGCTGGCGCTGCTGGCCGCGCTGCTCGTGGTCGGAGTCTATCGCTGGCGCTCGCGCAACATGCGGCAACGCGCGGCGCGGCTCGAGGCCATCATCGAACAGCGCACCAGCGACTTGCGCGACCAGACCGAACGGCTGATGCGGGCCGACCAGGAAAAAACCATGCTGCTGGCGAAGCTGCAGGAGCAGTCCGAGGCCTTCGAGCGGCAGGCGCTGGAGGATGCGCTGACCGGGCTCGCCAACCGCCGCAGCATCAACGAGGAGCTCGCCCGCGCCTTCGACCGGGCGACCAGCAGCGGCATGCCGCTCAGCTTCGTGCTGCTCGACCTCGACCACTTCAAGCGGATCAACGACACCTATTCGCACCTGTCGGGGGACCACGCGCTGGTCGTGGTCGCCCGCGTGCTGGGCAAGGAAGCGGGCGCGCTGGGCACGGTCGCGCGCTGGGGCGGCGAGGAATTCGCGGTGCTGTTCGAGGGCATCGCCCTCGACGAGGCGCGCCAGCTTTGCGAACGCATGCGCGAGGCGGTGGAACGGCTCGATTGCAGCCAATTCGCGCCGGGCTGGAAGATGACCATCAGCGGCGGCGTGGTCGAACGCACCGGGCTCGCCTACTACGAAAAGCTGGTCAGCCGCGCCGACGACCTGCTGTACGAAGCCAAGCGCAGCGGCCGCAACCGCATCTGCGGCTGAGGCGCGCGTTCACAGCACGGGCGCCATCATCGCGACCGTGTTCTGGACCAGGCGCTGGCGGAACGGCCAGGCATGCACTTCGTCCAGGGGCACCGGGCGCGACGCCGCCAGGTAACCCGATTGCCGCGCGTGGATCGCGGCGACGACATCGGCATCGGCGATCAGCATGTTGTTCTCGAAATTCAGTTCGAGGCTGCGGCGATCCATGTTCGCCGACCCGACCAGGGCGAGCTGGCCATCGATCGTCAGCGACTTGCTGTGCAGCAGGCCCAGCGGATATTCGTGCACGGCGACGCCGCACGCCAGCAGGTCGGCATAGGTGCTGCGGCAGGCATTGCCGACCAGCCACGAATCGTTGCGCGCCGGGAAGACGACCGTCGTCTTCACCCCGCGCCGGGGCGCCGCGCACAACGCGCGCAGGATCGCCTCGTCGGGCATGAAGTAGGGCGTGGTGATCAGCAGCTCGCGCCGCGCCGCGTACATGCAGGCGGTGAACATGTCGGACATCGCGTTGTGGCGCGTGATCGGTCCGGTCTCGAACGCCTGGACCACGGCGTTTTCCGGGAATTGCGCCGGCAACGGTTCCGCCGCGGGCATGCCTTCCAGGCCGGGTTCCCCGGTTTCGGCGATCCAGCCGCTCAGGAACAGGGTCTGCTGCTGGCGCACGATCGGCCCTTCGCAGCGCAGCAGGATGTCGATCCACGGCGCGAACTCCGGCTTCACCGCGAATTCCGGATCGGCGCAGTTCTGGCTGCCGCAGTAGGCGATGCGATTGTCGATCACCACGATCTTGCGATGGTCGCGCAGGTCGGCGCGGCTGAACGCGAAGTGGCGCCAGCGTGCGATGTCGTCGAGCGTTTCCAGCAACCTGACGCCGGCGTCGCCGAGTTGCTTCCAGCGCGGGCCCCGGGTGAAGGCGCGCGAGCCCAATGCGTCCACCATTACCCGGCACTGCACGCCGCGCCGGGCCGCGGCGGCGACGGCATCGGCGATGCGGCCGCCGGCGCCGTCGTCCAGCCAGATGTAGACGGCGATATGGACCGTCTCGCGGGCCTGTTCGATGTCGGCGATGAGGGTGTCGAGCGCGGCGCGGCAATCGAGCTTCGGTTCATCGATCGGCGCGCCCGGATGGCCGAGCAGGGCGACGCGGTTACCGCCGACCGCGCGGAAACCGTTGATCGAACGGCAGAGGTCGAACAGGGCGTTGATGCGCGGCGCGACATCGACGGCCGTGGCATCGTCGTGCTTGGGCGCTTCCAGCAGGTGCTCGGTGCGGCGCAGGCGTTGCATGCGGGTGCGCCCGATGCTGGTTTCCCCCAGCAGCAGGTAGGCGACCATGCCGAGTGCCGGCACCGACAGGATGACCGCCACCCATGCCACGCGCGACGCCGGCGTGCGATTGGGGCGGGTCAGCGCGCGGGCGACCACCAGCAGGTGCGCGACGAAGACGGCGACCGCCCATAACCAGCCGGCGAGGTCATGGCGATGGATCAGTTGCAGCCACATTGCAGCCCCCGGGAATGCGGTTCGTCGCAAGGCCATGGTATCCGGCCGCGCATGGAAAACGCCGCACGAGGCGGCGCTTCCCATTCAACGATGCATCGGGCCGTCAGCCGGCTTTCGACTTCGCCAGCGCCAGCCAGGTGTCGACCACGGTATCGGGGTTGAGCGACACCGATTCGATGCCCTGTTCCATCAGCCATTGCGCCAGGTCCGGATGGTCGCTCGGGCCCTGGCCGCAGATGCCGACGTACTTGCCCTTCTTCTTCGCCGAAGCGATCGCCATCGACAGCATCTTCTTCACCGCCGGGTCGCGTTCGTCGAACAGGCCGGCGACGATCGCCGAATCGCGGTCCAGGCCCAGGGTGAGCTGGGTCATGTCGTTGGAACCGATGCTGAAGCCGTCGAAGATGTCGAGGAATTCGTCGGCGAGCAGCGCGTTCGACGGAAGCTCGCACATCATGATGACCTTCAGCCCGTTCTCGCCCTGCACCAGGCCGTTGTCGCGCAGCACCTCGATCACCTTGCGGCCTTCGTCCAGGGTGCGCACGAACGGGATCATCACCCACAGGTTGTCGAGGCCCATGTCCTCGCGCACGCGCTTGACCGCCCTGCATTCGAGCGCGAACGCGTCCTTGAAGCCCGGGTCGATGTAGCGCGACGCGCCGCGGAACCCGATCATCGGGTTTTCCTCGTGCGGCTCGTACCTGGCGCCGCCGATCAGGTTGGCGTATTCGTTCGACTTGAAGTCGGACAGGCGCACGATCACCGGCTTGGGCGCGACCGAGGCGGTGATGGTGGCGATGCCTTCGGCCAGCCGGTCGACGTAGAAATCCACCGGATTGGCGTAGCCGGCGATGCGCGCGTCGATCTTCGCCTTCGTCGCCGCGTCCTGCTGCGCGTATTCCAGCAGCGCCTTCGGGTGCACGCCGATGTGGCTGGCGATGATCATTTCCAGCCGCGCGAGGCCGATGCCCGCGTTCGGCAGCATGCCGAAGTCGAAGGCGCGGTCCGGGTTGGCCACGTTCATCATGATCTTCAGCGGCGCCGGCGGCATGTTGCCGAGGTCGGTGGTGGTGCGCTCGAAGGGCAGGGCGCCGGCATAGATGAAACCGGTGTCGCCTTCGGCGCAGCTGACGGTGACCGCATCGCCGTCCTTGATCGCATCGAGCGCGTTGCCGGTGCCGACCACCGCGGGCACGCCCAGCTCGCGCGCGATGATCGCGGCGTGGCAGGTGCGGCCGCCGCGGTTGGTGACGATGGCGGCGCTGCGCTTCATCACCGGTTCCCAGTCGGGATCGGTCATGTCCGCGACCAGCACGTCGCCGGGCTGCACGCGTTCCATGTCGGCCAGCGAACGCACCACGCGCGCGGTGCCGCTGCCGATCTTGCTGCCGATGGCGCGGCCTTCGGCCAGCACCTCGCCGCGCTTGCCCAGCGCGTAGCGTTCGATCCGGGTCGCCTGCGCGCGCGACTTCACCGTTTCCGGGCGCGCCTGCAGGATGTAGAGCTTGCCGGTGTTGCCGTCCTTGCCCCACTCGATGTCCATCGGCCGGCCGTAGTGCGCCTCGATCACCAGCGCCTGCTTCGCCAGTTCCTGCACGTCGGCATCGGTGATGGAGAATTTCGAACGCAGTTCCGCCGGCGTGTCCTCGGTGCGCACGCGTTCGCCCGGCACGTTCGAATACACCATGCGCAGCTGCTTGCTGCCGAGCGAGCGGCGCAGGATCGCCGGCTTGCCGGCTTTCAGCGTGGGCTTGTAGACGTAGAACTCGTCCGGGTTGACCGCGCCCTGCACGACCATTTCGCCCAGGCCATAGCTGGCGGTGACGAAGACCACGTCGCGGAAGCCGGATTCGGTATCCAGGGTGAACAGCACGCCGGAGGCGCCGACGTCGGAACGCACCATCAGCTGCACGCCGGCGGACAGGAACACGTCCTCGTGGGCGAAGCCATGGTGCACGCGGTAGGCGATGGCGCGGTCGTTGTAGAGCGACGCAAAGACTTCCTTGACCTTGTGGACGACATCGTCCGCGCCGGTCACGTTGAGGAAGGTTTCCTGCTGGCCGGCGAACGAAGCGTCGGGCAGGTCTTCGGCGGTGGCGGAGGAACGCACCGCGACGGCGATGTCGCTGGCGCCGGCATCGGTGCACAGCTTCGCGTAGGCGGCGCGGATGTCGGCGTCGAGGTCGGGCTGCAGCGGCGCATCGATCACCCAGCCGCGGATCTCCGCGCCGGCGCGGGTCAGTGCGGGAACGTCCTCGACGTCGACCGTAGCCAGCTTGTCGTAGATGCGCGCGTGCAGGTCGTTGTGCGCGATGAAGGCCTTGAACGCGTCCGCGGTGGTGGCGAAGCCGCCGGGCACCGAAACGCCGAGGCCGGAGAGTTCGCCGATCATCTCGCCGAGCGAGGAGTTCTTGCCGCCCACCTGGGCGAGGTCGGACAGGCGAAGGTCGTTCAGCCACAAGATGTTGCTGGTCAAGGCGGGCTCCGGGGCAGGCTGGTCGCGGGCGGGGATGGCCGGACGCGCGACGGGAAAGCCGCTATTTTAACAGCGCGGCCGCCGTGGCCGAGACCGCGATCCGAACCCGACATGACCGCAGCGCGCCCGGTGTTCTACGTGTCCGACGGCACTGGCATCACCGCCGAGACCATCGGCCACAGCCTCCTGACCCAGTTCACCGGCACCCGCTTCGCCACCGATCGCATTCCCTTCGTCGACAGCCTCGACAAGGCGCGCGACGCGGCCACGCGCATCCGCGAGGCGGGCGAAGCCGCGGGGCTGCGCCCGGTGGTGGTCAGTTCCTGCGTCGACGCGGCCCTGACCCAGGCGCTGGCCGGGAGCGGCGCGCTGGTGCTGGACGTGTTCGCGCCGTTCATCGCGCCGATGGAACAGGAGCTCGGGCAGAAGCGCATGCCGCAGGTGGGGCAGGCGCACGGCATCGTCGATTTCGATACCTACCACCGCCGCATCAACGCGATGAACTACGCGCTGACCCACGACGACGGCATGCGCCTGGACTACGCCGAGGCCGACCTGATCCTGGTCGGCGTGTCGCGCGCGGGCAAGACCCCGACCTGCGTGTACCTGGCGCTGCACTACGGCATCCGCGCGGCGAATTACCCGCTCACCGACGACGACCTCGATTCCGAACGCCTGCCGGCGAAGCTGCAGCCGTACCGGCGCAAGCTGTTCGGCCTGACCATCGATCCCGAGCGCCTGCAGCAGATCCGCCAGGAACGGCGGCCGAATTCGCGCTATTCGCAACTCGAAACCTGCCGCCGCGAGGTGGCGCAGGCCGAGGCGATGTTCCAGCTGGAGCGCATCCCGGTGTTGAGCACCACGCATGCGTCGATCGAGGAAATCGCGAGCCGGGTGCTCGAATCGCTGGGCATCAACCGCGAGATGTTCTGAAACCGCGGCCATCCGGCGCGGGAACGAAAAAGCCCGCGCGATGCGCGGGCCGGGAATCCCAAGTTAGCCCCGAAGCGCGATGCCGTCAATGCTGCCCGCGACGCGTTTTGGCGCGTAGGATCGGGCCATGGCCCAGGTGCTCGCACGCGCCACGCACATCCCCAGGCTCGGTCGTTTCGGCTGGCTGATGGCCCTGTATGCGGAGAACCATCGCAAGCTGGTGCGCCTGCTCGCGCCGGGCGAACTCGCGGTCGGCAGTTACGTTTCCTCGATCGGCGACGGGCTCGACCTGCGCCTGGACGTGCTCGAACAGCATCGCTTCACCAGCGAGTTGCGCCTGACCTATGCGATGGTCGATGCCGCCACCGGCGCGCCCGATCCGTCGGCCTTCGTGCGCCTGTACCGCGATGCACGGCAGGCCGAGGCCACGCATTGCCACGTCGGCCGGCGCTGGCAGGACGCGATCGGCATGTATCCGCCGTCCGACACCCTGATCCGCCACCGCCTGCGGATGAACACCTTCCTCGGCAAATGGCTGGATTACCTCGGCGAACAGGGCCACGGCGTCGCGCGCCTGCGGCCGCTGGCGGATGCGCCGGCGGAAATCCGCTTGACGCTCCCGAACGGGCATCGTTAAAATTCCGCGCTTTCCAGCCGTGGGGCCATAGCTCAGCTGGGAGAGCGCCTGCATGGCATGCAGGAGGTCGCCGGTTCGATCCCGGCTGGCTCCACCAATCTCCAATGCTGGAATACCCTTTCTGTCCCCATCGTCTAGAGGCAAAGGAAATTACCCTTTCCCGGTAGCGACCGGGGTTCGAATCCCCGTGGGGACGCCAAATCGAAACGCCCGCGCAAGCGGGCGTTTCCTTTTTGCGATTCAGAACCAGGCGCGGATGCCGGCGACCCAATGCCCGCCGCCGCCGCCCGTGGACCAGTCGTAGCCCACGTAGGGCGCGAACTGGCGGCTGAATTCGTAGCGCAGGCGCAACCCGGCCTCGAACGAATCGCGCGGCGCGTCGTGCCCGGCATAGCCGCTGGCCTCCAGCCGCGGCTGCAGGACCAGGCGCTGGCGGAGCAGCAGGTCGTAACTGGCCTCGATGCGCGCGCCCAAGCCGCTTTCGCCGGCGTACAGGCTCGCGGCGACGTCGACCTTGTACAGCGCGATGCCCTCGACGCCCAGCGCCAGCCAGTCGCGATCCCCGTCGACGCCGAAATCGTGGCGCACGCCCAGCGTGCGGTTCCACCACGGGCCGGTGGCATGCGACCACAACAGCTCCAGTTCGCCGTCGCGGGTTTCGCCGGCGACGCGTTCGCCGCGGCTGCGCCATTCGAAACGGTCGCGGCGATGCCCGGCCCAGCCGTGCAGTTCCCAATCCAGTGCGTTCGCGCCGTGGTCGCTGAAGGTTTCGAGCCGGTCGAACGCGAGCGTGGCGATGAACGGGTCGTCGTCCATGTGCTCGCGCATGTCCATGCCGCCAAGATCGGGGAAGGCCCGCGCGAGTTCCGCGGCCGTCGGCGGCGGCAGGGCGGGGGAGGGCGGCGGGGCCTGTTGCATCATCCGCGCGTGTTCCTCCGCGCTCATGCCGGGCATGCCCGCCATGTCCGGCATCTGCGACATGTCGTGGCCTTCGTGCTGCGCGAACGCAGCCGGCGAGGCGAACGCGAGCAAACAGGCGAGGGCGCGAACGAAAGGGAGTGTGCGCTTCATGCGTCCACCCGCACTTCCCGGAACATGCCCAGTTCCATGTGCAGCAGCATGTGGCAGTGGTAGGCCCAGCGGCCGAGCGCATCGGCGCGGACGCGATAGCTGCGCGAATGCCCGGGCGGCACGGTGACGGTGTGGCGGCGCACGCGGAACGCGCCGTCCTCGTCCTCGATGTCGCTCCACATGCCGTGCAGGTGGATCGGGTGTTCCATCATCGTGTCGTTGACCAGCACGATGCGCAGGCGTTCGCCGTAGTCGAAGCGGATTGGCTGCGATTGCGAATACGGCACGCCGTCGAAACCCCAGGCATAGCGTTCCATGTTGCCGGTCAGGTGCAGTTCCAGCGTGCGGCCCGGTTCGCGGCCGTCGGGATCGGCGAAATCGCTGCGCAGGTCGGCGAGGGTGAGCACGCGGCGGCCGTTGCCGCGCAGGCCGACGCCGGGATCGTCCTGCGCCTTCGAGACGGACGTCGCGCGCATGTCGATCCACGGCGAATCCGGCAATGGCTCCAGCCCGGCCTCGTCGGGCGCCTTGCCCGGCATGTTCGCCGCGCCGTGGTGCATCCCGGGCATGGCGTGGTCCATCTTCGCCATGTCGTGGCCGGCGCCGTGCTCCATGCCCATGTCGGCCATGGTCAGCAGCGGCCGCGGATCCAGCGGCGGGACCGGCGCGGACAAACCATAACGCGGCGCCAGCGTCGCGCGCGCGTAGCCGCCGCGGTCCATCGCCTGGGCGAAGATCGTGTACGCCTGGTCCTGCGGTTCCACGACCACGTCCAGCGTTTCCGCGACCGCGATGCGGAATTCGTCCACCGTCACAGGATGCACGCGCTGGCCGTCGGCGGCGACCACGGTCATCTTCAGGCCGGGGATGCGCACGTCGAAATAGGTCATCGCCGAACCGTTGACGAAGCGCAGGCGCACGCGTTCGCCGCGCGCGAACAGGGCGGTCCAGTTCGCGTCCGGCGCATGCCCGTTGGCGAGGTAGGTGTAGGTCGGCGCGCCGACGTCGGCGAGGTCGGTCGGGCTCATGCGCATGCGGCCCCACATCGCGCGGTCGGCGCGGGTCGCGGGCCAGCCGTCGCGCTTCGCGTCGCGCAGCAGGTCGCCGACGGTGCGGCGATGGCGGTTGTAGATGTCGGATTCGATCAGCAGCTTGCGCTGGATCGCATGCGGATCCTCGTCGCTCCAGTCCGAGAGCAGCACGATGTGTTCGCGGTCCGCGGCGATGCCGTCGGGTTCGCGCGGGTCGATGACGATGGCGCCGTACACGCCCTGCGCTTCCTGCAGGCTGGAATGCGCGTGGTACCAGTAGGTTCCGGCCTGCTGCACGGGGAACCGGTAGAGGTAGCTGGCGCCCGGCGCGATGCCGTGGAAGCTCAGGCCCGGCACGCCGTCCATGTCCGCCGGCAGCAGGATGCCGTGCCAGTGCAGCGAGGTCATTTCGTGCAGCGAGTTGTTGACCCGCAACGCCACCGTGTCGCCTTCGCGCCAGCGCAGCGTCGGCGCGGGCAAGGAACCGTTCACCGTCTTTGCCCAGGCGCGCCGGCCGCTCAGGTTGACGGGCAATGCGCCGACATCCAGCACGAAATCGGTGCCGCGCAATTCCGGAACGATGCGCGTCGCGTTCGTGCCTTGCGCGAAGAGGCCACGGGGCAGGGCGGCCGCGCCTGCGATCGCCAGCGTGCTGGTGACGAAACGGCGACGCGCGGGATCGAACGGCGCGTTCAATGGCAGGGCGCCTTGATCTGCTTGCGCAGCAGCCACCAGTTCACCGGCCACGCGGCGAGGAACCCCGCGGGCGCGGCCAATGCGAAGCTGGTCCAGAACTGCGCGGCGAACACCGATTTCGCGCCCATGCCGCCGGACAGGTAATCGACCGCGTTCATCGCGATTTCCATCACCCCGATCGAAACCGCCTCGCCCAGCCAGATGGTGCGGAACGCGCGCGCCACGCCCATGCCGCGTTTCACCAGCGGCCACAGGCCGAGGCTGAAACCACTGGCGTACGACAGCGTCGTCGCCAGCGCGACGGTCTGCCACGCGGCGAGGCCGAGCCCGACGCCGATCAGCAGGCCCGCGATTTCGCCGATGACGCAGCCGGTGAGGCAATGCAGGGTCGCGTGCGCGGCGATGCGCAGCGGCGTATCGCCATGCCCGCCGTGGGCGCGATGCGCGTGCGGTTCTGCCGGTGCCGCAGGATCGCGATGGCAGCAGGCGGATGCCTGGGCCGGGGCGTGCGCCGGATCGTGGTGGGCGTGCGCGTTCATGCCGCGGCCTCCGCGGCCGTGCCCAGCACGCGATGGATGATCGGGCAGCCCGCGAGCGATCCACGCCCGGAGCACGAACTGGCGAGTTCGGCCAGCGAGTCGCGCAGGAGCTGCAACTCGCGCAGCTTCGCGTCCACGTCGGCCAGCCGGCGCTCGGTCAGCGCGCGGACTTCGGCGCGATCCGCCTTCGGATCGGCGTTCAGCCGCAGCAGCTCGCGGGTTTCCTCCAGGGTGAATCCCAGCGCCTTGCAGCGACGCACGAAGCGCAGCTGCTGCAGGTCGTCGTCGCCATAGTCGCGATAGCCGGACGGCCGCCGCAGCGGCTGCGGCAACAGTCCCTGGCGTTCGTAATAGCGGACGGTATCGACCGCCACGCCGGCCTTGCCGGCCAGATGCCCGATGCGCATCGGAGTGCCTCGAGTTCCGGGGAATGGGTGCAGGGTAAACCTTGGACTCTGGTCCAGAGTCAATTCCATAACTTCGCATAATGTATATTATGTAAATCATAGGATGATCGAATCACCTAGACCGGAGCCCAGGATGCCAATTCGTATCGACTGCCTTGCCGACACCACCAACGATTACGATCCCCGGACCGATCACAACATGACTGCAGTGCAAGGCGTGACATTAATTCGGTTTAGAAAAGGGATTCCATGAAGGAACAACACTGGCAAGCCGCGTTCTGGCTTGCAATGGCCGTGCTCGTACTCACAAATGCCGCACAGTTCTACAGCCGGCGCGTTGCTATCGCTGAAAACACTGCGGACGCATGTACGGTTAAACCTGCCTCGCGTGAAGCAGACATCACAGTCGGGCCGTTCCAGCCAACATCCGCACCGATACTGCAGCAATCTGGCATACCGGAACCGCTGCAGGATGGTGAGCGTTGCATCAATCACCAACGGTTTCGGAAAGTTGGCAACGAGTGGCTACAGCTGGCCGCAGGCTGCTGAAGGAATGCAGGAGCGCGTGATCGAGCTGAAACGACGCTGTTCAGTCGTATCGCACTAGAGGCCGAAGCACGCGTCCACGGCCTGCTTGTCGAGAGAGATCAGTTGCGAGCTGGTGAGTCCCTTGCCGCGGGCGGCGTTGGCGCGCTGGCGGGCCGCGGCGCATTCGCGCTTCTGGCGGTCGCGTGGTGTTTCCGCCGACGACGCCGAGGGTTGGAAATACGCCTGCTGCTGGGTCCGATAGCGCGCTTGCTGCTGTTGGTCGGCGCGGCGCACGTCTTCGCGCGCCTGCGGATCGTCACGCACCGGTGCGTAGGCCTTGACGTCCTTCAGGGACTGGCCCGGTTCGCAAGCGCTGGTGGTGTAAGTGATGCGTCCCTTGGCATCGACGCATTTCAAGATCACGGTCTGCGCGTGGATGTTGCCGGCCAACAGCGCGGCAACAAGCAAGATCATCCTTGACATGGCTCCTCCCGTGGAACAAGCGTATCAAACGCGCTAACGCTTTTCGCGGGAGGCCGCTGCAAGCGCCTCGGCCCGCGCCGCCCGCAAGCGGTCCAGCTTTTCCTTGAGCCGCGCCTCCATGCCGGCTTCGCTCGGCTGGTAGTACACGCGCTCGCCCATCGCGTCGGGGAAACCGGACTGGTCCAGCGCCACGCCGCCGGCGACGTCGTGGTCGTACTGGTAGCCGCCGCCGTAGCCGAGTTGCTTCATCAGCTTGGTCGGCGCGTTGCGGAAATGCATCGGCACGTCCTGCGTGCCGTATTCGGCCACGTCGTGCTTCGCCTCGCCGAAGGCCTTGTACGCAGCGTTGGACTTGGCCGTGCTGGCGAGGTAGATCGCAAGCTGCGCCAGCGCCAGTTCGCCCTCGGGCGAGCCGAGGCGGTCGTAGGCGTCCCAGGCCTCGATCGCCATCTGCAGCGCGCGCGGATCGGCCATGCCGATGTCCTCGACCGCCATCCGGGTCAATCGCCGCGCGAGGTAACCGGGATCGCAACCGCCGTCGAGCATGCGCGCCAGCCAGTACAGCGCGGCGTCCGGGTTGGAGCTGCGCACGCATTTGTGCAGCGCCGAGATCTGGTCGTAGAACTGCTCGCCGCCCTTGTCGAAGCGCCGGCTGCGATCGGCCAGCACCTGCTCCAGGGTGGCATCGGTGATGGTGCCGCCCTGCCCCGCCTCGTCGTTGCCCGCAAGGTCCGCGGCGATCTCGAGGAAGGTCAGGCCGCGGCGCACGTCGCCGTCGGCGGCGCGCGCGATCAGCGCGAGTTGCGCATCGCCGACGCGCAGGTGGCGTTCGCCGAGGCCGCGCTCGCCGTCCTCGAGCGCGCGTCGCAGCGTCGTCGCGATGTCGCCGGCGGTCGCCGCTTCCATCACGTGCACGCGGCAGCGCGACAGCAGCGCCGAATTCAGTTCGAACGAAGGGTTCTCGGTGGTCGCGCCGACGAACAGGATGGTGCCGCGTTCGATGTGCGGCAGGAACGCGTCCTGCTGCGCCTTGTTGAAGCGGTGCACCTCGTCCACGAACAGCACCGTGCGCCGGCCTTCGGCGAAGCGCTGCGCGGCCTCGGCCAGCACCTGGCGCACTTCCGGCAGGCCGGACAGCACCGCGGAAATCGCGCGGAAATCGGCGTCGGCGTATTTCGCCAGCAACAGGGCGAGCGTGGTCTTGCCGCAGCCAGGCGGGCCCCACAGCACCATCGAATGCACGTGGCCCGACTCGATCGAACGGCGCAACGCGGCGCCGGGCGCGAGCAGGCGGCCCTGCCCGACCATTTCGTCGAGGTCGCGCGGGCGCATGCGTTCGGCCAGCGGACGCAGCGCGTCTTGGTCCGCGGCGAGCAGGTCGTTGTCGTCGAAACCGGGTTTTCGTCTGGCCAAGCGCGTGGATCGGCGAAGGAATGCCCGACGACGATAGCAAGCCGCGGTCGCGGCCGCTGCGAATCAGCCGTCGTCGCCGACCACGTCCACGCCCTTGGCCGGGACGTAGGTGAACGTGCCGCTGGCGAAGGCCGGATTGCGCTGCCACTTCGCGAACACGATTTCGGTGCGCTGGCCCAGCAGGTCGGTGAAGCTCATGCGCTGCAGGCCGTTGCGGTCGAAGCCCAGGCGCGCTGATTCGAAGCTGGCGTCGTCCTTGTCGCGCGGGGTCAGCGTCAGCCATTCCAGCCCGCCGGCGCTGCCGGCCTCGGCGACGAGGTAATCCTTGTCCAGCCGCGCCGGATCGACCAGCGCCGCGAGCGGGCTGTTGCCTTCGGCGGCGCCCTGCGGGCGGCGCGTGACCTGCTGCAGGTCCGGGTCGTAGACCCACACGGTCTTGCCGTCGGCGACGATCAACTGCGGATACGGCTTCACGTATTCCCAGCGGAACAGGCGCGGCGCGGACAGCGACACGCGGCCGGTGGAGGATTCCTTCTTCGCGCCGTTGCTGTCGTACACGGTCTGCGCGAAACCGCCCTGCAGGCCCTTGAGCCCGTGGGTGAAGGCATCGAGGTCGGCGCGCGCGCCGGCGTTGGCGGCGGTGGACGCGAGCAGCAGCGCGGCGGCGGTGGCGAAAGCGGCGGATTTCATGCGGCGACTCCGGAACGTTTCGCGCAGTGTGCGAAAGAAAAGCTGAATAGCGCCCCTCACCCGTTCACCGCCCCTTTCCCGGCGCTTCGCGCCACCTGCCCCAGCCCGTCGGCTTGCATGCCGACGGGCGTTCGTGGGCTCGCAGCTACGCTGCTCGAATTCCCCACTCACCCCGCGGAGGGAGAGGGAAAACATATTGATTCAGTCGCGCGGCGGCGGCGGCGCGAGCACGCTGCGGTCGCCGTTGTGCTCGGGCGGAGTGACCACGCCCGCGGCTTCCATCGCCTCGATCAGGCGCGCGGCGCGGTTGTAGCCGATCTTCAGGCGCCGCTGCACGCCGGAAATCGAAGCGCGACGGGTCTCGGTGACGATGCGCACCGCCTCGTCGTAGAGCGGGTCGGATTCGTCGCCGGAAGACTGCGATTCGGGAAGCCCCGTCGCGCCGACCACCACGCCCTCGCCCATCGGCTGCACTTCCTCGAGCACGCCCTCGATGTAGTCCGGGCCGCTGCTCGACTGCTTGAGGTGCTCGACCACGCGGTGCACTTCCTCGTCGCTGACGAAGGCGCCGTGGATGCGTTCGGGCATCGCCGTGCCCGGCGGCAGGTACAGCATGTCGCCGTTGCCGAGCAGCGTCTCCGCGCCGCTCTGGTCGAGGATGGTGCGCGAGTCGATCTTGCTCGAGACCTGGAACGCGATGCGCGTGGGGATGTTGGCCTTGATCAGGCCGGTGATCACGTCCACCGACGGCCGCTGGGTGGCGAGGATCAGGTGCATGCCGGCGGCGCGCGACTTCTGCGCCAGCCGCGCGATCAGTTCCTCCACCTTCTTGCCGACGATCATCATCATGTCGGCGAACTCGTCGATGAACACGACGATGTACGGCAGCGGTTCCAGTTGGCGAGGCGCCTCGCCGAGGTCCGCGTTCGGCTTGAACAGCGGATCGAGCAAGGGCTGCCCGGCGTCCTGCGCGTCCTTCACCTTCTTGTTGAAGCCCGACAGGTTGCGCACGCCGATGATGCTCATCAGCTTGTAGCGGCGCTCCATCTCCGCCACGCACCAGCGCAGGCCGTTCGCGGCCTCCTTCATGTCGGTGACGACCGGCGCGAGCAGGTGCGGGATGCCCTGGTAGACGCTGAGTTCCAGCATCTTCGGGTCGATCATCAGCATGCGCACGTCGGCCGGCGAGGCCTTGTACAGCAGGCTCAGCACCATCGCGTTGACCGCGACCGACTTGCCCGAGCCGGTGGTGCCGGCGACCAGCAGGTGCGGCATGCGCGCGAGGTCGGCGACGGTCGGGCGGCCGGCGATGTCCTTGCCCAGCGCCAGCGTCAGCGGGCTGGCCGACTTGTCGTATTCCTTGGAACGCAGCAGTTCGCTGAGGAAGATCATCTCGCGGTGGGTGTTCGGCGTTTCCAGGCCGACCACCGACTTGCCCGGGATCACGTCGACCACGCGCACCGATTTCACGGAGAGGCCGCGCGCGATGTCCTTGTCCAGCGAACTGATCTGGCTGACCTTCACCCCCGGCGCCGGTTCCAGTTCGAAGCGGGTGATCACCGGCCCCGGATAGGCGCCGACCACCTGCGCGTCGATGCGGAAATCCTTGAGCTTGAATTCGATCTGCCGCGACAGCGTTTCCAGCGTGTCCTCGTCGTAGCCCTTGGCCTGCGGCTTGGGATCGTCGAGCAGCGCCAGCGGCGGGATGCCGGAACCGTCGCCGACGTGGAACAGCGGGATCTGCTGCTCGCGCTTGGCGCGGTCGCTCTTCTCCACCGCCGGCGGCGCGGGCGGTTCGATCTTCACCGGCGCGCGCTTGGCGCGCAGCTCGCTGTCGACGCGCCGGGTTTCCTCGCGTTCGACCCGCATTTCGCGCGCGTCGTGCCATTCGACCGCCTGCTGGGTCTTCTGCCGGAACCGCGCCGGCAGCGCGAGCACCTGCTTGCCGATCCAGTCCATCACCGCCAGCCACGACAGGCCGGTGGCGAGGGTGATCGACACCAGCAGCAGCGCGAGCAGGAACAGGTTGCCGCCGACCGGGCCGAAGCCTCGGTACAGGGAGTTGCCCACCAGCCGGCCGAGGATGCCGCCGCTGCCGGCGGAGAAATCGATGGCGTTGCCGAACCGCAGCGCCAGCAGCCCGGTCGCCGAGACGAGGAAGCCGACGATGCCGACCAGCCGCAACGCCGGGCCGAGGTCGGCGTCGCCATCGCCGTCGCTGTCCATGCCGAACAGCGCGATCCACGCGACCACGCCGAGCACGACCGGCAGCAGGTAGGCCACGTAGCCGGTCAGATAGAACAACACGTCCGCGAGCCAGGCGCCGATGCGCCCGCCCCAGTTGTGCAGGCTGGTCGTCACCCCGCCCGACTGCGACCAGCCGGGATCGGCCGAGGAATAGGTCAGCAGGCTGGCCAGCAAGAACAGCACCACGCACACGACCGGAATCATGGCGATGTCGCGCCATAGCCGGTGCTGGCGCAGGCGCGACAGCCGTCCGGGCGCGGGCGGCGTTTTGTCCCCGGCGCGGCTGCGCTTGCTGCGGGTCGAATCCTGGAGCGGGCGTGCCACCGTGCAGGTTTACCTTAGAAAAATCCCCTAGGGCATTGATCTTACGTCAAAGTTTCATGCCCTGCAGCGCCGGGTGCACGATTTTTCCGCCTTCGACGTTGATGCCCTTCACCAGCGCGGCGTTGTCGCGCCAGTTGCCGGAGGCGAGCTTGTTCACCCAGGGCAGGATCGCCGCGCAGATCGCCTGCGAGGAGGTCTGCGGCACGGCGCCCGGCATGTTGGTCACGCAGAAGTGGATCACGCCCTCTTCCACGTAGGTCGGGTCCTTCCAGGTGGTCGGGCGCGAGGTCTCGAAGCAGCCGCCCTGGTCGATGGCGATGTCGACCACGACCGAGCCGTCCTCCATGTCGCGCAGCATTTCGCGGGTCATCACGTGCGGGGCCTTGGCGCCGGTGATCAGCACCGCGCCGATGACCAGGTCCGCCTCGGCCACCTTGCGCGCGACCACGTCGTGGTAGGGATACAGCGCGGTGACGTTGTTGCCGAGCCGCATCGCTTCCTCCATCCGGTCCTGGCGCATTTCGAACACGGTGACGTTGGCGCCGCCGGCCGCGGCCAGCGCCGCCGAAGCGCTGCCCGCCTGCCCCGCGCCGAACACCACCACGTTGCCGCGCTCGGTCGACGGCAGGCCGCCGAGCAGCTTGCCCTTGCCGCCCATGGGCTGGTGCAGCAGGTGGGTGCCGACCTGCACGCCGATCTTGCCGGCGATGATCGACATCGGCGCCAGCAGCGGCAGGTCGCCGTTGGGCAGTTCCACGGTTTCGAACGCGACGCCGGTCAGGCCGATGTCGAGCAGGCGCCGGGTCAGTTCCGGTTCCGCGGCCAGGTGCAGGTAGCAGAACAGCAGGTGGTCCTTGCGCAGCAGCGCCAGGTCGCCGGCGATCGGCTCCTTCACCTTCACGATCAGCTCGCCCTTCTCGTACAGCGCGGCGGCGTCGGGCGCGATCTTCACCCCGAGCTTGGCGTACTGCTCGTCCTTGAAGCCGGACTTCACGCCCGCGTCCTTCTCGATCCATACCTCGTGCCCGCGCTTGACGAGGTCGCCGGCGGCGGCCGGCACCAGCGCGACGCGCCCTTCGAGGGTCTTGGTTTCCTTGGGTACGCCGATGCGCATGGTCTGTTCCTTGGTTGCTGTGGATGGGCGACGGCGTTGCGGCCATCGCGCCTTGTGCCGCGGCGATCCCGCCTCCAAGCTATGCATCGGACGCGGAACGCCTGTTCCGCGAAATTATAGGCTTAGCCCCAACCCGATGAACCCGACCAAGCACACCCGCCTCCTCATCCTCGGTTCCGGCCCCGCCGGCTGGACCGCCGCCGTCTACGCCGCCCGCGCCAACCTCAAGCCGGTGGTGGTGACCGGCCTGCAGATGGGCGGCCAGCTGATGACCACGACCGAAGTCGACAACTGGCCGGGCGATGCGCACGGGCTGATGGGCCCGGACCTGATGGCGCGGATGCAGGCGCACGCGGAGCGCTTCGACACCGAAGTGGTGTTCGACCACATCCACACCGCGGACCTGTCCCGGCGCCCGTTCCGCCTGGTCGGCGACAGCGGCGAATACACCTGCGACGCGCTGGTGATCGCCACCGGCGCCACCGCCAAGTACCTGGGCATTCCGTCCGAGGAAGCATTCAAGGGCCGCGGCGTGTCCGCCTGCGCCACCTGCGACGGCTTCTTCTACAAGGACCAGGACGTGGCGGTGATCGGCGGCGGCAACACCGCGGTCGAGGAGGCGCTGTACCTGTCCAACATCGCGCGCAAGGTCTACCTCGTGCACCGCCGCGACACCTTGCGCGCCGAGAAGATCATGCAGGACAAGCTGTTCGCGAAGATCGAGAGCGGCAAGATCGAGGCGATCTGGCACCACACCGTCGACGAGGTGCTGGGCAACGACGCGGGCGTGACCGGCATGCGCCTGAAGTCGGTGCAGGACGGCAGCACGCGCGAGATCCCGGTGCACGGCTTCTTCGTCGCCATCGGCCATTCGCCGAACACGCAGCTGTTCGACGGCCAGCTGGCGATGAGGAACGGCTACCTGACCATCCAGACCGGCCTCGAGGGCAACGCGACCCAGACCTCGGTGCCGGGCGTGTTCGCCGCCGGCGACGTCGCCGACCAGGTCTATCGACAGGCCATCACCTCGGCCGGATTCGGCTGCATGGCCGCGCTCGATGCCGAGAAGTTCCTGGACGAGGACCACTGAGGATCGAAGGCCCGGACATGCGCACGAACCACGTACTCATCGACTACGAGAACGTGCAGCCGAAGAATCTTGCGCTGTTGTCGCAGGAACATTTCCGGGTCATCGTCTTCATCGGCGCCAACCAGACGAAATTGCCGGTCGAACTCGCGACTGCGATGCAGATGCTCGGGTCCAGGGCCGAGTACGTGCGGATCTCCGGCAACGGGCCGAATGCGCTGGATTTCCACATCGCCTATTACATCGGGCGGCTTGCCGAGCGCGACGCCGAGGCCTACTTCCACATCGTTTCCAAGGACACGGGCTTCGATCCGCTGATCGCCCACCTGAAGGCGAAAGGCATCCAGGCCAAGCGTTCGGCTTCATTGGACGGGGTTCCGCCATTGCGGGGGCTGACCGAGGCGAAGGGCGATGACCAGGTCGATGCGGTCATCGAGAACCTGCGCAAAGTCCCGAAAAACCGACCCCAGAAGGAACGCACCCTGCGCGCCACGGTGGCCAACTGGTTCGGCAACAAGCTGGACGATGCCGCCATGGATCGCATCGTCGGCGAACTGGTGAAGCGCAAGGTGATCGCCATCGACCAGGGCAAGGTGCGGTACTCCCTGCCCCACTGACGTGCGATTCGCCATCCACCGCGCGTTGTCCGGAATCCCCGCCACCGCCTGGGACGCCCTGCACGACGGGCGCAACCCGTTCGTTGCGCACGCCTTCCTGTCCGGGCTGGAAACCACCGGCTGCCTGCGCGAGGAATGGGGCTGGACGCCCCTGCACGTCGCGCTGTGGGACGGCGATGCGCTGGTCGCCGCGGCGCCGGGCTACCTCAAGGACAACTCGCATGGCGAATTCGTGTTCGACCACGCCTGGGCGCATGCCTACGCCCGGCACGGGCAGGATTACTACCCGAAATGGCTGGGCGCGGTGCCCTACTCGCCCGTGACCGGCCCGCGCCTGCTCGCGCGCGGCGACGAGGATCGCAAGCGCCTGCTCGAAGCCATCGCCGGCTTCGCCACGCAGGCCGGATTGTCGTCGGCGCACGTCAACTTCCACGAGCAGGGCGAAGACGCGGCGTTCGGCGACGACTGGCTGCTGCGCGAGGACGTGCAATACCACTGGTGCAACGACGCGGGCTGGTCGTCGTTCGACGACTTCCTCGCCGCGATGGACCACCGGCACCGCAAGAACATCCGGCAGGAACGGCGCAAGGTGCGCGACGCCGGCATCGCGTTCCGCCTCGTGCGCGGCGACGAGGCGTCGGAAGGCGACCTTGCCGCGATGCACGGTTTCTACCTGCGCACCTTCGCCGACTACGGCAATTCGCCCGCGCTGACGCTCGATTTCCTCCGCCACCTCGCCCGCGCGATGCCGCGGCAACTGGTGATCGTGCTGGGCGAACGCGATGGCGAACCGGTGTCGGGCGCGTTGTGCCTGCGCGGCGGCGGCACGCTGTACGGCCGCTACTGGGGCGCGTCGGAACAGGTGCCGGGGCTGCATTTCGAGACCTGCTACTACCAGGGCATCGACTACTGCCTGCGCGAGGGCCTGTCGCGCTTCGAGCCCGGCGCGCAGGGCGAGCACAAGCTCGCGCGCGGGTTCCTGCCCACCATCGTGCGCAGCCGGCACCGCATCGCCGATCCGCGCTTCACCGCGGCCTTGCGCGACTGGTGCCGGGACGAACGCCGCGGCGTGCGCGAATACGCCGCGACGCTGGCCTCGCACTCGCCGTTCAAGGCGGCGGCATGAGCCTGCGCCTGCCGCAGCTCGGCGCCGACCCGGCCTCGCCGTTCCCGCCGGCGGACGCCGCCCTGCGCGAACCCGACGGATTGCTGGCGATGGGCGGCGACCTCTCGCCGCAACGCCTGCTCAATGCCTATGCGCACGGGGTCTTCCCGTGGTTCTCGGACGGCCAGCCGATCCTGTGGTGGTCGCCGGACCCGCGCACCGTGTTCCGCACCGATGGCGTGCATCTGTCCGCGCGCATGCGCCGCGAACTGCGCCGCAGCGAATGGCGCATCGTCGCCGACCGCGATTTCGGCGCGGTGATCGCCGCCTGCGCCAGCGCGCCGCGGCCCGGGCAGGACGGCACCTGGATCACGCGCGACATGCAGGCCGCGTATTGCGGACTGCACCGGCTCGGCCACGCGCATTCGATCGAGGTCCGCGACGGCGGGCGCCTGGTCGGCGGGCTCTACGGCGTGGCCATCGGCCGGATGTTCTTCGGCGAAAGCATGTTCAGCGCCGAGTCCGGCGGTTCCAAGGTCGCGCTCGCCGCGCTCGCGCTGCGCCTGCGCGAATGGGGCTGGCCGCTGATCGACGCGCAAGTCGGCAACCCGCACCTGGACACGCTCGGCGCCGAAGCCTGGCCGCGCCCGCGCTTCCTCGCCGCGGTGGCGGAAGCGTGCGCGCAGCCGGGGCGGCCGGGATCCTGGGCCGGGACGTTCGGAACGTTGCCGGCCCCGGCGCTGGCCTAGGGGTTCCCCGCCCGCCGTCCGCCGCGTGGCATAATGCCGCGCTTTCGGGCCCAACTCGGGCTTCGCACCAGGACTCCAGTGGCAAAAGACGACGTCATCGAATTCGAGGGAACGATCTCCGAAACCCTCCCGAACACCATGTTCCGGGTGAAGCTGGAGAACGGCCACGAGATCATCGCCCACATCTCCGGGCGCATGCGCAAGAACTACATCCGCATCCTGACCGGCGACAAGGTCAAGGTCGAGATGACGCCCTACGACCTGACCAAGGGCCGCATCACGTATCGCCATCGCTGATGCGTCGCGGCGCATGAAAAAAGGCGGCCAGTGGCCGCCTTTTTGGTTCTTGGTTCTTGGTTCTCGGAGTTGGAGTTAGCTTTGCTTTCCCCAACAACCAGCAACCAAGAACCAACAACCGTCTTCAAACCACCGCCGGCAGCAGCTTCTCCGGTTCCGGCTGCGCCTCGACCACCAGCTCGCCATCGCGGGCGTCGATGCTGACCCGACCGCCATTGGACAGCTTGCCGAACAGCAGTTCGTCCGCGAGCGGGCGCTTGATCCGGTCCTGGATCAGCCGCGCCATCGGGCGCGCGCCCATCATCGGGTCGAAGCCGTTCTGCGCCAGCCAGTCGCGCGCGGCCGGGGTCGCGGACAGGTTCACGCCCTTTTCGTGCAACTGGGTCTCGAGCTCGATCAGGAACTTGTCGACCACGCGCAGGATGTGGTCGAAGCCCAGCGCCTGGAACTGCACGATCGCGTCGAGCCGGTTGCGGAACTCGGGGCTGAAGCCGCGGCGGATCACTTCCATCGCGTCGGTGCTGTGGTCCTGCCGGGTGAAGCCGATGCTGCGCCGCGCCGCCTGCGCCGCGCCGGCATTGGTGGTCATCACCAGGATCACGTTGCGGAAGTTCGCCTCGCGGCCGTTGGTGTCGGTGAGCACGCCGCGGTCCATCACCTGCAACAGGATGTTGAAGATGTCCGGGTGCGCCTTCTCCACCTCGTCCAGCAGCAGCACGCAGTGCGGCGTCTTGACGATCTTCTCGGTCAGCAGGCCGCCCTGGTCGAAGCCGACGTAGCCCGGCGGCGCGCCGATCAGGCGGCTGACCGAATGCGGTTCCATGTACTCGCTCATGTCGAAGCGGACCAGCTCGATGCCCAGCTGCAGCGCGAGCTGCTTGGTCACCTCGGTCTTGCCCACGCCGGTGGGGCCGGCGAACAGGAAGTTGCCGATCGGCTTGTCCGGGTTGCCCAGGCCGCTGCGCGCGAGCTTGATCGCGCTCGACAGCGTCTCGATCGCCGGATCCTGGCCGAAGATCACCATCTTCAGGTTGCGCTCGAGGTGTTGCAGCACGTCCTTGTCGGAAGTGCTGACCTGCTTGGCCGGGATCCGCGCCATCTTGGCGACGATGGTCTCGATTTCCTCGACGTCGATCAGGCTCTTGCGCGTTTCCGGCGGCAGCAGCCTTTGCCGGGCGCCCGCTTCGTCGATCACGTCGATCGCCTTGTCCGGCAGCAGGCGGTCGCCGATGTGCTTCACCGACAGGTCCACCGCGGCCTTGATCGCCTCGTCGGCGTAGCTGACCCCGTGGTGCTGTTCGTAGCGCGGCTTCAGGCCCTGCAGGATCTCGATCGCCTCGCCCACCGTGGGCTCGACGATGTCGATCTTCTGGAAGCGCCGCGCCAGCGCGCGGTCCTTCTCGAAGATGCCGCGGTATTCCTCGAACGTGGTCGAACCGATGCAGCGCAGTTCGCCCGAGGCCAGCGCCGGCTTGATCAGGTTGGAGGCGTCCATCGTCCCGCCCGAGGCGGAACCGGCGCCGATGATGGTGTGGATCTCGTCGATGAACAGGATCGCGTTGGGCATCTTCTTCAGCTGCGCGAGCACCGCCTTCAGCCGCTTCTCGAAATCGCCGCGGTACTTGGTGCCGGCGACCAGCGCGCCGAGGTCCAGCGCGTAGATGGTCGCGTCCATCAGCACCGCCGGGACGTCGCCCTCCACGATCCGCTTGGCCAGGCCCTCGGCCAGCGCGGTCTTGCCGACGCCGGCCTCGCCCACGTACAGCGGGTTGTTCTTGCGCCTACGGCATAGCACCTGGATGGTGCGCTCGACTTCGTCCGCGCGGCCGACCAGCGGGTCGATGCGGCCTTCGACCGCGAGCTGGTTGAGGTTGCTGGCGAATTCCAGCAGCGCGTCGCCCTTGCCCTCGCCTTCCTGCTCGCCTTCGGCCTTGCGTTCCTCGCCGCCGTGTTCCTGGCCTTCGTCGCCGTGCTTGGCGATGCCGTGCGAGATGTAGTTGACGATGTCGAGCCGGGTCACGTCCTGCTGGTTCAGGTAATAGACCGCGTGCGAATCCTTTTCGCCGAAGATCGCTACCAGCACGTTGGCGCCGGTGACTTCCTTCCGGCCCGAGGACTGCACGTGGTAGACCGCGCGCTGGAGCACGCGCTGGAAGCCCAGCGTGGGCTGGGTGTCGCGCTCGATCTCGTCCTGCAGCACCGAGACCGAATCGGCGATGGACTGCTCCAGGTCGGCGCGCAGGCGCGGGATGTCGGCGCTGGTGGCCTTGAGCACGCCCTCGGCGGACGGGTTGTCGAGCAGCGCGAGCAGCAGGTGCTCGACCGTCATGTACTCGTGCCGCGCCTCGCGGGCGCGCTTGTAGCACTGCCCGATGGTGTGCTCGAGATCCTTGCTGAACATGGGCGTGAACCTCCGGAATCGATGGTCACGATGTGGGGGCGGCCACCGCCCCTGCACAAGTCCCTTCTACCCCTTTTCCATCGTGCACAGCAGCGGGTGCTGGTTCAGCCTTGAATATTCGTTCACCTGCGCGACCTTGGACTCGGCCACCTCGCGGGTGTACAGGCCGCAGACGCCGCGCCCGCGGGTGTGGACGTGGAGCATGACCTGGGTGGCGCGCTCGATGTCCATGGCGAAGAAGCGCACCAGCACCTCCACCACGAAATCCATGGGGGTGTAGTCGTCGTTGAGCAGCAGCACGCTGTACAGCGGCGGCCGCGCCAGCTCGGGCTTGGCGGTTTCCACCGCCAGGCCATGTCCGTGTTCGTGGTCGCGTTCGGTCGGCATGCGCGCATTTTACAGGGCGTCGCCATCGGGTCGCGGTGGACGCCGCCGCCGCCGGCCCGGACAATGCCCGCAAGCCGGGACGCGGGTCCCGGCACGACCGGAGCACGCCATGATCCGCCCATCCGCCGCCGTCGCCGCAGTCATCGCCGCCGGCCTGGCGCTCGCACCCGGCCATGCGCGCGCGGCCGACGCCACCATCGAATCCCTGCTCAAGCAGGCCGGCACGCCCTACGAGGTGGACAAGGACGGCGACTACAAGATCGTCATCGAGTGGACCAGGGAAAAGCGCTCGCAGCTGGTCTACATCGGCGGCACCCCGGAAACCTTCGCCGGCATGCCGGTCTACGACGTGTTCGCCCCGGCGCTGGAGGTGGACGAGGACGGCCTCGCCGCCGAGGACGCCAACGCGCTGCTGAAGGCCAGCGGCAACCTCAAGCTCGGCGCCTGGGAATTGCGCGGCGACGGCGCTTACTACGCGGTCAAGGTGCCGGCGGGCGAACTGACCGCCGAGCAGTTCGACAAGATCCTGTCGCTGGCGGCCGAGACCGCGGACAACTTCGAACTGGAACATTCCCAGTCCGACGACCTCTGAGCCGTGAGCTATCGCGAAGGACGTTTCTGGCAACCCGACGTCACCGTCGCCACGGTGGTGCTGCGCGACGGCCGCCTGCTGGTGGTGGAGGAACGCGTGTCCGGGCAGCTGGTGCTGAACCAGCCGGCCGGGCACCTGGAACCGGACGAAAGCCTGGCCGAGGCCGCCTTGCGCGAAACCCGCGAGGAAACCGGCTGGGACGTGCGCCTGACCGCGTTCGTCGGCGCCTACCAGTGGAAAGCGCCGCCTGCGAACGGCAACGCCGGGCGCCACTACCTGCGCTTCGCCTTCGCCGCCGAGCCGGTGTCGCACGATCCGGCGCGGCGCCTGGACGAAGGCATCGTGCGCGCGTTCTGGGCCACGCCTTCGGAACTGTTCGCCATGCGCGAACGCCACCGCAGCCCGCTGGTGGCGAAGGTGGTCGAGGATTTCCTCGCCGGGCGCCGGCATCCGCTGGACCTGGCGCAGCAGCTGGCATGAACGCGGGCAAGGTACTGGTGGGCATTTCGGGCGGCGTGGATTCGTCGGTCGCCGCGTTGTTGCTGCAACGCGAGGGCGTCGAGGTCGCGGGCCTGTTCATGCGCAACTGGAACGACGACGGCAGCGGCGACTGCCGCGCCGAAGACGACCGCCGCGACGCGGTCGCGGTCTGCGGCCGGTTGGGCGTCCCGATCCATTTCCGCGATTTCTCCCGCGAATACCACCAGGACGTGTTTTCGCACTTCCTCTCCGAATACGCCGCCGGGCGCACGCCCAACCCCGACGTGCTGTGCAACCGGGAGATCAAGTTCAAGCATTTCCTCGACGCCGCGCGCGAGCTCGGCGCGGAACGGATCGCCACCGGGCATTACGCCCGCGTCGGGCGCGAAGGCAATGCGTTCCGCCTGCTGCGCGCCCTCGACCGCGGCAAGGACCAGAGCTACTTCCTGCACCAGCTCGGGCAGGAACAACTGGCCGCGACGCGCTTCCCGCTGGGCGAACTGCACAAGCAGCAGGTTCGCGCGATCGCCGCCGAGGCTGGTTTGCCGACCGCGGCGAAGAAGGATTCCACCGGCATCTGCTTCATCGGCGAACGCGATTTCCGCGAATTCCTGTCGCGCTACCTACCCATGCGCGGCGGCGAGATCCGCACCCCCGAAGGCGTGCGCGTGGGCGAACATCCCGGCGTGTTCTTCTACACGCTCGGCCAGCGCGAAGGGCTGCAGCTCGGCGGCGTGCGCGGGCGGCCGCAGGCGCCGTGGTTCGTGGTCGGCAAGGACGTCGCGAACAACATCCTGTACGTCGACCAGGGCCACGACGGCCCGTGGCTGCAATCGCGCACGCTGTGGTCCGAGCCCGTGCACTGGATCGCCGGCGCGCCGCCGGCGACGCGGTTTTCCTGCACCGCGCAGACGCGCTACCGCCAGCCGGACGAGGAATGCGAGGTCCGCGTACGCGAGGATGGCGGCGTGGAAGTGCGTTTCGCGCGTGCGCAGCGCGCGGTCACGCCCGGGCAGTCGCTGGTGCTTTACGCCGGCGACGCCTGCCTCGGCGGCGGCGTGATCGAACGCACCGACGCCCCCGCCCTCGCCACCGGGGCCGCGGCATGAGCGCGTTCGAGGACCGGCTGCTGGCGCTCGCCGGCATGGCCCAGGCGCTGGCGCAGGTGCGCCGCCTCGCCGACACCGGCCAGGCCGATGGCGCGCACCTGCAGCCGCTGGTCGAAAGCGTGTTCCGGATCGATGCCGACACGCCCGCGGCGGTGTACGGCGGCGTCGCGTCGGTCGCGCCCGGCCTGCGCATCCTGCGCGCGCATTTCGGCAACCAGGCGCGCGACCCGCTGTTGCCGCGGCTGGCGCTGGCCTTGCTGCAGGTGGAACGGCATTTCGTCGCTGACGAAGGCGCGGTGGACGGCGTGCGCGAGCGGATCGACACGCTGGCGCCGCTGGCGCAGGCGCGCGGGTCGCTCGACCGCGACGTACTGGCCGGCCTCGCCCGCATCTACGTCGAGCACATCAGCCCGCTGCGGCCGCGGATCATGGTCCAGGGCAACCCGCACTACCTCGCCCAGGCCGACCTCGTCGGCGAAGTGCGCGCCGCCCTGCTCGCGGCCTTGCGTTCGGCGGTGCTGTGGCGCCAGCTCGACGGCACGCTGTGGGATTTCCTGCTGCGCAAGCGCGCGCTGCGGGACGGGATCGATACCCTGCTGGGCTAAGTCGGCTGGGCGTTCGCGGGGCGATTCCGGCATAATTACGGGGTTCGATGCGGTGTTTCTGCCCGCCCCCCTTCCTGCCGGAGCCCCCATGGCCGATTCCTTCGCCACCCGCGCCCAACTCGCCGTCAACGGCAAGTCCTACACCTACGCCAGCCTGCCCAAGCTCGGCGAGCGGTTCGACCTGTCGAAACTGCCCTACTCGATGAAGATCCTGCTGGAGAACCTGCTCCGGCACGAGGACGGCGGCGTCACCGTCGGCAAGGAGCACATCGAGGCGGTGGCGAAGTGGGACCCGAAGGCGGAGCCGGACACCGAAATCGCGTTCATGCCGGCGCGCGTGGTGCTGCAGGACTTCACCGGCGTGCCCTGCGTGGTCGACCTCGCGGCGATGCGCGACGCGGTGGTGAAGCTCGGCGGCAAGGCCGAACAGATCAACCCGCTGATCCCGTCGGAACTGGTCATCGACCATTCGGTGCAGGTCGACGTGTTCGGCCGCCCGGACGCGCTCGACCTCAACGGCAAGATCGAATTCGAGCGCAACGCCGAGCGCTACAGCTTCCTGCGCTGGGGCCAGAAGGCCTTCGGCAACTTCAAGGTGGTGCCGCCGAACACCGGCATCGTGCACCAGGTGAACCTCGAGCACCTCGCGCGCGTGGTGGTCGAACGCGAGGTGGACGGCAACACGTGGGCGTTCCCGGACACCGTGTTCGGCACCGATTCGCACACCACCATGATCAACGGCATCGGCGTGCTCGGCTGGGGCGTGGGCGGGATCGAGGCCGAGGCCGCGATGCTGGGGCAGCCTTCCTCGATGCTGATTCCGCAGGTGGTCGGCTTCAAGCTGAGCGGCAAGCTGCCCGAAGGCGCGACCGCCACCGACCTGGTGCTGACCGTGACCCAGATGCTGCGCAAGCTCGGCGTGGTCGGCAAGTTCGTGGAATTCTTCGGCGACGGCCTGCAGCACCTGCCGCTGGCCGACCGCGCGACCATCGCCAACATGGCGCCCGAATACGGCGCCACCTGCGGCATCTTCCCGATCGACGCGGAATCGCTGAACTACCTGCGCCTGTCCGGCCGCAGCGATGCGCAGGTCGCGCTGGTCGAGGCCTACGCCAAGGCGCAGGGCCTGTGGCACGACGCCGATTCGCCGCACGCCAGCTACTCGGCCACGCTGGAGCTGGACATGGGCAGCGTGCAGCCTTCGCTCGCCGGTCCCAAGCGCCCGCAGGACCGCGTGCTGCTGCAGGACGTGCACGCCAATTTCGACGAAGCGCTGAAGGCGCTGACCGCGAACCGCAAGACCAACGGCGCGGTGGCCGACGCGATCAACCGCGAGGACGGCGAAGGCGGCGACCAGCAGATGGCCGAACACCTCGCCGCCAAGCCGAAGTCGAAGATCCGCATCCGCGACCAGGATGCCGAACTGTCCGACGGTTCGGTGGTGATCGCCGCGATCACCTCCTGCACCAACACCTCCAACCCCGCGGTGATGCTCGGTGCCGGCCTGCTGGCGCGCAACGCGGTGGCCAAGGGCCTCAAGGCCGCGCCGTGGGTCAAGACCTCGCTCGGCCCGGGCTCGCTGGTGGTCACCGACTACCTGAAGAAGGCCGGCGTGCTCGACGACCTGGAGAAGCTCGGCTTCTTCGTGGTCGGCTACGGCTGCACCACCTGCATCGGCAATTCCGGCCCGCTGCCGGACGAAGTGTCGAAGGGCATCGCCGAAAACGAGCTCGTCGTCGCCTCGGTGCTGTCGGGCAACCGCAACTTCGAGGGCCGCGTGCATCCGGAGGTGAAGGCGAACTACCTCGCCTCGCCGCCGCTGGTGGTGGCCTACGCCATCGCCGGCACGGTCAACATCGACCTGACCCGGGAACCGCTCGGCAAGGACGGCGACGGCAACGCCGTGTACCTGCGCGACATCTGGCCGAGCAACAAGGACATCGGCGACACCATCGCCGCGACCGTCGGGCCGGAGCTGTTCGCGCAGAACTACGCCGACGTGTTCAAGGGCGATTCGCGCTGGAACACCATCGCCTCGCCGGAAGGCCAGTCCTTCGCCTGGGACGCGGCCTCGACCTACATCAAGAACCCGCCCTACTTCGACGGCATGACGATGCGGGTCGGTTCCATCGACGACATCCATGGTGCGCGCGTGCTCGGCCTGTTCGGCGATTCGATCACCACCGACCACATCAGCCCGGCCGGCAACATCAAGAAGGACTCGCCCGCGGGCCGCTTCCTGGTGTCGCGCGGCGTGCAGCCGGCCGACTTCAACAGCTACGGTTCGCGCCGCGGCAACGACGACGTGATGGTGCGCGGCACCTTCGCCAACATCCGCATCAAGAACCTGATGCTGGGCGGCGAGGAAGGCGGCAACACGCTGTACTTCGGCAAGGCCGGCGGCGCCGGCGAGAAGCTGGCGATCTACGACGCGGCGATGAAGTACAAGGCCGACGGCACGCCGCTGGTGGTGCTCGCCGGCAAGGAATACGGCACCGGCTCCTCGCGCGACTGGGCGGCCAAGGGCACCATCCTGCTGGGGGTGAAGGCGGTGATCGCCGAGAGCTTCGAGCGCATCCATCGCAGCAACCTGGTCGGCATGGGCGTGCTGCCGCTGCAGTTCAGGGACGGCGAGAACGCGCAGACCCTCGGCCTCGATGGTTCCGAAACCTTCGACGTCTCCGGCTTGCAGGACGGCGCGTCCAAGACCGCGACCGTCACCGCGATGAAGGCGGACGGCAGCAGCAAGACCTTCGAAGTGAAGGTGCTGCTGCTGACGCCGAAGGAAGTCGAGTACTTCCGCAACGGTGGCATCCTGCAGTACGTGCTGCGGCAACTGGCGGCGAAAAAGGCGGCGTAAGGGTTTCCGGCCAGGCGGAAGCCCGGCCCTCGCGCGCAGCGCTCGGGCGTTCATCGGCGCGCGCGGCGATGCCGCGCATGCGCGCCGTTTCACCCGCAACGGTGGCATCCTGCAGTACGTGCTGCGGCAATTGGCGGCGAAGAAGGCGGCGTGATCCATCCGTAGGAGCGCCTTTCAAGGCGCGACCGGTTTTCGCTGGAACGGTCGCGCCCCAAGGTGCGCTCCTACAGTTTCGGCGTCCAGTTGGCGCTGAGCAGCTTCCATTCGCCATCGACCAGCCGCCACCCGGTTTCGACCTGATATGCCTGCCCGCTGTCCGGCAGCAGGCCGCCGGAGCCGCCGGTCGCGAGCACGTTGAAACGCGCGACGGCATTGCGATCGCCGCGCAGTTCGACCGTCACCGGACCGAGCTTCGCCGAGATGTCGCGATACTGCAGGAACAGGCCCGCGGCGAGGTGCCGCGCGCCCTGGCGGTCGAGGCCGTCTTCGCCGATGAAATCATCGGCGAGCAGGTCGTCCACCGCGCCGGCGTCGCGGGCGTCGATGGCGGCTTGCATCGCCTCGATCTGCTGGCGGACCGCCTGTTCCGGCGGGGTACGCGCGCACCCGGCGACCAACGCGAGCGCAGCCACCAGCGCCAACGCCCATGGATGCGGCCAGGCGCGTCCGATTCCATGCTGCAATGCGGCAAACACGCCTTCCCTCGCCTTGTCAGTGTTCCGACCCTATGCTCAAATCCTAGCGCAACCGTACTCGTCCGCATCGTGCCACGAGACGGCGGGGGAGATCGCGCATGAGCCTTGAACGTCCGTGGCTGGACAACTATCCGTCGGGCGTTCCAGCAGCCATCGATGTCGGCGAATACCCGTCGATCATCGCCGTGCTCGACCGGGCCCATGCCGATTACCGGGACCGCCCCGCCTTCTCCAATTTCGGCAAGGCGTTGACCTTCGCCGACGTCGACCGCCTCAGCCGGCAGTTCGCCGCCTACCTGCTCGGTGAGCTGCAGCTGAAGAAAGGCGATCGCGTCGCGATCATGCTGCCGAACTGCCTGCAGTACCCGGTCGCGATCTTCGGCGTGCTGCGCGCGGGCCTGACCGTGGTCAACGTCAACCCGATGTACACCGCGCGCGAACTGCGCCACCAGTTGGAGGACTCGGGCGCGAAGGCGATCCTGGTGCTCGACAATTTCGGCGGCACCGTGCAGGAGGTGCTGGAGCACCTGCCCGGGGTGCGCGCCATCACCAGCGGCCTCGGCGACATGCTCGGCTTCCCCAAGGGCTCCATCGTCAACTTCGTGCTGAAGTACGTGAAGAAGATGGTGCCCGACTATCGCATCGAGGGCGCGGTGCGCTTCCGCGACGCGCTGACGCTGGGCCAGATGCATCCCCTGCCCGAGGTGGCGATCGGCCACGACGACATCGCCTTCCTGCAGTACACCGGCGGTACCACCGGCGTCGCCAAGGGCGCGATGCTGACCCACGCGAACATGATCGCCAACATGCAGCAGGTCGGCGCCTGGGTCACGCTGTCGCTCGACCGCGGGCAGGAAGTCGCGATCGCGGCGCTGCCGCTGTACCACATCTTCTCGCTCACGGCCTGCGCCATGGTGTTCATGCGCATCGGCGCGCACAGCGTGCTGGTCACCAACCCGCGCGACATGCCCGAGTTCGTCAAGATCCTGAAGTCGGTGCCGTTCTCGATCCTGCCCGGCGTCAACACCCTGTTCAACGGCCTGCTCAACACCCCGGGGTTCGAGCAGCTGGATTTCTCGCACCTGAAGGTCACCCTCGGCGGCGGCATGGCGGTGCAGCGCGCGGTGGCGGAAAAGTGGAAGCAGGTCACCGGCTGTACCCTCGCCGAAGCCTACGGCCTGACCGAAACCTCGCCCGGCGTGTGCATCAACCCGCTGGACCTGAAGGACTACAACGGCTCGATCGGCCTGCCGCTCCCGTCCACCGACGTGTGCGTGAAGGACGACGCCGGCAAGGTGCTCGCAACGGGCGAAATCGGCGAGCTTTGCGTCAAGGGCCCGCAGGTGATGAAGGGGTACTGGCAACGGCCCGAGGAGACCGCCAAGGTCATCGACGGCGACGGCTGGCTGCACACCGGCGACATGGCGCGCATGGACGAGCGCGGCTATTTCTACATCGTCGACCGCAAGAAGGACATGATCCTGGTTTCGGGCTTCAACGTGTACCCGAACGAGATCGAGGACGTGGTCGCGATGATGCCCGGGGTGCTGGAAGTCGCGGCCATCGGCGTTCCCGACGACAAATCCGGCGAGGCGGTGAAGGTGTTCATCGTGCGCAAGGACCCGGCGCTGACCGCCGACCAGGTCAAGGCCTTCTGCAGGGAAAACCTGACCGGCTACAAGCTGCCCAGGTACATCGAATTCCGCGATTCCCTGCCCAAGAGCAACGTCGGCAAGATCCTGCGCAAGGAGCTCCGCGCGGAATCCACCCCGGCCTGAACGGTCGGGAAAAAGCCCACTCGCCCCCACTTTTCGGCCCGAATTTCCGAAAAAGCTTGCGTCGCGCCCCGGAGGGGCGCATAGAAGCATCCGTCGGGCGTGCCTACCTCACCAGCCGCCATCCCCCGTGCCCGACCGGTCGCCTGGCGGCAGAGGGGACTATCCAATGAGCTCGATCGAACGGTTGCACCGTACTCGTTCCTACCCGACCGTGCGGGTCGAATCCGACCCCGCCGGCACCGCACACTGGCTGTACATGCATGCGGACATCCAGCAGGGCGCGAGGCCATGCTTCCGTACCGCGCTCATGGACGACATGTGGAGTTTCCTGACGTCCATCACTCTGCGCGAAAACCAGCGCAAGCCGGGCGCGCTGCGCCATGTCGTGCTCGCCTCCGACGCCAGCGCCTTCAACCTCGGCGGCGACCTCGAGCTGTTCTCGCGCCTGATCCGCGAGAACAACCGCGAACAATTGCTGGCGTACGCGCGCCGTTGCGTGGACGGCGTCTACCACCTGCACGCATCGCTCGGCGGCGACGTGCGCACCATCGCGCTGGTGCAGGGCGATGCCCTCGGCGGCGGCATGGAGCTCGCCCTCGCCTGCCAGACCATCGTGGCCGAGGAAGGCGTGAGCATGGGCCTGCCGGAAGTCCTGTTCGGACTGTTCCCGGGCATGGGCGCCTATTCCTTCCTGTGCAAGCGGGTCACGCCGCAGCTTGCGGAAAAGATCATCCTCGAAGGCAACATGCACAGCGCCGAGGACCTGCATCGCATGGGCATCGTCGACGTGCTCGTCCCCAAGGGCGAAGGCGAAGCGGCCGTGCAGGAGATCATCCGCCAGCAGCAGCGCGCGCCGCACGCGCACCTCGCGCTCAACGCCGTGCGCTCGATCGCGCAGCCGGTTGGCTACGACGAACTGATGGGCATCACCGAAGTGTGGGTCGATACCGCGCTCGCGCTCGGCGACCGTTCGCTGCGGACCATGGATCGGATCGTGCGTGCGCAGTCGCGGCGGGCCGGAGCCGAAGCGGCGGCTTGAGCGGACGCGCCGGGTTCAGTTGGTTTCGCTGTCGCGTGCGGCACGGGTGCCGCGCGCGTCCAGCGCGGCACGGCCCTGGGCGAGCCGGTCGCGCAGGTTCTGCAGGCGCTGGCGCCATTCGCGCGACAGCTGCCACGCCGCGATCCGCATCAGATCGCTGCTCTCGCCGGCGAGCCTGACCAGGCCGAGGTTGCTGGCGACGCCCTTCAACGCGTGCGCGTGGTCGCGCAACGCGTCCCACTGTTCCGCATCGCCGGCCTGCGCGAGCATTTCCAGGCAGCCCTCCGCATCGCGCAGGCACTGCGCGATGAATTCGCGTTCGAACTCCTCGCCCATGCCGAGCCCGCTGAGCTCCTCGAGCACGGCGGCATCGAACACGTTGTCCTGCAGCGGCGGCAGGTCGAACCGCAGCGGTGCCGGCGCGGAAACGACCTGGCCACTGTTGGCGATTTCGGCAAGCGCGTCCAGCAGGCGCGAAGCGACCACCGGCTTGGGCAGGAACGCGCGCGCACCTGCTTGCTGGCAACGCTGGATCGATTCGGGGGTGACGTCGGCGCTGAGCACCAGAACCGGCGTTCGCTTGCCGCCGCCCGCCTCCATCACACGCAGTTCGCGCAGCAGGTCGAGCCCGTTCACGCCAGGCATGTGCAGGTCGACGATCGCCGTCGAGAATCCACCGGCTTCCAGCGCGGACAGCGCGTCCTCGCCGTTGTCGACGGTCACGACGTGGTGGCCGGCCTTCTGCAGCATGCGTTCCAGCACCATGCGGTTGGCGACGTGGTCGTCGGCGACCAGGATCTGCATCGGGCGCACGCGCGCGCGATGGCGCCGGAACACGTCGCCGAAGGCGATGACGTTGCGCGTATCCGCGGCGATGCCAGGCACGGGTTCGGCGGCGGGCCTGCCGGCGGCGGTGACTTCGAACGGCAATTCCACCCAGAACCGGCTGCCGCTGTTCTCGGTGCTTTCGAAGCCGATGCGGCCGCCCATCGCCTCGGTCAGGCCCTTGGCGATCGTGGTGCCGAGCCCGGTGCCGCCATAGCGGCGCGAGAGGCTGGCATCGGCTTGCTCGAAGGCCTCGAACAATCGCGCTCGCGCGCTCGCGGGAATGCCGATGCCGGTGTCGACCACGGCGAACCGCAGCCGCGCCTGCGGGCCGGCGTTGGCCGCTAGCGCCACTTCCAGCCGGACCGAACCGCGATCGGTGAACTTGATCGCGTTGCCGGCGAGGTTCAGCAGCACCTGTTGCAGGTGCACCGCATCGCCGTGCAGCGCGTCGGGGACATCGGCGGCGACCAGCGACACGTAGTCGATGCGCTTGGCCCGGGCGGACGGCAGCAGCACCAGCCCGATCCCGTCGATCAGCTCGCGCAACGAGAAATCGACCAGTTCGGACTTGAGCTTGCCCGCTTCGATCGCGGAGATGTCAAGCACGTCCTGCACCAGCGACAACAGGCTGCGCGTCGAGGCCTGGATGGTGTTGACGCATTCGCGCTGTTCGGCGTCGAGCCGGGTGGTCGCCAGCAGTTCCGACATGCCCGCCAGGCCGTTGAGCGGCGTGCGGAACTCGTGGCTCATGTTGGCGAGGAACCGGGTCTTGGCCTGGTTCGCCCGGCGCGCTTCCTCGGTCGCGTGGGTCAGCGCGCGCAGCAGCCCGGACAGGTACAGCGGCACCGCGACCAGGCCGATCAGCAAGCCGATCCCGAGGACGCGGTTCTGCGCCCAGTACGGGTTGAACGCGAGCACGCAGCCGAAGCTGCACGCGGCCAGCGCGACCGCGACGCGCAGGTAACGATTGCCGTAACGCAAGCCGTTGCCGACGGTGACCCACATCAGGATCACGTAAACCCAGGCCAGCGGTTCGCCGAGGCGGATCATCGCCGCCGCCATCAGTGCGTAGTCGGCGAGCATGCCGATGCCGCGGCGCAGGTGCGAAACCCCGGGCCGCAGCGCGATCCCGAGCACGATGCCGACGCCGACGACGAAGCCGATGCCGACCATCGCCAGCACGCTGCGGTATTCCGCCACGCCGCCGTCGCCGGGGCCGTGCAGCAGCAGGTAGACCAGGACCACGCTCAGCACCGCCAGCCGGACCAGCGCCTGCCCGTGCTCGCTGTCCGGGCGCTGCGAGAACCGCTGCTTCAGCCGTTCCGGCCAACGCACCGTGATGTCAGTCCCGGGCGACATGCACCGCGCTCGTGGAATAGCGTTCGCAGATCTCGTACAGGCGCGGCAGGTTGCCGACCAGCGCCTGCACGCAATCCGGATCGAGCATCTTGCCGCTCTGCCCGCGGATGTAGTCCAGCGCCTCCTCGACGCTCCATGCCCGCTTGTACGGGCGCGGCGAGATCAGCGCGTCGAACACGTCGGCCACGGTCACGATGCGCGCCTCGAGCGGGATGTCCTTGCCCGCAAGCCCGTGCGGATAGCCGCTGCCGTCGTAGCGCTCGTGGTGGTGCAGCGCGATGCGCGCGCCGATCTGGATGAAGCGGTTGTGGCTGTCCTCGAGCAGCTGGTAGCCGATGGACGGGTGTTGCTGCATGCGCTTGCGTTCGCCGTCGTCGAGCGGGCCGGGCTTCATCAGCAGCGAATCGGGGATGGCGATCTTGCCGATGTCGTGCAGCGGCGCGGCCAGCTCGATGGTGCGCACCCGCTCCTCGGGCAGGCCGAGGCCCTCGGCGATCAGGCCGGCGACGTGCGCCATGCGTTCGAGGTAGGCGCTGGTGCCGGTATCGCGCAGTTCGATCGCGCGCGCGAGCCGCGACAGGGTTTCGCGTTCGCGTTCCTCGACCTCGTGCATGCTCGCCAGCAGGCGCTGCTCCAGCGACAGCGCGCGCTGCTTCACCGATTCGGATTGCTGGCGCAGCTGCAGCAGGTTGCGGCAGCGGGCGCGCAGTTCGCGCGGACGGATCGGCTTGACCAGGAAATCGATGACGCCGGCGTCGAGCGCGGCCTGGCGGATGGGCTCGTCGCCGACCACGGTCACCAGCACGATCGGCACGTCGCGGTTGCGCAGCGGCTTGCGGAAGGCCTTGGCCAGCTCCAGCCCGTCCATGCCGGGCATGCGGTAGTCCAGCAGCAGCAGGTCCGGCCGGTTCGTGTTGCACCACGCGAGCGCGGTGTCGGGTTCGCCGAAATCGTAGACGTCGAGCTGCGGCCCGATGTCCTGCACGATGTGCCGGAGCATGGTGCGCGCGGAGGGCTGATCATCGACGATGACGATGTCCAAGCGCCTCCCCCTCCATCCGGATCAATACGGGATTCTTCGACCCGGGCATCGTCTGCGCAATTCCCGCCCGTGACAAGTGGTTTGATGCAAGAGCCGTGCCACGCGCGGCCGGGACCGCTCCCCGCTCGGAGCCAAAAGGAAATAACGTGGATCAGGTCGCGTTTTCGGGCCGCATGTACGGGAACAGCAGCACGTCGCGGATCGAGGACGAACCGGTCAGCAGCATCACCAGGCGGTCGATGCCCACGCCCAGCCCGCCGGTCGGCGGCAGGCCGGTTTCCAGCGCCCGGATGTAGTCGGCGTCGTAGTGCATGGCCTCGTCGTCGCCGCCCTCCTTGGCCGCGACCTGGGCGCGGAAACGCGCGGCCTGGTCCTCGGGGTCGTTCAATTCGGAGAAACCGTTGGCCAGCTCCTTGCCGCCGACGAACAGCTCGAAACGGTCGGTGATCCCCGGTTCGGTGTCCGATTCGCGCGCCAGCGGCGAGACCTCCACGGGGTAATGGGTGACGAAAGTGGGCCGGATCAGCCCCGCCTCGACCGTCTTCTCGAAGATTTCCAGCAGCAGCTTGCCCCAGCCGTAGCCCGGCTTCACGTGCACGCCGAGCCGTGCGCAGTGCGCGGCCAGCGCCTCGCGGTCGCGGCAATCGGCGGCGGAAATCTCCGGGTTGAGTTCGCGCACGGCCTCTTCCAGCTTCCAGCGGCGGAACGCGGGGCCGAGGTCGATCGCGTTGCCGTCCCACTCGAACGCGGTGCCGCCCATCGCCTCGCGCGCGACGTCGCGGATCATGGCTTCGGTCAGGTCCATCACCTCGGTGTACGCGGCGTAGGCCTCGTACAACTCGAGCATGGTGAACTCCGGGTTGTGTCGGGTCGAAACGCCTTCGTTGCGGAAATTGCGGTTGATCTCGTACACGCGCTCGAGGCCGCCGACCACGAGCCGCTTCAGGTACAGCTCCGGCGCCACGCGCAGGAACAGGTCGAGGTCGAGCGCGTTGTGGTGGGTGGTGAACGGCCGGGCCGTCGCGCCGCCGGCGATGTAATGCATCATCGGCGTTTCCACTTCCAGGAAACGGCGCGCGTCCAGCCAGCGGCGGATCGCGGCGACGATGCGCGAACGCGCGACGAACACCTCGCGCGCTTCCGGGGTGACGATGAGGTCGACGTAGCGCTGGCGGTAGCGCTGCTCGACGTCGGCGAGGCCGTGGAACTTGTCCGGCAACGGACGCAGCGACTTCACCAGCAGGCGCAGCGATTCCACCTTGACCGACAGCTCGCCGGTCCTGGTGCGCATCAGCGAGCCTTGCGCCGCGACGATGTCGCCGATGTCCCAGCCCTTGAACGCGTCGTAGGCCTCGCCCAGCGCGGTCGATTGCAGGAACAGCTGGATGCGCCCGCTCATGTCCTGCACGGTCGCGAACGCGGCCTTGCCCATGACGCGCTTGGCGAGCATGCGGCCGGCGATGGCGACGCGGCGGCCGGTCGCTTCCAGCGCCTCGCCGGTCCAGGTCTCCGCATCGGCGTATTCGGCCTGCAGGTCGCCGGCGAAGTCGGCGCGGCGGAAATCGTTCGGGAAGGCGACGCCCTGCCCGCGCAGCGCGGCCAGCTTGCCGCGGCGCTCGGCGATGAGCTTGTTCTCGTCGATGGGCTGGTTGTCGGTCGGTTCGCTCATGGAGACTCGCGGGTGTCGGGGCCGAGCCGGGCGGCGCGAACCCCTTTCGATGTTAGGGCTTGAACAACGCGGGGTTGTTTTTTTGGAGTTCGCCGTACGGGACGAAGGACCATTCCGGATTGTCGCAGGCGCGGGCGACGCGCGCGAAGTAGGCGCCCAGGTACAGGCCGCGATCGGTGAGATGCCACGGGGCGAACGCCCACACCGAGGGATCCGCGTAATCGCACTCGTCCTCGCCGTTCGGCTTCATCCTGTCCGGGTACAGGCGCTGGAACAGCGCGACCACCGCGGGGGAGAACACGTCGTCGCGGTAGGCGTACCAGGCGTCGGAGTCCTCGGCCGGCGCCGCGCCCGTGCCGAGGAAGTAGACATCCTCCAGCGCGAGTTCGCGACCGGTTCGCGTATCGATGGTGGTGCCGGCGACGCCGAAATCCGGATGCGCCGCGCCGTAGCAGCTCCAACTGCTCGACACGGCGTAGCTCACGAAGCGTGCGTCGAGGTAGTGGCTGGAGACTTCGGTCGATTCGTCGCCCGAGCCGCCCTCCCCGTCCGCGCAACCGAAATGTTGCGAAAGATTGCCGTAGAAATCGCGATCGACCACGCGGTTGATCGCGGCCATCGCGGTTTCGGGGTAGCCGGCGACGACATGGAACATCGCGATGCCGGACAACGGTTCCGTCAGCCACTGGATGCGGTACTTGCCGCCGACGGTTTCCTCCTTGCCGGGCAGGAAGCGCAGGCCCGCGAGCCGCAGGCGTTCGTAGTCCGGCAACGGCGCATGCAAGGCCAGGTCGGGGCGCGGATCGGGCACGGAACCGGGCGCGACCGGATGCAGTTCCACCGGCAGCGGCTTGCCCTTGCCATGGACGAAGCGGCCCTTGAGGCCATCGCCATCGGCGACGAGGACGAAATGGTCCGCCCTGGCTTCATCGTCGTCGTAGGCCGCCGAGCTCAACGCGATGCCGGCCTGGGTCGACTTGCCGCGCAACGGGATGTCCTGGCGGTACTTCTCGTAGAAGTAGGTGCCGAACGCCTCATCGCCGTCCGCGTCCAGTTCCATCACCACCGGGTACGGGCCGATCGAACCGCGCAAGACCCGGTCTTCGGCGTGCAGCGGGCCAGCCATGGCCGCCGCGAGCATCGGCAGCGCGTACCAGGCGACCGCGGCCTCAGGCCGCATCGCTGCGTTTCGACCCGGCTTCCAGCCCCGACTTGAGGCTGGCCTCCACGAATTCGTCGAGGTCGCCGTCCAGCACCTTCTGCGTGTCGCTGCGCTCGACGCCGGTGCGCAGGTCCTTGATCCGGCTCTGGTCGAGCACGTAGTTGCGGATCTGGCTGCCCCAGCCGATGTCGGACTTGGTCGCTTCCAGCGCGTCCTTCTCGGCGTTGCGCTTCTGCACTTCCAGCTCGTACAGCTTGGCGGCCAGCATCTTCATCGCGGTGTCGCGGTTCTGGTGCTGGCTGCGCCCGGTCTGGCAGGCGACGACCGTGTTGGTCGGGATGTGGGTGATGCGCACCGCCGACTCGGTCTTGTTGACGTGCTGGCCGCCGGCGCCCGAGGAACGGTAGACGTCGGTGCGCAGGTCCGCCGGGTTGATCTCGATGTCGATGTCGTCGTCCACTTCCGGCGACACGAACACGCTGGTGAAGCTGGTGTGGCGGCGGTTGTCGGAATCGAACGGCGACTTGCGCACCAGGCGGTGCACGCCGATCTCGGTCTTCAGCCAGCCGTAGGCGTATTCGCCCTCGACCCGGAAGGTCGCCGACTTGATCCCGGCCACGTCGCCGCCGCTGGCTTCCATCAGTTCGGTCTTCCAGCCGCGCGATTCGGCCCAGCGCAGGTACATGCGCAGCAGCATCTCGGCCCAGTCCTGCGCCTCGGTGCCGCCGGCGCCGGCCTGGATGTCGACGAAGGCGTTGGCCGAATCCATCTTGCCGGAGAACATGCGCTGGAATTCCAGCTGTTCCACGCCCTTCTCGTAGCGATCGACGTCGGCGACCACCGCCAGCGCGGTGTCCTCGTCGTCCTCCATCTCGGCCAGTTCGAGCAGTTCGCCCGCGCCGCCGAGGCCATCCTTCAGGTCGCGGATGCCGTTGACGGTCTTGTCGAGCATCGAACGCTCGCGGCCCAGCGCCTGCGCGCGTTCCGGATCGTTCCAGATGTCGGGGTTCTCGAGTTCGCGTTCGACTTCTTCCAGGCGCTCGCGCTTGGCGTCGTAGTCAAAGATACCCCCGGAGCGCGTCGAGGCGACCGGTCAGGTCGGCGATGCGTGCTCGGACGGGATTGAGTTCGATCATGGCGTTGCACCCGCTAAATGGCCGGGAATTCTAGCATCGACCACGCCTGCACCGCCGCCGTGGCAGGCTTGCAGGCCCGTGCAGGAGGCATCCCATGGCAACGCGATTCAAGGTGGGCGACCACGTCGGCTGGAATTCGGAGGCCGGCCGCGTCAGCGGACGCATCATCAAGGTGCATACCGCCGACTTCGACTACAAGGGACACACCCACCACGCCACGCCGGACCAGCCGCAGTACGAGATCAGGAGCGACAAGACCGACCACGTGGCGGCGCATTACGGCGCGGCGCTGACCAGGCTCGGCGATTGAAGCGATTCAGGCCGCTTCGCGGTGCTCGACCACCAGTTGCACCGCATCGCCGCCGCGCCAGTCGTCCGCCTGCAGCCGGTAGGCGATGCGCACGCGCCGCGACGGCTCGGCGCCGTCCCAGCCGCCGAAGTGAATGGCGTTCAGGCGCCGGCCGTCGTGGCCCAGTTCCAGCTTGAGGTGGCGTTCGCCGACCACGCGCCAGGCGAGCACGTCGAACGTGCCGTCGAACAACGGCTCGGGCCAGCCCTGTCCCCATGGCCCGCCGTCGCGCAGCAGGTCGGCGGTGGCGCGATCGAAGTCATCCGGCGCGAGTTCGCCGTCGGTCCACAACTCGGCCTGCAGCACGGCCGGATCGAGCATCGCCGCGACCGTTTCGCGCAGCGCGGTTTCGAACGCGGGCAGGTTCGACGCCGCCAGGGTGAGCCCCGCGGCCATCGCGTGGCCGCCGAAGCGTTCGACCAGGCCGGGGTTCGCCGCATCCACCGCGGCGAGCACGTCGCGGATGTGCAGGCCGGGAATCGAACGCGCGGAGCCGCGCAATTCGGCGCCGCCCGGTTGCGCCGGCGCGAACACCACCGCCGGGCGATGCGCGCGTTGCGCCAGCTTCGACGCGACCAGGCCGACCACGCCGGCATGCCATTGCGGGTCGTGCAGGCACAAGGCGACGGGCGGATCGCCGGCCGCCGGCGAAATCGACGCGAGCACCGCCTCGGCCTCGTCGGTGGTCTGCTGTTGCAGCGCGCGGCGTTCGCGGTTGATCGCGTCCAGCGCGGTCGCCAGTTCCAGCGCGCGCACCGGCTCGTCGCAGAGCAGGCATTCGATGCCGGCGGCCATGTCCTCGAGCCGGCCGGCGGCGTTGATCCGCGGCGCGATGCCGAAGCCGATGTCGCCGGCGCTGAGGGTCGCGATGTCGCGCGCGGCGACCTGCGCCAGCGCGTTCACGCCGGCGCAACCCTGCCCCGCGCGCAGCCGGCGCAATCCGGCCGACACCAGCGCGCGGTTGCAGGCGTCCAGCGGCACGAGGTCGGCGACGGTGCCGACCGCGACCAGGTCGAGCAATGCCGGAAGATCCGGTTCCGGCGACGGCAGGCGGCCGCGTTCGCGCAATCGCTTGCGCAACGCCAGCAGCAGGTAGAACAGCACGCCGACGCCGGCCAGCGCGCGGCTGCCGAAGGCATGGCCCGGCAGCGCGGGATTCACGATGGCGTTCGCGTCCGGCAGCGTTTCGCCGGGCAGGTGGTGGTCGGTGACGAGCACCCGCCAGCCGCGCGAGCGCGCCGCGGCGATGCCGGCATGGCAGGCAATGCCGTGGTCGACGGTGACCAGCAGGTCGGGTCGCAGGCCGGCGAGTTCTTCGACCAGCGCCGGCGTCAGTCCGTAGCCGTGCACCGCGCGGTTGGGCACCGCGTAGGCGAGGTTGCGGGCGCCGAGCATGCGCAGCCCGCGCACGCCGGTGGCGCAGGCGGTGGCGCCGTCGCAATCGAAATCGGCGACCACGACGATGCGGCTGTCGCTTGAAATCGCGTCGTCGAGCAGCGCGGTCGCCGCCTCGATGCCCGGCATCGCTTCCGGCGACGGCAGGTCGGCGAGCCGCGGTTGCGCCTGCGCCGGGCCGGCCGCGCCGCGCGCCGCGTACAAGCGCCGCAGCAGCGGCGGATAGTTTTCGGGCCAGTCGCCTTGCGTCCCGGCTTCGCGCCGGCGGATGCGGACCGCGCTCATGCGCCCGGCATCGCGAATGGTCGGCGCCACAAGCGCCAGCGCTGCGCGCGCCGCAAGGTGAATCGCGGGCCGTCGGAAAAATCCAGCACCAGTTCGTGCAGTTCGCCGCGATGCAGGGCGTCGAGCATCGGCCGCAGGGTCGCGACATCGGCCTTGCGCAGGTCGAATAGCGCGTCTTCGGCGATCGGCGGCATGCAAGGCATGGCGTCGATGTTCGCCAGTCGCGCAAGGCCGCGCAGCAGGACATCGTCGGAATAAAGCTTCGGAAAAGCCGCCATTGCGTGGTCGGGCAAGATCCCTTCGCCCCAGGGCCACAGCGCGTTCAGCGCCACCCTGCCCGCCTCGGCGCGTTGCGCGTTGCGCGGATGGTTGTGCAGCAGCACCTGCGCCTCGCTCATCAGCGCCTGCCAGCGTCGTGCCTCGGGACCTTCCGGCGCGTGCTCGAACACGTCGTCGCCCAGCGCGTTTTCCGGCGAGGCGAACGCCGGCAGCTTCGCTTCCCTCGGCAGGCGCAGGTACCAGCGCGCCGGGTGCGGCGCGTCGAGTTCGAAGCCGGCATCGCCGAACAGCGGCTTCAGCGCCGGCAGGAAGGCGGCGGAATCGGCTTCGTCGAGGCCCAGCGCCTCGCCGGTGCCGAGCAGCACGACGCCGTTGATGCCGGCGCGCAGGTGCGCGGGATCGACCCGCAACCAGGCGTGCCGGCGCAGCTCGCCGGCGTCCGCGCCGCGTTCGGCCAGGCGCGAAATTGCGGCGTCCGCGCGGCGATCGGGCAGCAGCGCGAAATGCCGGCGCCATTGCGCATCGCGCCCGGCATCGCCGTCGGCGCGGTCGGCGCGACCGAGCGCGCGCGCGACATCGACCGGCGCGGTTCCCGCGAACACGCGCGCAAGCTCGGGCAGCAGCAGGACCGCGCGGGCCATGCGCTCAGCCGAGGTAGCGCACCGAGAGGATTTCGTACTCGCGGGTGCCGCCGGGCGCCTCGATGCTGATGCTGTCGCCTTCGAACTTGCCGATCAGCGCGCGCGCCACCGGCGAGGAAATGGCGATCAGCCCCTGCTTGATGTCGGCCTCGAGGTCGCCGACGATCTGGTAGATCCTCTCTTCGCCGGAATCGGCGTCGGCCAGTTCCACGGTGGCGCCGAACACGATCTTGTCGCCGGCGGCGAGCGTACCCACGTCGATCACCTGCGCGTGCGACAGCTCGGCCTCGAGGTGCTTGATCCGGCCCTCGATGAAGCCCTGCTGCTCGCGCGCGGCGTGGTATTCGGCGTTTTCCTTCAGGTCGCCGTGGGCGCGCGCCTCGGCGATCGCGTTGATCACCGCCGGGCGCTTGACCGACTTCAGTTCCTCGAGTTCCGCGCGCAGGCGCGCGGCGCCCTTCGCGGTGATGGGGGCGCGGCTCATGCCTGCTTCTCCACGGCAAGTTCCTTGTGCAGTTCCTGCAGCGAGAGCACGTCGCCCGCGCCGCGGTGGTCCAGCGAGCGCAGCAACGCGCTCGCGCCGGACACGGTGGTGGAATAGGTGACGCGCTGCTGCAGGGCCTCGCGCCGGATCGAGAAGGAGTCGGCGATGGCCTGCCGCCCCTCGGTGGTGTTGACGATGTAGCTGATTTCGCCGTTCTTGATCAGGTCGACGATGTGCGGGCGACCCTCGATCACCTTGTTGACGCGCTCGCAGGCCACGCCGTGGGCGCCGAGGAAATCGGCCGTGCCGCTGGTGGCGACGATGCTGAAGCCGCGCGCGAGCATGTCGCGCGCGATCGGCAGCACCCGTTCCTTGTCCGGGTCGCGCACCGAGATGAAGGCCTTGCCCGGCTGCGGCGCCTTGATGTTCGCCGCTTCCTCGGCGCGCGCGAACGCGGCGTCGAAGCTGCGGCCCACGCCCATCACCTCGCCGGTGGAGCGCATTTCCGGGCCGAGGATCGGGTCCACGCCCTGGAACTTGGCGAACGGGAACACCGCTTCCTTCACCGAATAGTAGCCGGGCACGATTTCCGCGGTCGCATCCTGCTCGGCCAGCGACTTGCCGGCCATGCAGCGCGCGGCGATCTTCGCCAGCGGCCGGCCGGTGGCCTTGGATACGAACGGCACCGTGCGCGAGGCGCGCGGGTTCACTTCCAGCAGGAAGATCGCGTCCTCGCCGTGCTCGTCGACCTGCACCGCGAACTGGGTGTTCATCAAGCCGACCACGTCCAGCGCCTTCGCCAGCGCCACCACCTGCTCGCGCAGGCGCTGCTGGGTGCGTTCGGACAGCGAGTACGGCGGCAGCGAGCAGGAGGAGTCGCCCGAATGCACGCCGGCCTCCTCGATGTGCTGCATCACGCCGCCGACCAGCACGTTGCCGCCGCGGTCGGCGATGACGTCGATGTCCACTTCCACCGCATGGTCGAGGAAGCGGTCGAGCAGCACCGGCGAATCGTTGGAGACCTTCACCGCCTCGCGCATGTAGCGCTCGAGGTCGGCGTCGGCGTGCACCACTTCCATCGCGCGGCCGCCGAGCACGTAGCTCGGGCGCACCACCATGGGATAGCCGATCTCGCGCGCCAGGCCCAGCGCTTCCTCGGCGCTGCGCGCGGTGCGGTTGGGCGGCTGCAGCAGGCCGAGCCCGTCGACCAGCTGCTGGAAGCGTTCGCGGTCCTCGGCGAGGTCGATGGAATCGGGCGAGGTGCCGATGATCGGCACGCCGTTGGCCTCCAGCGCCTTCGCCAGCTTCAGCGGGGTCTGCCCGCCGTATTGCACGATCACGCCCTCGGGCTTCTCCAGCTCGACGATCTCGAGCACGTCTTCCAGCGTCAGCGGCTCGAAATACAACCGGTCGGAGGTGTCGTAGTCGGTGGACACGGTTTCCGGGTTGCAGTTGACCATGATGGTCTCGAACCCGTCCTCGCGCAGCGCCAGCGCGGCGTGCACGCAGCAGTAGTCGAACTCGATGCCCTGGCCGATGCGGTTGGGGCCGCCGCCGAGCACCATGATCTTGCGCCGGCCGGTCGGCTGCGCCTCGCATTCGTCCTCGTAGGTCGAGTACAGGTACGCCGTCGTCGTCGCGAATTCCGCCGCGCAACTGTCCACGCGCTTGTACACCGGGCGCACGTTGAAGGCCTTGCGCAGCGCGCGCACCGCGGATTCGCTGGTGTTCGCGAGCCGCGCGATGCGCGCGTCGGAAAAGCCCTTGCGCTTGAGCGCGCGCAGGCGCTTCGCGTCCAATCCGTCGAGCCCGCGGCGGGCGACGTCGGATTCGGCTTCCACCAGCTCCTCGATCTGGTCGAGGAACCACGGGTCGACGAACGACAGCGCGTGCACGTCCTCGACCGACATGCCGGCGCGGAAGGCGTCGGCGACGTGGAAGATGCGTTCCGGGCCGGGTTCCTTCAGTTCGCGGCGCAGGTTGGCGAGGCCTTCGTCCGATTGCAGGTCGAGCCCGGTCGGATCGAGCCCGGCCTTGCCGGTTTCCAGCCCGCGCAACGCCTTCTGCAGCGATTCCTGGAAACAGCGGCCGATCGCCATCACCTCGCCCACCGATTTCATCTGCGTGGTCAGGCGCGCGTCCGCGGCCGGGAACTTCTCGAACGCGAAGCGCGGGATCTTGGTGACCACGTAGTCGATGGCCGGTTCGAACGAGGCCGGGGTCTTGCCGCCGGTGATCTCGTTCTTGAGCTCGTCGAGCGTGTAGCCGACGGCGAGCTTGGCGGCGACCTTGGCGATCGGGAAGCCGGTGGCCTTCGATGCCAGCGCCGAGGAGCGCGACACGCGCGGGTTCATCTCGATCACGACCACGCGGCCGTTCGTGGCGTTGATGCCGAACTGCACGTTGCTGCCGCCGGTGTCCACGCCGATCTTGCGCAGCACCGCGATCGATGCATCGCGCAGGCGCTGGTATTCCTTGTCGGTGAGGGTCTGCGCCGGGGCGACGGTGATGCTGTCGCCGGTGTGCACGCCCATCGCGTCGAAGTTCTCGATGCTGCAGACGATGATGCAGTTGTCCGCGGTGTCGCGGACCACTTCCATCTCGAATTCCTTCCAGCCCAGCACCGATTCCTCGACCAGCACCTCGTGCACCGGCGAGAGTTCGAGGCCGCGCTTGACGATGTCCTCGAACTCCTCGCGGTTGTAGGCGATGCCGCCGCCGCTGCCGCCGAGGGTGAAGCTGGGGCGGATGATGGTCGGGTAACCGACTTTGGCCTGGATCTCGACCGCCTGCTCGAAGGTCTTCGCGACCTCGGCCTTCGGGCATTCCAGCCCGATTTCCTTCATCGCCACCCGGAACAGCTCGCGGTCCTCGGCCATGCGGATGGCCTCGCGCTTGGCGCCGATCAGCTCGACGCCGTACTTCTCCAGCACGCCGTGGTCGGCCAGGTCGAGCGCGCAGTTCAGCGCGGTCTGCCCGCCCATGGTCGGCAGCAGCGCGTCGGGCTTTTCCTTGGCGATGATCTTCTCGACCGTCTGCCAGTTGATCGGCTCGATGTAGACCGCGTCGGCCATTTCCGGGTCGGTCATGATCGTCGCCGGGTTGCTGTTCACCAGCACCACGCGATAGCCCTCGTCGCGCAGCGCCTTGCACGCCTGCGCGCCGGAGTAGTCGAACTCGCAGGCCTGGCCGATGACGATCGGGCCGGCGCCGATGATGAGGATGGTCTTGAGGTCGGTGCGCTTTGGCATGGCAGGGATCAGAGGTCGGGGGCCGGAGGCCGGGGTAGAGGCGACAGGCGCTGCCGCAGTTTCGACTGCATGCCATTGAGCATTCTGCCCAGCTCGGCACACGTCGCCAGCAATGGATCGATGTCGGCACGCCCGGCCAACCCGAGTTCGGCCGCGAGTATCAGCTGTGTTTCCAGCTCCGCAAGCGAGCCTTGGCTGATGGACAAAAACCGCAAAAAATCGCGCGTGGAGTCGCGCTGGTGCCCCTCTGCGATATTCGATGGAACCGATACTGCGCTTCGTTGCAACTGCGGAACCAGGCCAAAGCGCTCGGATGACGGAAAACTCGCGGTCAGTCGATATACCGAGGTCGTCAGTTGCATGCCTCGCTTCCAGACATCCAGATCGCGATAACTCCGAATCGCGGTCATGCCTTTTCCCTGGCCTCCGGCCTCTGATCCCCGGCCTCCATCAGCGCAACGAACCTGTCGAACAGCGGCGCAACGTCGTGCGGGCCGGGCGAGGCTTCCGGATGGCCCTGGAAGCTGAAGGCCGGCGCATCGGTGAGTTCGATGCCCTGGTTGCTGCCGTCGAACAGCGAGCGATGGGTGACGCGCGCGTTGGCCGGCAGCGTCGCCTCGTCGATGCAGAAGCCGTGGTTTTGCGAGGTGATCATCACCCGGCCGGTATCGAGCTCCTGCACCGGGTGGTTCGCGCCGTGGTGGCCGTGCGCCATCTTCATGGTCTTCGCGCCCACGGCCAGGCCGAGCAGCTGGTGGCCGAGGCAGATGCCGTACAGCGGGATCTTCCTCGCCACGAATTCGCGGATCGCGGCGATCGCGTAATCGCAGGGTTCCGGATCGCCCGGGCCGTTGGACAGGAACACGCCGTCGGGCCGCATCGCCAGCACCTCGGCGGCGGGCGTCCGCGCCGGCACCACGGTCACGTCGCAGCCGCGTTCGGCGAGCATGCGCAGGATGTTGCGCTTGGCGCCGAAATCGTAGGCGACGACCTTGTGCCTGGGCTCGGCATGCACGAAGCGGTTGCGGTCCAGGTCGAGCTGGCCTTCGGTCCACGGATACGCGGCGTCGGTGCTGACCACCTTCGCCAAGTCCATGCCCTTCAGGCCGGGGAACTTGCGCGCGGCCTCGATCGCCTTGTCGGCGTCGATCCCGCCGGCCATCAGCGCGCCGTTCTGCGCGCCGCGCTCGCGCAGCATGCGGGTCAGCTTGCGCGTGTCGATGCCGGCGATCGCGACGATGCCGCGTTGCCGCAGCCACTCCGGCAGCGCGACCTGGCTGCGCCAGTTGCTGGGCCGGCGCGGCACGTCGCGCACGATCAGGCCCGCGGCCCAGGCCTTGCCGGCTTCGTCGTCCTGGTCGGTGCAACCGGTGTTGCCGATGTGCGGATAAGTCAGCGTCACCAGTTGCCGCGCGTACGACGGGTCGGTGAGGATTTCCTGGTAGCCGGTCATGGCGGTGTTGAACACCACTTCGCCCACGGACAGGCCGTCTGCGCCCACGGAAATGCCCTCGAAGACCGTTCCGTCTTCAAGCGCGAGGATGGCGGGTATGGTCACGGGCTTCGCCTACGTCGGGTTGCAAAAAAGCGCCGAAGCGGCTGGGAACCGGTCCGGGGCTGGGGTGATCGGGCGAGCGGGAATTGTACCGGCATGCGCCCGGCCGCGCCAGCCGCGATCGCATCGCTAGACTCCAGCGATGACGCCCACCCTGCTCCACGCGCTGTTCGAGGCCGCGGCCTACGCCATCGGTTTCCGCCTGTTCCTGCGCGAACGCCGGCGTCGCGCGCTGCCCGCGCTGGCCGACCGCGAGGCGAGCCTGGCCATCGGTGTCGGCGCCATCCTCGGCGCCGCGCTCGGCGCGAAGATCGCCTACTGGCTGTACGACCCGGCCTACGCGTTCGCCGGGCTCCGGGACGGCCACCTCCCCGACTGGAGGCACCTGCTGGGCGGCAAGTCGATCATCGGCGCGCTGCTGGGCGGGCTCGCCGGGGTGGAGATCGCGAAGAAGCTCGACGGCGTGCGCGGCTCGACCGGAGATGCCTTCGTGTGGCCACTGATGCTGGGCATGGCCATCGGCCGGATCGGCTGTTTCCTGTCCGGGCTCGACGACCACACCGCCGGCAATCCCACGTCGCTGCCGTGGGGCGTGGATTTCGGCGATGGCGTGCCGCGCCATCCCACCCAGATGTACGAAGTCGCGTTCCTCGCGTCGTGGGCCGCGCTGCTGGCCTGGCGCGGCGACCGCCTGTCGCGCCCGGGCGACCGTTTCCGCGCCTTCATGGTCGGCTACCTGCTGTACCGGTTGTGCATCGAGGCGATCCGCCCGATCCCGTTCCACTATTTCGGCCTGCTGTCCGGGTTGCAGCTGCTGTGCGTCGCCGGCCTGCTCTACTACCATCGCGACATCCCGCGCATCGCCAAGGAACTGCTGTGGCCGCGAAAGTGAGGCCTTACCTGTTCTACGACAGCGCGGTGTCGGTCTGCGGCACCTGCCTGCGCCGGGTCGAGGGCAGCATCCTGATCAAGGACGGCGCGGTATTCATGGACAAGTGGTGCCCGCAGCACGGCCGCGAGCGCGTGCTGCTGGCCGACGATGCCGACTACTACAGGCTGTGTCGCGAGAAGTTCGTCAAGCCGCCGGAGCTGCCCCGGCGCTTCAACACCGAACGCCGCTGGGGGTGTCCCTACGACTGCGGGCTGTGCCCGGAACACATGCAGCACAGCTGCCTCACCCTGGTCGAGGTCACCGACCACTGCAATTTGCGCTGCCCGATCTGCTACGCCGATTCCGGCCCGCACCGCCCCGGCTTCCGCGACCTCGCGGTGATCGAAAGGATGCTCGACGCCATCGTCGCCAACGAGGGCGAACCGGACGTGGTGCAGATTTCCGGCGGCGAACCCACGCTGCACCCGGAGTTCTTCGCCATCCTCGACGCGGCCAAGGCGCGGCCGATCAAGCACCTGATGGTGAACACCAATGGCCTGCGCATCGCCAAGGACGCGGAATTCGTCGAACGCCTGGCCGGCTACATGCCCGGCTTCGAGCTGTACCTGCAGTTCGATTCCCTGCGCGACGAAGTGCACCAGGAACTGCGCGGCGCGAAGCTGCGCGAAATCCGCCTGCGCGCGCTGGAGGCGCTGAACCGGCACGGCATCTCGACCACGCTGGTGGTCACGGTGAAGAAGGGCCTCAACGACGGCGAGCTCGGCGACATCATCGATTTCGCGCTCAAGCAGCCCTGCGTGCGCGGCGTGACCTTCCAGCCGATCCAGAACGCCGGGCGCGCCGAGAATTACGACCCGGCGCGCGACCGCCTCACGCTGACCGAAGTGCGGCGGCGCATCCTCGAACAGTCGACGCTGTTCCGGCCCGAGGACCTGATCCCGGTGCCCTGCCATCCCGACAGCCTGGCGATGGCCTATGCGCTGAAGCTCGAGGACCGGCTGCTGCCGCTGACCGGGCTGGTGCCGCCGGAGGTGCTGATCGAGGGCGGGCGCAACAGCATCGTGCTGGAAAAGGACGAAGGCCTGCGCGAGGCGGTGTTCAAGCTGTTCGCCACCAACCATTCGCCGCAATCGCAGGCCTGCTCGCTGTCCGACCTGCTGTGCTGCCTGCCGCAGGTGCAGGCGCCGGAGGGCCTCGGCTACCGCAACGTGTTCCGGGTGCTGATCATGGCCTTCATCGACGCCGAGGGCTTCGACCTGCGCTCGGTGAAGAAGAGTTGCGTGCACATCGCCCAGCCGGACGGGCGCATCATCCCGTTCGACACCTTCAACCTGTTCTATCGCGACGATCGCGCGGCGCAACTGGAAGCGTTGCGGCGCATGGTCGAAGCCGGACAGCGCCTCGATCCCGTGGAGGAATCCCTGCCATGAACGAACCGATCCCGTCCGCCAACCCGCAGCAACCCGATCCGCGCGGTTCGCGCTGGCTCGGCTTCGGCCTGTTCTGGCTGATGCTGGTCGGTGGCGGCCTGGTGTCCGGAATCCTGGCCTCGGTCGTCAGCACGCTGTTCCCCTACGGCGCGGCGAATCCCGTGCTTGCGCTCGCCGGCCTGTTGCCGTGGGTCGCGCCGCTGGTGCTGGCGATCTGGTACGCGAACAAGGGCAAGACCCGCACCGCGCAAGGCATCGCGTTCGGGTTCCTCAGCCTGCTCGCGGTCGGCCTGCTGCTGGTCGCTGCCTGCTTCGGCATCCTCGCCCTCGGCGGCTTCGGCAACTGGCACTGAGCCGGATCCGCCGGCGTGAACCCTTTGATCTGTCTCAAACCCGTCGCGAGCGATGGCGGATTGCGCGTGGCCGGAGCGCAGGAAGCGCAGTGTACGTAGCGGTACATGAGCATTCCGAGCACCGCCCGCGCGCAAGCTGCCGAGCACAGCAGGGGTTGAGGCGGATCAAAGCAGGTCGCGCACGCGGTAGCGCCCCGGCGCACGCCCAAGCAGCGCACGCGCCGCGTGCAGGGCGCCGCGCGCGAAGATGTCGCGGTTGCTCGCGCGATGCGCGAGTTCGAGGCGCTCGCCCATGCCGGTGAACTGGACGAGGTGTTCGCCGACGATGTCGCCGGCGCGGATCGAGGCGTAGCGCGGCGTCGCCCCGCCCTCGCCCGCGGCCTGGCCCAGCGTGAGCGCGGTGCCCGAGGGCGCGTCGAGCTTGCGCGTGTGGTGGGCCTCGACGATGTCGCAGTCCCAGCCGGGCAAGGCGCGCGCGGCGCGTTCGACCAGGTCGTGCAGCACCGCGACGCCGAGGCTGAAGTTGCTGGCCCAGGCCAGCGCAATGCGCGTGGCGGCGGCATCGAGCGCCGCCTGCTGCGCCTGCGAAAGGCCGGTCGTGCCGGACACCAGCGGCTTGCCGCGCTGCAGGCACAGGCCGAGGATCGCGTCGAAGCCTTCGGGCAGGCTGAAGTCGATGGCCGCGTCGAACTCCGGCACGCCCGCGAGTTCGCTCGCCGCGAATTGCGGCACGCCGTCGATCACGCGCGATTCGACCTTGCGCGAGACCGCGGCGACGACCTCGCCGCCCTCGCCTTCGCGGCACAGGCGTTGCAGCGCGCGCCCCATGCGGCCGTTCGCGCCGTGGATCAGCAATCGGATCGGTGCGTCCATGCCGCGCAGGCTAGCCGGCCGGCCGGGCACCGGCAAGGCGGCTTCAGGCGTTGCCGACCCGGGCCTTGCCGAGTTTCACCATCGCGGCCAGTTCCGCGGTGGATGCGGTCAGCACGCGCACGCCGCGGCGGTTGACCAGCAGCAGGCGCGAGGAAATCGGACTGACCCAGGACACCTTGGCCGGCTCCATGCGCCCGGACGCATCCTGCAAGTGCAGCCAGTCGCCCACGCGCAGTTGGCGCACCCGCGCGAGCATGTCGGTTTCGAAATCGAGCAGGTCGGTGCCGCCGACCACCGCCAGGCGCGGTGGCGCCCGTTCGGCATCGTCGGCCGGCGACGGCGTTGGCATCGCGGGCGCGTCCTGCGGCGCCGCGGTTTCGCTTTCCGCCGCTTGCGCGATCTCGTCGACCACGGGCACGGGCGGCGCCTCGACCGGCTTGGG
>JBGAHT010000009.1:0-57673 GCA_044226035.1 Thermomonas sp. | reverse complement strand
GGCGAAATCCTCGCGCTGGCGCACCACCAAGGCGACCAGGCCGAAACCTTCCTGCTGCGCGCGCTGCGCGGTTCCGGAACCAAGGGTTTGTCGTCAATGCAGCCGTGGCGACGACACGGCTACGGCTGGCTGTGGCGGCCACTGCTCGCGCAACCGCGTGAAGCCTTGCGCGAATACGCTACTGCGCATGCTTTGAAATGGGTCGATGATCCATCCAACGCCTCGAACGACCCTGATCGCAATTTCCTGCGCAATCGGGTGATGCCGGCGCTGCAGGAACGGTGGCCTCAGGCATCCGCGTCGTTTTCTCGCAGCGCGATGCTGATTTCGGAAGCGCACGACATCCTGTCCGCTTCCGACATGAACGATCTCGACCGCATCACCCACCACGATGACTCACGCATAATCCACATTGCTGGCCTGATGTATCTTCCCGCCCCGCGACGCGCGCGCGCATTGCAACTCTGGGTGCACCGGTTGGGACTGCCACCACTGCCTGGCAGCGCACCCGCGCGCATCGAGAACGAAATCATCCCTGCCCCGAAGGATGCGGAACCGCGCTTTTGCTGGAGTGGCGCATGCATCGAACGGTGGAATGATTTACTGCACGCGGACCAGCAATCCCCTGTGTTTCACGTGAATTGGGCGCGGATCTGGGATGGCCGCACCCCGTTGCGCCTCCCCGAGGGAAGCCTGCTGTCGTTGAGTGGGGGCGAAGGTTTCAAGACGCCAGTGCTGGTGCGTGCGCGCCTGGGCGGAGAACGCATCAACCTGCCATTCAGGACCCACTCGCACGCATTGAAGAAGGTATTGCAGGAACGTCACGTTCCACCCTGGGAGCGGCGACGGCTGCCACTGCTGCTGGACCCGGAATCTGGCATGGTACTGGCTGCGGGGGATCGCATCCTCGCCCGCGAACTCGAACGGAGGCTCGTCGATCCGCGTGCCCGCCTTGATTGGCAACTCGCGTAAAATCCGCCCATGCCGCGCAAACCCGCCAACGAAGCCGCCGAACCCTCCGCCGTCGCCGATTTCGAGGCCTCGCTCGACGCGCTCGAGCAACTGGTCGGGAAGATGGAAGCCGGCGGCATGAGCCTGGAGGAATCGCTGGCCGCCTACGAACGCGGCGTCGGCCTGTACCGCAAGTGCCAGGCCGCGCTGGAACAGGCCGAACTGCGGGTCAAGCTGTTGTCCGACCCGATGGATCCCGCCACCGCCGAATCGTTCGAACCGGATGCCTGAGCCGGCGCTGCAGGCGCGCCTGGACGCATGGCGCGCACGGGTGGACGCCGCGCTCGCGCGCGCCCTGCCCGATCCCGCTTCCTCGCCAAAACGCCTGCACGCGGCGATGCGCCACGCGGTGCTGCTCGGCGGCAAGCGCATGCGCCCGCTGCTGGTGTACGCCGCCGGCACCGCGTTCGGGGCGAACGAGGATGCGCTGGATGCGCCGGCCGTCGCGGTGGAACTGGTGCACGCCTATTCGCTGGTGCACGACGACCTGCCGGCGATGGACGACGATGCGCTGCGTCGCGGCCAGCCGACCGTGCACGTCGCCTTCGACGAAGCGACCGCGATCCTCGCCGGCGATGCGCTGCAGTCGCAGGCCTTCGTCGCGCTCGCGAATTGCGCCCTGCCCGATGCCGCGCGCGCCGCGCTCTGCGCCGAGCTCGCGTCCGCCGCCGCCGGCATGTGCGCCGGGCAGGCGCTGGACATCGACGCGACCGGGCAAGCGGCCGCGTTCGACATCGCGTCGCTGGAACGCCTGCACGCGCTCAAGACCGGCGCGCTGTTGCGCGCATCGCTGCGCATGGGCGCGATCGCCGCCGGCGCGGACGCCGCCGCGCTCGACCGTTTCGCCGATGCGCTCGGGCTCGCCTTCCAGGTGCGCGACGACCTGCTCGACGTCGAGGGCGAAAGCGCGACGCTGGGCAAGACCGCGGGCAAGGACGCGGCACGGGCCAAGCCCACGTTCCCGGCGCTGATCGGGATCGAGGCATCGCGCGCGCGGCTGGGCGCGCTCGCCGGCGACATGCGCGAGGCCTTGTCGACGCTGGCGGCGGATACTTCCGCGCTCGCGGCGCTGGGGCGGATGGCGATCGAACGCGACCGCTGAGCCGCGCGGCGCTGCGGTAGAGTCGCCACCGGGAGACGGGAGCGGCGGATGGGGATCGGCGGGTTCTGGCGCGAACGCGCGTTGCCGTGGCTGGAGTCGCTGTTCGCGTGGCTCGGCTACAGCTTCGTCAACCGCTGGGGCGCGCTCGAGCGCGGCTACCGGCGGCCGCTGGCGCGCATCGCGCTGAAGCTGCGCTTCGCGTTCTACCCGTTGCTGGTGCTGTGCGCGCTCGGCTGGCTGGCCTGGGACTGGAACCACGGCCGCGGCCTGGCGTCGGCCGAGGACGCGATCTTCGACCAGGTGATCAAGCTGCGCCCGTGGGAACCGAAGCCCTCGGGCAAGGTCGCGATCGTGGAAATCGACGACTGCTCGATCGCGCGGCTCGGGCCGTGGCCGTGGAGCCGGCAGCAGCACGCCGACCTACTCGATGCGCTCGACGCCGCCGGCGTGCGCGCGGTCGGCTTCGACGTGATGTTCGTCGATGCCTCGCACGACGACCCGGGCGGCGACGCCACGCTCGAGGCGATGGCCGCGGGCGGCGGCGGACGCTTCCTGTTCGGCGCGACGCGGGTGCCGTCTGGCTTCGACGATGCCAAGGGCGCGGTTCCGGCCTCGCGCGTGCCCGGCGCGTTCGCGCTGGTCGCGGATGCGCAGCGCCCTGGGCCGCGCGTCGCGCTGCTGCGGCCCTACGGCGAGGCGATGCGCGCCTACAGCGCGTTGATCGACATCGATCGCGACGCCGACGGCGTGCTGCGCGACGTGGGCCTGCGCGTGCGCGAAGGCGACTGGGCGCTGCCATCGCTGCCGCTGCGCCTGGCCTCGGTCGCGAGCGGGCGGCCGATGGCCTCGTATCCCGCGTCCATCCGCGTGAACTGGCGCAACCACAGCCGCCTGCCCTACGTCAGCGCCGCGGACCTGGTCACCGGCAAGGCGGCCTGCGATCCGAACGGCGTGCCCGACCTGAAGGGCCGCACCGTGCTGGTCGGCTATACCGCCGCCGGCCTCAACGACGCCAAGCCGACGCCGGTGAACACCGCCATGCCCGGCGTGGAAGTGCAGGCCGAGGCGACCGAGGCCCTGCTCGCCAACGGCGCGATCTGGATGCCGCCGGCGGGCTTCAAGTACCTGCTCGCGGCCTTCCTGGTCGTATTCACCGGCTTCGCGTTCTGGCGCGGCGAGCCGGCGTGGGAACTGGACGCGATCTTCGTCGCCAGCAACATCGCGCTGGTGGTGGTGGCGTTCGTCGGGCTGACCGCGTTCGGCGTGTTCTTCGACATCTTCGCCGCGCTCGGTTTCGTCAGCCTGTGCTTCGGCCTGTGCCGGGTGTACGCGGCGGCGCAGCGCGGGCGCGCGGTCGGCAACGACGACTACCGGCCGCAATTCGACGCCGGCCGCGACCGCTGGCTGGCGATGGTGCGCTTGCGCTTCGTGCCGGACGAGGCGATGGAACGGCGCGCGCTCTCGCGCCGCATCCGCGAATACCGCCGGCGCCTGCGCGGCTGGCTGTACCGCGGCCCCGAGGCGGTGGCGATCGAGGGCATCGTCGAATACAAGCACTGGCTGTGGGACGCGCTGGTGGACATCAACGTGCTCACCTGGGGCGGCCCGGATCGCGCGACGGTCGTGGCCACCGCCGAACGCGAGCTGCGCTCGCTGCGCGAATACCTGGCCGGGCAGGACGACGTGTTGCCCGACGACGGCAGCGTGCGCGTGGCCAGCCTGATCAGCACGATCGCGCTCGAGGACGAACCGATCACCGACACCCGCGCGCGCGTCAGCCGGATGCTCGGGCGCCTGCTCGCCAGCACCGACGAACGCCCGTTGTCGGCGCAGGACGCCTTCTCCGCCGACGAAACCGGGCCGCCGGCCTGAACGGGCATGCGGCGGCGCAGCTTGCCTGCCCGCGCCGCGACCGCTTGAATCGTGTCCGCGATCGCCCCCGGATCGCGTGTTCCTGCATGACGCCGCCGTCGGGCCGTCGTCGCCACCCACCGGGGATCTCCGCGCATGTCGATCCGCTCCGTTCGCAGCATCGCCCTCGCCGCCTGCATGGCGGCGCTCGTCGTGGCCGGGGCCGCGGCCGCGCAGGCCGGGCAGCAGGCGCAGGTGCACAAGCCCTCGGTCGAGGTCCACGCCGCGGCGGATCTCAAGTCGCCCGTGGTCGCCACGCTCAGGCAGGGCGCGGCGGTGACCGTCGGCGGGCAGCAGGGCCTGTGGTACCGCGTGTCGGCGCCGGCGGGCGCCTCCGGCTTCGTGCGCGTCAACGAGGTGCGCCTGGCTTCGGGCAAGTCGGCATCGTCCGCGGACGTGGGCGGCCTGTTCGCCGGCCGTGCCGGCAAGGGCCGGGTCAGCGAAACCGCCGGCGTGCGCGGCCTCGACGAAAGCGACCTGCGCGCGGCCGGCTTCGACGGCGAACAACTGGCGAAGATGGAGTCCTACCGCGAAACCCCGCAGCAGGCGGCGGACGCGATGCGCCGCGCCGGGCTGCACGAACGCAGCGTCGCCTACGCGCCGGAAGCGCAGGCCATCGCCGCCAACCAGAAGGGCGGTTCGACCCAGGCCGAGAAGCGCAGCGGCTTGTCCCTCGCGCGCGGGCTGCTTTCCAGCCTCGGCCTGGGCAGCGCGACCAGCGATACCGCGCTCGGCGCCGCGGATGCCTCCGCGCGCAAGAGCGGCGAGGAACTGACCGAGGAGGAACTGCAGCTCGGCCCGGAAATCGCCGGCCGCATCCTCGGCGCCGCGCCGCTGTGGCAGGACGACGCCGCGCAGCGCCGCGTCAACCGCGTCGGCCGCTGGCTGGCTTCGCACACCGCGCGCCCGGAACTGCCGTGGACCTTCGGCGTGATCGATTCGCCCGAGATCAACGCCTTCGCCGCGCCCGGCGGCTACGTGCTGGTCACGCGCGGCCTCTACCAGCTGGTGGATGCGAACGAGGACGGCGAGCTGGCCGCGGTGCTCGCGCACGAACTCAGCCACATCGTGCAGCGCGACCACTACGAGGTGATCCGCAAGCAGGAGCTGCAGACCTACGGCAAGGACGTCGCGCTCAGCCGGGTCAGCGTCGGCGGCGGCGAACTCGGCGGCATCACCAGGGACTACCTGGAGAAGAACGGCGCGGCGGTGATGCTCACCAGCCTCGACCGCGGCGCCGAATACCGCTCGGACGAGGCCGCCGAGGTCTACCTCGCCCGTTCGGGGTTCGACCCGATGTCACTTTATGCCGTGCTACAGCACATGGCCGCCCTCGGCAGCCAGGCCCCGGGCATGGAGCAGCTGTTCCACACCCATCCGCCGCTCGACGACCGGCTGGATCGACTGGACCGGAACCCGCTGGCATCCGGCGATTAGCCCCGGCGGATGGGTCGCCCCGCGTCGATTTCACCCCGCCTGAACCTGGCGGCAGGAAAAGTGTTACCCCTGTCACATTTCTTGCTAGGGATTTGCTACAGCCCGCCATCCCGGCGGGAGGTTCTACAACCACACCACAGGGGGTGTTTCATGCGTGTTCTGCATCTCGCAGGCCTGGCCTGCCTTGTCGCCGTCTTCGGCTTCGCGATCCCGGTGAACCCGGCGGCGGCGGCCAATCAATACCTCACGGTCTCAGGCTCCGCCTGTAAGCCGACCGGCACCACCAACCCCGGTTTCGTCACCAAGGCCACCGGTGGCCGCAACGAGTCGAAGACCGCCAGCATCTTCGTGATCTGCCCGTTCAACCTCGCCGCCGTGCCGGCCGATGGCGGCGCGGTGATCGGCATGAACGTGACGCTCTATTCGATCGATGGCGTATCCCGCTCCACGACGTGCACGACGGTCATCGGTTCGCTCAACCGGTATATCGCGCCCGTCTACGCTTCCAAGACCACCAGCGTGCCGGCCGATCCGGCCGGTACCGTGGCGAGCTGGAACGCCGCCGATTTCGGCGGCACGGCCGGCGCCGGGATCCAGGGCAGCGCATGGACGACGGTCACCTGCAACCTGCCGCCCCAGACCGCGATCGGCTTGCTCTACGCGTTGTACAACCCGAACCTGACGCCGTGACGGCCAACCAACCGGAATCGCACCAGGGGCGCCGCAAGGCGCCCTTTTTCGTTCCCGGCATGTCCGCTTCCTGCCCCGTTCTTCGCATAGGCGGAACAATCCCGCCATTCCGGTTGGGCATCGAACGGGGAACACCATGCGCAATCTTCGACTTCCCGCGGCGGTTGCCGGCCTCGCAGCCGCCTATGCCTTCGCGAACGCACCCGCGGCCAAGGCCTACAACGTCGATACCGCCAACGGCGCGGCCTGCCAACTCAGCATTCCCACCACCGACACCGGCGTTCGCCCAAAGGCTTCCGGATTCCGCAACGAATCCAGGACCGCCAGCAATTTCGTGATCTGCACCCTGCAACGCTCTTCGACGACGGGCAATTACTCCAGCATCGGCCTCATCGCCTATTCGCTGGACGGGGTCGCGCGGGACCTGACCTGCACCGCCGTCGTCGGCGTGATCGCCGGCGGCAATACCCTGGTGTATTCCGCCAAGACCGCGAGCATCCACGACACGACGGGTAACGACCTGCCCATCACCTGGACGGCAGCGGATTTCGGGGGAACGGAAGGCGCACCGATCACCTCGAGCTGGAACATCTCGATCACCTGCAACCTCAAGCCGCAGACCGCGATCAGCATGATCCAGGCGTCGACGCCTTGAATACGCCACCGACCGGCAGGAAACAGGGCGCCTCGCAGCGCCCTTTTCCTTTCCTGCCGACTCAGCCCAGCAAGCGCATCGTCAGCGGATAGCGGTAGGGCTTGCCGTCCCAGGCCTTGAACGCGGCGATGATGCTGCACACCAGCCACATCAACGCGATGGCGGCGATCACGCACAGCAACACGATCCCCGCCGGAATGGTGACCAGCGCGCCGATGCCGAGCGTCAGCACGGTCGCGCCGACCAGCACGATGCCGGCCACGCCCGCGGCGCAGGCGTAGAGGAACATGCTGAGGTTGAAGTTCGCCGCTTCCCTCGCGTGCGCGCTGGCGAAAGCCGACCTGTCGCGCACCAGCATCCACACCGCGAGCGCGGCGAGGGTTCCGGCCACGCCGGCGAACCAGTGCGTCAACGCGGCCGCGGCCAGCGCGGCGATGGGCGCGGCGACGGCCCAGTGGCGGTCGCTGGCGGTCGGGGACAGGGTGTCGAGGTTGGCGTTCATCGTCTTCTCCACCGGAGGAATCCCGGCTACCGACGATGATGGGGGCGTTCGCCCCCCACGCAAGCCAACCGATGGCCCATGCCGGGCCATCGGCGGCGGAATCGGGGCTTACTTGATCAGGCGGATCGCGAAGGGATAGCGGTAGGCGACGCCTTCGTTCGCCTTGACGCCCGCCAGGATGCAGAAGATGACGTTGACGATCCACACGATCGGCGCAAGCAGGCCGCCGATGATGATCACCGCCAGGACCATGCAGATGACGTAGGCGATCGCGATCGTGATCTGGAAGTTCAACGCTTCCTTGGCCTGGTCGTTGAGCCAGTCCTTGTCCGACTTGTCCTTGTTGGTCAGCCAGATCACCAGCGGGACGATGAAGCTCAGGATGATGCCCGACAGGTGGGTCAGCATCGCCAGCGTGCGGTCTTGCTGCGACGCGGCGCCGGTCGGCGCCGGCGGCGGCGTGGTGGCGTTCTCGAATTCGTTCATGACACTCCCCGTGTCGATGCCGCGGGCTCGCGACCGGGGGAATATACCGTCAATCCGCGCCGGCGACGGTCATCCGCCCGACCAGGATGGAGCCGGTCAGGAGGTGGGAGCGGCGGTCCACGTCGCTGCCCACCGCCTCGACCGCGGCGAACATGTCGCGCAGGTTGCCGGCGATGGTGATGCCGTCCACCGGGAACGCGATTTCGCCGTCCTCGACCCAGAACCCGGCGGCGCCGCGCGAGTAGTCGCCGGTGACCGCGTTCACGCCCTGCCCCATCAGCTCGGTGACGTACAACCCGCGCCGCATGCTGCGCAGCAGCACGCCGAGGTCGCCGGCATTGGGCTTCACCACGAGGTTGTGCGCGCCGCCGGCATTGGCCGTGGTGGCGAGGCCCAGCTTGCGCGCCGAATAGCTGCCCAGCACGTAGCGTTGCAGCACGCCGTCGGCGACCAGCGCTGAAGCGCGCGTGGCCACGCCCTCGGCGTCGAACGCGGCGGAACGGAAGCCGCGGTGCAGGAACGGATCCTCGTCGATGCCGAACCAGTCGGGGAACACGCGCGTGCCGGCGGCGTCGAGCAGGAAGCTGGCGCGGCGATACAGCGCGCCGCCCGAGACCGCGCCGACGAAGTGCCCGACCAGCGAACGCGCGACCTCCGCCGCGAACAGCACCGGCACCGCGCCGGTCGGCAGTTGCCGCGGCTGCAATCGCGCCAGCGTGCGGCGCGCGGCCTCGCGGCCGATGGACGCGGCCGAATCGAGGTCTTCCGGCGCCAGCGCGGTGGCGTACCAGCCGTCGCGCTGCATCGCATCGCCCTTGCCGGCGATCAGCGCGCACGCCAGCGAATGGCGCGTGCCGCGTTCGCGACCGCGGAAGCCGTGCGAATTCGCGTACACGCCGAGCGAGGTGCCGGTCGATGCCGAGGCGCCATCGGAATTGGCGATGCGCGCATCGCTGTCGCGGCCGGCCTGTTCGCAGGCCAGCGCGAGGTCGATCGCGCGTTCGGCATCCAGCGCCCACGGATGCCAGGCGTCGTAGTCCGGCCAGCCCGAGGCGGGCCGGGTCGCCATCAGTTCCGGATCGGCGAGGCCGGCGGCGGGATCGTCCTCGGTGTGGCGCGCGATCGCGCAGGCCTGCTCGACGGTCGCGGCGAGGCTGTCCTCGCGCAGGTCGGCGGTGCTGGCGCTGCCCTTGCGCTTGCCGAAGTACACGGTGACGGCGATGCCGCGGTCGCGCGTGGCTTCGACCGTTTCCACCGCGCCCATGCGCACGTTCACCTCAAGGCCGGTGTCCTCGGAACAGCTGACCTCGGCCTGGTCGGCGCCGGCGCGGCGCGCGCGTTCGAGCAATTGCCCGGCGATGCCTTCCAGCGCATCCAGCCGGGCCGCGCTGTCGACGACGGTGGCGGTGGAAATCGCGTTCAATGGCTTATTCTTCATGTTCGAATCCCGAATCCCGAATCACACATCCCGGCTCCCCGATGCGCGGACGCGACGAAGACGACGGCGAATTCCTCGGCCCGAGCCGCAGCCAGCTGCGGCGCGAGGCGCTGGACGTGCTCGCGCTGGCGGAAAAACTGGCGACGCTGAGCGACGCCCAGCTCGGCCGCCTGCCGATTCCCGACGGCCTGCTGCCGCACGTCGTCGAAACCCGGCGCATGACCTCGCATGGCGCGCGCAAGCGCCAGACCGCGTTCCTCGCCAAGCAGATGCGGCGCGAGGACGACGAGACCCTGGACGCGATCCGCGACGCGCTCGATGCCGGCGGCGAGGCGGCCAGGCGCGAAACCGCGCGCATGCACCGCGCCGAGTACTGGCGCGAGCGCTTGCTTTCCGAGGGCGACGACGCGCTGGGCGAACTGCTCGGCGAACATCCCGGCGCGGACCGCCAGCAGCTGCGGCAACTGGTGCGCAACGCGCTGGAAGAACGCGCGAAGGACAAGCCGCCGCGCGCGTTCCGCGAGTTGTATCGCGCGGTGCTTGCCTTGATCGAGCCTCAACACGATCGCCCTGATTAAAAATCTGAAGTCGCGTTGCACTATTTTTTCTCAGCCGCGCACTTCTCGAAAAGCGGAAAACTCACGAGATCTGCACTTCGTACAGGCTCAAAAATATCAGCAACGACCGGCCGCAAACCCTCGGCAAGGTACCGGACGCAATCCTCAACTTGTTCTATCGTGGAAACCCGAGTCATCTTTGGCCTCCATGCTGAATTAGCCGCCTCAATCAGCGATTCCAAACCAACGTGTTTCCATTCAATCGGCATCATCGCGGCCTGCTCGAAATTCCGCGGATCAGGCAACCTGTAAACGCGAGCGTCAAGCCATTCGTCCCAAGGCTCCCAGATAAACCCGACTTTCATGAAAACATCGAAGTATCCGCAGGCGACCGCTGGACGCCCGAGCCCGGGAACACAAATGCTTTCGTAGAACCTAAGCATCCATGGGGATTGGCGCGATTCGCTCGGCTGTTCGAGAAATGCGAAATTCGCGCGAATGGAATTGATGAAGTCATGATGGAAACGTAGAGAATTCATCTAATCAACCGGCCTGAGTGCCGCCCACGGTCAACTCGCTGATCAGCAGCGACGGCTGGCCCACGCCCACCGGCACGCTCTGTCCGTCCTTGCCGCAGGTGCCGACACCGTCGTCGAGCGCGAGGTCGTGGCCGACCATCGCCACCTTCCGCATCGTCTCCGGCCCGTTGCCGATCAACGTCGCGCCCTTCACCGGCGCGGTGACCTTGCCGTCCTCGATCAGGTAGGCCTCGGTCGCGGAGAACACGTACTTGCCGCTGGTGATGTCGACCTGGCCGCCGCCGAAATTCACCGCATACAAACCTCGTTTCACCGAGCGGATCATCTCCTGCGGATCGTGGCTGCCGGCGCGCATGTAGGTGTTGGTCATGCGCGGCATCACCAGGTGCGCGAACGATTCGCGCCGGCCGTTGCCGGTGGGTTCGGCGCCCATCAGCCGCGCGTTGAGCGTGTCCTGCATGTAGCCGACCAGCACGCCGTCCTCGATCAGCGTCGTGCACCGCGTCGGGGTGCCTTCGTCGTCCACGTTGAGCGAACCGCGCCGGCCCGCGAGCGTGCCGTCGTCGACGATCGTGACGCCGGGCGAGGCCACGCGCTGGCCCATGCGCCCGGCGTAGGTCGAGGTGCCCTTGCGGTTGAAATCGCCCTCCAGGCCGTGGCCCACCGCTTCGTGCAGCAGCACGCCCGGCCAACCGGAACCGAGCACCACCGGCATCGCGCCGGCGGGCGCGTCGATGGCGTCGAGGTTGACCAGCGCCTGGCGCAAGGCCTCGCGCGCGAACTTCTCCGGCCGCCCGTCCGCGAGCAATTCCGCGTAGGAATGGCGCCCGCCAAAACCGGCGTAACCGGACTCGCGGCGGCCGTTGTGTTCGACGATCACCTGCACGTTCATCCGCACCAGCGGGCGCACGTCGCTGGCGAGCACGCCGTCGCTGCGCGCGACCAGCACCGTGTCCACGCTGCCGCCGAGGTTGACCATCACCTGCTTCACGCGCGGATCGGCGGCGCGCAGCAGCCTGTCGATGCGGCGCAGCGCCTCGACCTTGGCCGCGTTGTCGAGCGCATCGACCGGATCCAGCGCCGGATACAGCACCGGCGCGCGCACCGGCGCCAGCGCCAGCGGCGCGAGGCTGCGGCCGTCGCGGGCGATGGCGCGCGCGGAGCCGGCGGCGGCGAGCAGCGCGTTCGCGTCGATGTCCTCGGAATAGGCGAAGCCGGTCTTCTCGCCGGAAATCGCGCGCACGCCCACGCCCTGTTCGATGGAATGCGCGCCGTCCTTGACGATGCCGTCCTCCATCGACCAGCTCTCGCGGCGCGAATGCTGGAAATAGAAGTCGCCGAACCCGACGCCCGGGCCGAGCAATGCGCCGAACGCGCGTTCGATGCCGGCTTCGTCGAGGCCCGAGGGCGCGAGCAGGCGGGACTGGGCGAGGACGAGCGATTCGGTCATGGCGATGTTTTCGTGGTGCGAATGGAAAACGTGCGGGTGCGAGGAACGAATTTCAATTCGAAATCGGATTATTCCCTCTCCCCGTTAACGGGGAGAGGGTGCCGAAGCCTGCCCCGTACTCCGATACGGGGGCGGGTGAGGGGGCATTATTCGTGCGACTCGCCGCCCCCCATCCGGCCTGTCGGCCACCTTCTCCCCGCACGCAGGGAGAAGGAACGAAGAACGGATACCTCTTCAATTCTGTTTTTCCGTCTGCGGCTGCGGTTGCGACTGCGCCTGGCTGCGCGCGACCACGTCGACCCTGGGCTGCTTCCACGGGCCGCTGACGTGATAGGTCTTGGCCGCGAGCTGGCCGAGCGGCTTCTTCAGCACCATGTTCGCGGCCGCGCCGATGGCCGCGCCGACCGGCCCGCCGGCGATCGCGCCGACCGCGGTCAGCAGGTTGCCGGCCTTGGGGAACACGTCCACGGTCTGGTCGTAGGTTTCGTTGCGCATGTCCGCGCTGCCGCGGATGCGGATTTCCGCAGCCGGGCCGTCGATGCGCAGGTTGTCGCTGCGCGCCTGGCCGCCGCCGAGGGCGATGTCGCCCTTCATGGTGTTGAAGGCGAAGCCCTTGGAGAAGAAATCGCGGAAATCGAGGGTCAAGCGCTGCGGCAGGCGCGCGATGCTGAGCAGGCCGAGCACGCGCCCGGCGCCGGGCTCGACTTCGGTGAGTTGTCCGTCGCGCGCATCGAAATGCAGCGTGCCGTCGATCGCGGCGAGCTTCAGGCCCATCGGCGAGCCGGGCCACGCCGCCTGCAACCGTGCCTGGCCCTTGCCGCGCGCGAGCTGGCCGCCGAAGCCGAAGCCGTCGAGGAAGGCGCCGAAGTCCTCGCTGGCGAGCTGCATGTCCACGCGCGACCGCGCCGCCGCGCCGCGGCCGCTCCACTCGCCGCTGGCGTCGAGCTTCTGCTTCGCGGAACGCGACTGGAACTGCACCAGCTTCAGCGTGCCCGGCGCCTGCTGGGTACGCACGATCGCGCTGCCGAGCTTCGCCTCGCCGATGCGCAGGTCGTCGAAGGCGAGGTTGAGCGGCGGCACCTTGCCAGGATCGATGTCGTCGTTGGGCGCGGCAGCGTTCGCCGGCGCCGCGCCGATGCCGCCACGCCACCAGAACTTCTGCAGCTTGCCGACGATCGCCGCGCCGTCGTCGCGCGGGATCGACAGCGTGCCGGCGAGGTCGTCGCCGTCGAACTGGATCGCGGTCGCGCCGCCCGCGGCGGGCGAGGCCTGCACGCGCGTGTCGCGGAAATCCGCGCCGAGCAGTTGCATGTGCGCGGCGTTGACGTCGATGCGCTGCAACGGCAAGCCGCCCTGCCCGCTCTCGCCGGCGCGCGACAGCACCGCCCAGTCGAGTGCGTCCAGCGTCGGCGCGCGCCCGGTCGCGACCAGCCCGTTCGCCGGCGGCGCATCGGCGACGCGATCGGCGCCCAGCGCCACGCGCACGCCGGTGCCGGCCTTGCCGCTCCTCGCGCGCAAGGCGAGCCGGTTGCCGAACGCCAGCGCGACCTCGCCTTCGCCCAACGGCAGTTGCGCGTCGATGCGCGTCGCCAGCGGCGTGTTCGCGTCCTTGTCCAGCGGCGCGGGCAAGGTCATGCGCGTGCCGACCAGGTTCGAACGCAACTGCAGGCTGCTCGGCGCGTTCGCCGATTGCGCTTCGGGCAAGGCGACGCCGATCGTCCATTGCGAACGGCCGTCGAAATAGGGCTTCAGCCAGGCGAACTGCGGCGCCTGGTCGATCAGCGCGTCGGCGTCCATGCTCGCCGCGAGTTCAGCCTCGAACGCATTCCCGGCCGCGCGCACGTGGCCCTGCCCCGCGCGCAGGCTGAGCAGCCCGGGCTGGCCTTCGTGGCGCGCCTTCAGCCCTTCCGCGTCGAAGCCGTGCTGGTCGTAGCGCGCGCTGCCGCGCAGGTCGTCGAACGCCAGCTTCCAGCGCGCGTCGCTGGCGCGCACCCCGGCGAGGCGGACGGTTCCGTCGATCCGCGCGGGTTGGTGTTCGGCGAACGGGATGTCGAGCGCGAAGCCGACGTCGGCGAGCCCGCTGGCCGAAAGCGCGTCGAAGGTGTCCTTCTGCTGCTTGTACAACGGGCTCGCGCGCAGCAGCGCCAGCAGGCGCGACGCATCGCCGCCGCCCTTGGCGTCGACCGCCAGCCGCGCATGCCCGAAATCCTCGATGGTCGCGTGCAGTTCGCGCACGCCCACGCCATCGAGCGTGCCCTTGCCCTGCACGTCCATGCCGTTGTCGATGAACGCGACCTGCGCATCGACGTTCTGCAAGGGCGGCCAATCCGGCTGGAACTTGAGCGTGGCGTTGTCCAGCATCGCGCGCGCCTCGAAACGCCCCGCGTGGTCGCGGAACGGCCAGTCGTCGAGGTCGCCGGTGACCAGCGCGCGCGCTTCGCGCACCTCGCCGCCCTGCAGCGCGCTATCGAGCCAGCTAATCACCGCTGGAGCCATCCGGTCGTGGATCCAGAACTTGTGCGCCTGCGAGACGGAGGTATCGCCGATCCACGCGGCGAGGTCGATCCACGGGCGCGTGCCGTCGCCCTGGAACCACATGCCGCCGCGCACGCTGGCGTCGTAGCCGTCGCCATCGATCGCGAGCGCGCCGGTGCCGAAGCGCCAGCCCGCGCCTTCGCGCCAGCCGGCGATGCTTCCGCGCAACTTCACGTCGTGCTCCACGCCGAAGCCGCGCGGCCAGGTGAAGCGCACGGTCCGCGCCGGATCGGGCACGAACACCATTCCATCCGCATCGCCGTCGACGTCGCCGCCGAGCCCGGTGAGCGCGGGGCCGCCGTCGTTCGAGGCGAAGCCGAAATCCTCGATGCGCCCGTGCGCGCGCAAGGCGCCGCCCTGCGCGCCCGCGATTTCGACGGCGTGCAGGCGCGCATGCGGCCGCGCCGTCGCGAGCCACGTGCGCAGTCCCGGCGCCAACCGGTCGCTGAGCGCGGCGACCGCGAGCAGCGGGCCGGCATCGACCGCGTCCGCGCGCACCGCGATGCGGCGCCCGCCGGCGAGCAGCAGGCCGTCGAGCGATTGCGCGTTCGCGCCGGCGCCGACGCGCAGTTTCGGCGCATCGACGCGCCAGCCGCCGTCGACCAGCCCCCAGCGCGCGAGGCCTTCCACCCGGCCGAGGTCGGCCGAGGTCGCGGCGCCGTTCGCCAGCGGCGCGCCTTCGAGGCGCATGCCGTCGATCGCGACCGACGCGGTGACCGCGACCACGCGGTGCGCGTGCAGGTCGAGCCAGGTTTCCGCGCGCCCCTGCCCGCGCGCGAGGCGCACGCCGGCGATGCGGAACAGCGGCGACCATGCGGCGAAGTCCGCGCGCTTCGCCGCGATGTAGGCGCGCCCGTCGCCGCTGCCGCGGCGGAAATCGAGGGCGCCCAGCAGCGGCGCGGCGTCGCTGCGCATCGTCGCGCGCACCCCGGCGCGCACGCGGTCGCCGCTCACCTGCAGGCGCAGGTCCACGCGCGGCAGGATCGCGTCGACGCCCAGCGCCGGCGCGATCACGCGCAGCTTCGCGCCGACCAGTTGCAGTTCGCCGAGGCGCTCGAAGGTGGCGAACGGATCGCCGCCCTGCTTTTCGCCGGGCAAGCCGCGCACCTGCCAGCTGCCGTCGGCTTGCCGTTCGAGGGTGAGGTCGAGGCCGCGCACGCGCAGTTCGGTGAACGAACGCCCCGGCAGCAGGCCCGCGTACTGCGACACGAGGATCTCGGCGTCGCCGATCAGCAGCGCCTGCGCGCCCGAACCCACGCGCAGGCGGTCCAGGCGCAGCAGCGGACCGCGCCGCGTCCATTCGGTTTCGACCTTGTCGAACGCGACCGGACGCCCGGCACGCGCGCTCAGCCACGCCGCGATGCGGTCGGGATGGCGTTCGGCCAACGGCAGCAACTGGCTCATCGCGCCCGCGCCCAACGCCATCGCCACCAGCAACGCGGCGACCGCGTAGCCGAGCCAGCGGCGCGCATGCCGCAGGCGCATGCGCAGCATCGGCGCGATCATGGCTTTTTCTCCCTCCCTTGCGCGAAGCGCAGGGGAGGGTTGGGGAGGGGTTGCATGCAAAAAGCACCCCACCCTAGCCCTCCCCTACGCGCTGCGCGCGCAAGGGAGGGGATGAAAAACTCAGAGCAGGACCACATCGAACTGCTCCTGCAGGTACTGCGCATCCGCCTGGAAGCGGATCGACTTGCCGAGGAATTCCTCCAGCTCCGCGACCGCCGCGGATTCCTCGTCGGTGATGCGCGCGACGACCTTGGGCGAGGCGATCACCAGCAGCCGCGCGGCCTCGAACTGGCGCACCGCGCGCACGACCTCGCGGAAGATCTCGTAGGTCACGGTTTCCGCGGTCTTGAGCATGCCGCGGCCGCCGCATTCGTGGCACGGCTCGCTCAGCTGGCGCTGCAGCGAATCCACGGTGCGCTTGCGCGTCATCTCGACCAGGCCCAGCGGCGAGAAGTCGTACACGGTGGTCTTGGCGTGGTCGCGGGCCAGCGATTTCTCCAGCGTGCGCAGCACCTGGCGCCGGTGTTCCGGATCGACCATGTCGATGAAGTCGATGATGATGATGCCGCCGAGGTTGCGCAGGCGCAGCTGGCGCGCGACCGACTGCGCCGCCTCGAGGTTGGTGCGGTACACGGTTTCCTCGAGGTTGCGCTGGCCGACGAAGGAACCGGTGTTGACGTCGACCGTGGTCATCGCCTCGGTCTGGTCGATGACGAGGTAGCCGCCGGACTTGAGCGGGACTTCCTTCTCCAGCGCGCGCTGGATCTCGTCCTCGACCCCGTACAGGTCGAAGATCGCGCGCGAACCGCTGTAGTGCTCGATCTTCTCCGCCAAGCCGGGCATGTACTGCGCGGCGAACGCGCGCAGCTTCTCGCAGGTCTCGCGCGAATCGACCTTGACCTTCTCCACGTCGCGGCGCATCAGGTCGCGCACCGCGCGCAGCGGCAGCGACAGGTCCTCGTACACGCGCGCGCCGACGCGCGCCTCGCGCGCCTCGCGTTCGACCTGCTGCCACGCGCGCTGCAGGTAGGCGATGTCCTCGGCGAGCGCCTCGGCCGGCTGGCCTTCGGCGTTGGTGCGCACGATGAAACCGTGTTCGAGCGCCGCGTGCCCGGCTTCGCGCGCGACCGCGGTCACGATCGCCTTGAGCCGCGCGCGCTCGCCTTCGTCCTCGATGCGCGCGGACACGCCGACCACCTGCGAGTTCGGCAACAGCACGAGATAACGGGAGGGAATGCTGACCTGGGTGGTGAGGCGCGCGCCCTTGCTGCCGATCGGGTCCTTCACCACCTGCACCACGACCTCGCGGCCTTCGCGCACGAGTTCGCCGATGGGGCGCGGCGGCGGCGCCACCGCCTCCTCGCCGACGGCCGCCACCGCGGCCGGCTCGTTCGCCGGCCGGCCGATGTCGTTGGCGTGCAGGAACGCCGCGCGCTCCAGGCCGATGTCGACGAACGCGGCCTGCATGCCGGGCATCACCCGCTGCACCCGGCCCTTGTAGATGTTGCCGACCACGCCGCGGCTCCAGCCGCGCTCGAGGTGCAGTTCCTGCAGCATGCCGTTCTCGACCACCGCGACGCGGGTTTCGCGCGGGGTGACGTTGACCAGGATTTCCTCGCTCACGGCGCGGCCCCGAAACCGCGCAGCAACGCGGCGGTCGCCTGCAGCGGCAGGCCCACCACCCCGGAATAGCTGCCGGAAAGGTGGCGGACGAAGGCCTCGGCGCGGCCCTGGATGGCGTAGGCGCCGGCCTTGCCCATCGGTTCGCCGGTGGCGACGTAGCGTTCGATTTCGGCGTCGGACAGTTCGGCGAATTCGACCTCGGTCGCCACCATCGCCTGCGCCTCGCGCGCGGCATCGACCAGGGCCACCGCCGACAGCACCTGGTGCCGGCGCCCGGACAGCCGGCGCAGCATCGCCGCGGCGTCGGCCGCGTCGCGCGGCTTGCCGAAGACCTCGCCGTCGAGCACGACCTCGGTATCCGCGCCGAGCACCCGCGCCTTCGGCACCGCGACGACCGCGAGCAGGCCGGCGCCGGCCTTTTCGCGCGCGACCCGGCGCACATAGTCCTCGGCCGCCTCGCCGGGTCCGCGCACTTCCTCCACGTCCACGTCGAGCAGGCGGAATTCGAGGCCGAGCTGGCCGAGCAACTGGCGGCGGCGGGGCGATTGCGAGGCGAGATACAGCATCCGTGGAAGGATAACCCGTGGCCGAACGCGGCCCGCGTGCGCGGCCGCACACAACCCCGTCGCGGCTCACCGCGCGTTCACCCCGTTCCGAACACCCTTCCCCAACCTCGCCGGAGAACGCCATGTCCCGCCACGCGCTGCGCCCGCTGCTCCTCGCCACCCTCCTCGCCTTCGGATCGCCCATGACCGCCGCCGCCCAGTCCGCCCCGTCCATCGCCGTTCCGTCCGACGCCACCCTGCTCTCGGTCTCCGCGTCCGCCGACGTGAAGCGCGCGCCCGATGTCGCCAGCATCGGCGCCGGCGTCGTCACCCAGGCGGCGGACGCCAACGCGGCCATGCGCGCCAACGCCGAGCAGATGCAGAAGGTGATGGCCGCGATCCGCGCCGCCGGCATCGCCGACAAGGACATCCGCACCAGCGGCATCAACCTCAGCCCGCAGTACCGCTATGCGGAAAACCAGCCGCCGGCGATCACCGGCTACCAGGCCAGCAACAACGTCGACCTCAAGGTCCGCGACCTCGGCAAGCTCGGCAAGGTGCTCGATGCGCTGGTCGCCAGCGGCGCCAACCAGGTCAACGGCCCGAGTTTCGAAATCGACCAGCCCGATGCGGTGCAGGACGAAGCCCGCCGCGCGGCGCTGGACAAGGCGCAAGCGCGCGCGCAGATGTACGCCAAGTCGCTGGGGCTGCAGGTGCGGCGCATCGTCAGCATCAGCGAAGGCGGCGGCTTCAACCCGCCGATGCCGATGCCGATGGTGCGGATGGCGGCGATGGCGAAGGACGCCGGCACCGAGGTATCGCCGGGCGAGAACACGGTCGGCGCCAGCATCGACGTGGTGTTCGAACTCGGCAAGTAAGCCATCCCGCAACGCGCATCACATGCGACGCCCCGGCCTGCCGGGGCGTCCGCGTTTGGCCGATCCGGAATGCCGTTCGTCCGCGAACGCGGCGTCGTCACCTTGCCTGCACATCGACCCGGCGCAGCGTGGTGTCGACGGCGACCGGGCGGCGCGGAGGGGGCGCAAGCATCGGTCAACCCCGACCGCCGCCGTCGGGCGTTTGTCTCCCGCAGGCAACCGACAGGAGGTGGCAAATGGTGCTCGTCGACAACGTCCATTCCCACGCACGCGCGTGGCACGTCCATCCCGATGCCCGCCGGATCGCGGCCTACGCCGGCGCCATCGCCCTCAACCTCGCCTTGCTGCTGCTGGTGAGCCTGCCGATGCAGGGTGGGCCGGCACTAGTGATACCGAAGGACGGGCCCGTCATCACCGTCTACGACATTCCCAAGGAAAAGCCCAAGCCGCCGGTCGTGCCGGTTACACCGCACGTGCCGGTGACGCCGAACGTTCCTGTCGTTCCCATCCACACGCAGGCGCCGACGCCACCGGTCGATGCTCCGGTGCTGGTGGACAACGGCAGCGAGGCCTACGTCCCGCCGGTGACCCCGCCGGTCGATACGACGCCGGTGGCAACCGGCCCGGTGACCGGCATGAGCCTGGAATACGCCTCCGCTCCCGCGCCGTCCTATCCGCGTGAAGCATTGCGCGCGGGCATCACCGGCACGGTATTGCTGGAAGTGCTGGTCGGCGTCGACGGCAGCCCGCTGAAGGTGACCATCCACCAGAGCAGCGGCAACCGCGAGCTCGACCGCGCCGCGCAGCAGCAGGTGCAGAAGCATTGGCGCTTCCGCCCGGCCAGCCGCGACGGCGCGCCGGTGCAGGCAATCGGCATCGTGCCGATCGATTTCAAGCTCGACTGAGCCGCATCAACGCGAAGCATCGGCACCGCTCCGGCAGTGCCGATGTCGTTTCAGGCGATGGTCAGAGAACAGTTCCGGCGACAGCAGTGCGCAATTGCATGGTGGAAATCGTCGCCACCAGTCCTTCGCCGTCACCTGTGTCGGGAAGCTGAGCCGACATGCATGCCTTGGACATGCAAATCTTGATCGGCAAATTCCCGCTACCTCCGATCGGCTGACCGTCTACCCACTCCATTTCTGCAGTAAATCCCTTGACAGTGGCTAGTACGGCTCTCTGCATGTTCCTGTCGATTTTCCCGCCGAACCTGCGCCCGCCAAACCCTTTCGCGTCCACGACGCTTGCATCGGTTACCTTTCCGTCCGGACCGAATTCGATGTGCAGGTTCAACCAACCTTCGCTGAGGTTCTCCGGATGGGTGAATAACGGCGAAAGGGAATGGCTCTTCACATAGAAACCGGTGGACGCGGATTTGACGAGGATCCGCATTCCACCCGACCCGTCATCTGCCGCGGTCGCGGACACGAATAAGTGGGTCTTTCCGGAAACCGGCGCGCCATCCTTCATCGGAGGGGTGAACTCCCATGTTTCGATTCGTTCTCGCAGCCGTGTCTTGATGGTGTCGGCGAGAGTTCCGGGTGTGCCGTCGTCGTCGAATCGGAGAAGTGGTTCTACTTCCACGACATGCGCCTTGCCGGTCGCGTCCACGTCGACCCAGGCGCCGGCGCCGAATTCGATGGAAGCCGGTTCCGCGGGCTTCGCGGCCTGCCCCGCAAGGGGCCACGCGAGCAGCATTCCCAGGCACAAGGCGAAGCGGCGCATATCAACTCCCCCGAAAGTTTTACCGTGGATATCGCAACCCAAGCCATGATGGCATGGAGGCTGCGCTAGCCTGGTCGATCCGCAGTCGCGACCTATCGGGACCACTAAGGCGGTGCCGACGCTGTCTCGGGCGATGGTCAGAGAACAGTTCCTGCGACGGCGGTGCGCAACCGGACTGCGGGGTCTACCACTGCGAGATCCGATTTCTCGCCTTGCTCATCGGATTGCATACCTGCCATGTTGTCGTTGCAGGCGGATATGGATGTGCACGCCATGATCGGCTGAATCGCTTCACCGGCGATCGGTACGCCATCCACCGATTCGGTGTCGAATTCGTAACCCTCGAACATTTCGCGAATCCCCTTGGCCACGCGGGGTGGAACCTGCGTTATGGCTCCCTTCCCATGGAACAGGCTGGAGTCTTGGATCCGCGCCTCAACGACACGACCTTCGGGACCGACTTTCAGATGGACATTGATCCACCAAGTGTTCGACAGTCCCAGCTCATCGGTCAACGGGAGATACGATGACCTTTTTCGAACCGCCATACCGGTGCTAGCCGATTCGACCCGAAGTCCCATGCCACCGGACTCCGCAACATAGGCTTGCAGCCTCACATCGACGTGCGTTTTTCCGGACACCGCAACGCCGTTCTTTGTCGGCGGTTGAAATTCCCAAGCCTCGATCCGTTCCCGCAGCCGCGCCTTGATGATGTCGGCGATGGATCCGGACTCGCCGTCGTCCTTGAACCGGCTGAGCTTGTCCATCTCCACGACATGCGCCTTGCCGGTCGCGTCCACGTCGACCCAGGCGCCGGCGCCGAACTCGATGGAAGCCGGCTCCGCGGGCTTCGCGGCCTGCGCTGCCAGCGGCCATGCGAGCAGGATTCCCAGACACAGCACGATTCGGCGCATGGCAGTTCCCCGGAAGTTCCCGGCGAGAATACGGCAACTCAGGCCCGGTGGTACGGATGGTTCGCCAGCATCGAAGCCGCGCGATACAGCTGTTCCGCGACCAGCAAGCGCACCAGCATGTGCGGCAAAGTCATCGGTCCGAGCGACCACGATTCGTCGGCGCGCTGCAACACATCCGGCGCATGCCCTTCCGGCCCGCCGATGAGGAACGCGAGGTCGCGGCCCTGCCCGCGCCAGTGTTCCAGCCGCTGCGACAGCTGTTCCGAACTCCACTCGCGGCCGCGGCCGTCGAGCGCGACCACCAGCGCATTCTTCGGCAACGCGGCGACGACACGCGCGCCCTCGTCCGCCGTCGCACGCGCGGCGTCGCGGCCCTTGCCGCGCAGGCCCGGTTCGATTTCGACCAGTTCGAACGGAAGCCAGTGCGACAGGCGCTGGCGATAGTCGGCGAAGCCCTGCGCGACCCAGGACGGCGCGCGTTCGCCGACGGCGATGAGCTTGGCTTTCACGGAATTGTCATCCTGAGCGCAGCGAAGGACCTGCTTTTCGACTTGCGATCTAGCTTGAGCGAAGCAGATTGGACAGCCATTCGGCTGTCAAAAGCGACCTCGCTGCGCTCGGAACGACATGGTCAGGGAATTTCGAGTTCAGGCGGTTGGTCGCCCACCGTCCACAGTCGTTCCAGCGCATAGAACTCGCGCACCCGCGGCAACATCACGTGGACGACGACATCGCCGAGGTCGACCAGCACCCATTCGGCCTCGCGCTCGCCTTCCACGCCCAGCGGCTGCACGTCCAGCTTCTTCGCGAACTTCACCACCTCGTCCGCGATCGACTTCACGTGGCGGGTCGAATTGCCCGAAGCGACGACCATGAAATCGCAGACGCTGCTCTTGCCGCGCACATCGATCTGGACGACATCCTTGGCCTTGAGTTCCTCCACGGCCGCATGCACGGTTTTCAGCAGGACATCGGCCGACGGCGGCGGGTTGGGGAGGCGGGTCTTGATGACCTGGGCGGGACTGGTCAAGGGCGCGGGGCTCGGCGTGCGGGAACGGCGGGAATTATAGCGAAGCGCCGGCAACGGCCCCGTAAAGCCCGTTTTCGACGATGTAACCGGCGACGGCCGGCGGCACCAACGACCGCCAGTCCCCGCCCGCGGCGATGCGCCGGCGCACCTCGCTGGCGGATTCGGGGCGCAGCGGCTGCTCCAGGCGCAGGACCAGGCCGCAGGCGAGGCGATGCAGCTCGTCGGGCGCCCGCGCCCAGCGCCCCGCGGTGGCCCCGGCGAGCGCGCCGTCCAGCGCCGACGGATCGAAGCCGCTGCCGCCGCGTTCGGCAATCAGGATGTGCGCGAGGTCGAACAGCGAACGCCATTCCTTCCACCCCGGCAACGACAGGAAGCTGTCCGCGCCGACGAGGATCGCCAGCGGCCGTTCGCCGACGCGCGCGGCGCGCAACAGGCGCAGCGTGTCGACCGTGTAGGAAGGGCCGTCGCGCCCGAGCTCGCAGGCCTCGATGCCGAGCCCGGGCTCGCCGTCGATGGCGAGTTCGAGCATCGCCAGGCGTTGCCGCGCGTCGGCGTGCAGCGGGCCCTTGTGCGGCGGATCCGCCGCCGGCATCAGCGACACTCGCGCCGCGACCGCGTCGCGCGCGTTGCGCGCCACCGCGAGATGGCCCTCGTGCACCGGGTCGAAACTGCCGCCGTAGAGGATTTCGAGCATCGCGCTCAGGCCACGAGCGCGCGCCGCGCCTTCGGGTCGGCGACCGCGAGCAGCAGGCGTTCGAGCTGGCGCCACGCGTCGCCGCCCAGGCGTCCCTTGGAGATGCGGTCCACGCGCCCGGCCTCGGCGACGAAGCGTTCCCATTGCGCGGCGTCGTGGCGCGACAGCGCGCGCGTGTACGCGGCCTGCTTGGAATCCCACACCCGCTGCGCGCGGAATTCCGCGGCGAGGTTGCCGCCGCGCGCCTTGGTCTGCGCGAGCGCCGCGGCGCGCAGCAATTCCATCGTCACCATGCCCATCAGCGCGGGCACGGCCTCGCCCTCGGCCTGCAGCCCGGCGAGCATGCGCGCGACCTGCGCGGGCTGCCCGTTCAGCGCGGCGTCGACCAGGCCGAACACGTCGTAGCGCGCGGATTCGGCGATCAGCTGTTCCATGCGCGCGGCATCGAGTGGGCGGCCGTCGTCGAGCAGGACGAGCTTGTCCACTTCCTGCGCCGCGGCGAGCAGGTTGCCCTGCACGCGCTCGGCCAGCAGCTGCACCGCGCCGGCGTCGGCGCGCAGGCCGCGCGAACGCAGGCGGCGTTCCAGCCAATGCGGCAGTTCGTGCGCGCGCACCTCGCGCACCTCGACGAAATGCCCGATGCGGGAAACCGCTTCGCTCCACTTGCCGCCGTGCTGGCGGCTCCACGCGCCGGCGAGCACCAGCAAGGTCGCGTCCGGCGGCGGATCCGCACAGAATTTCTCGATCGCCTCGCCGCCTTCCTTGCCGGGCTTGCCGGTAGGCAGGTGCAGTTCCAGCAGGCGCCGCGCCGAGAACAGGCTCGGCGCGTTGACCTGCGCGGCGAAGGCGTTCCAGTCGAAACCGCGCGCGTCGACCTCGAACACCTCGCGTTCGGAACAGCCCTGCGCGCGCGCCGCGGCGCGCACCGCGTCCGCGGCTTCCAGCACCAGCAGGGTTTCCGCGCCGGCGATCAGGTAGGCCGGGCGCAGCGGCTCCCCGGCGAGGCGTGCAGGCAATGCGTCAGGGGCTATCGGCATCGCGTGGTTTTCAGGGCGCGGGCGGCGGCGCGGGTTCTCCTGCGGGCGTTACGGGCGCGGAGGTTCAGGCGTGGCGTCCCGGGCATCGCGCTTCGCCGCCGGGGCCTTGTCGCCTGCAGCGCGGCATCGATCCGGCGCATGATCGAGGCGACCATGTCGCGCTGCATTTCCCCGCCAGGATTTCTGCTCGCTGTGGTGCCGATGCTGTTGTTGGGCACGGTCACGTAACGCGCGCGAGTTCCACCACCTGGCGCGGCACCAGCACGCTGCCGTCGGCGCAGCAGGTCGAATTCCACCGCGTAGCGCAGGCTCGGATTCCTGCGCGCGGCCGCGGCGCGATCGACAGCGGCGAGCTGCCCCAGCGCACTTTGCGGATGTTCAGGGTCGCGACACGCGCGGGTTGCGGCGCGGCCTGGGCCGTGCCGTCCGCCGGCGGCGCGATCGCGGATTCGGCGTCGTCGCATGCCCGTGGAGACGTCGACCGATCCGGCGCCGGTATCGCGCCAGAACGCGCCAGCGCCTGCGATAGCGCTTCAGCCAGGCCGCTGTAACGATCCGGACAGCCCGACGCGCAGCGGGCCGAGGTCGGCCGGCGGAGTTCACGCCTTGCGCAGGTGGAAACCGCAGGCCGCGAGCGCGAAGGCCGCGGCGAGCAGGAAGGATCCTTGGGTCGGCTTCATCGCACCAGTCTGGACGAGGCCGCGGGGCCCAGTTCCGCACCGGAACCCCAGCCGGTCAGCCGTCGATGCGGCAGGCGTGGCATCCGCCGGGGTGGCATCGCCGACCGGACTGGTCGCCTGCAATACGGCGTCGATGCGACGCATGATCGAGGCGACCATGTCGCGCTGCATTTCCTTGGCCAGGATTTCCTGCTCGCTGTCGGTGCCGATGCTGTTGCTGGGCACGGTCACGTAGCTGCGCGCGAGTTCCACCACCTGCCTTGGCACCAGCACGCTGCCGTCGGCTCGCAGCAGCTCGAATTCCACCGCGTAGCGCAGGCTCAGTTCCTGCGCGCGGCCGCGGGCGTCGATCGACAGCGGCAGGCTGCCCCAGCGTTCCTTGCGGATGTTCAGGGTCGCCACGCGCACCGGTTGCGGCGCGGCCGGGGCGGCGCCGTCCGCCGGCGGCGCGATGTCGGATTGCGTGTCGTCGGGCGGCGTGGAGACGTCGACCGGATCCGGCGCCGGAATCGCGCCAGAACGCGCCAGCGCCTGCGACAGCGCCTCGGCCAGCTCGCTGTAGCGGGTCGTGGACACCACCCGCAGCGGGCCGAGGTCGGCGGGCAGGTTCACGCCCTTGCGCAGGTGGAAACCGCAGGCCGCGAGCGCGAGCGTCGCGGCGAGGACGAGGATGGTACGGATCGGTTTCATGCGGCCAAGTTTAGCGTGTGCCAGCCCCCAAGTTGGGGGCGATTCGCGCGGAGCGCGAATGGGGGATGGAAGCCAAGGCATGGGGCCCGAAGTTCCGCACCGGAACTTCGGGGTGGTGTGGACTGCCGTCGGCAGGTCACACCACGATGTTCACGATCTTGCCGGGCACCACGATTACCTTCTTCACCGCCTGGCCTTCGAGGAACTTCTCCACGTTGGGCTCGGCGAGGGCCGCGGCCTCCACCACCTCGCGCGGCGCATCCGGGGCGATTTCGATGGTCCCGCGCAGCTTGCCGTTGACCTGCACCGCGAGGGTGAGCGCATCGCGCACCAGCGCGGCCGGATCTGCCCGCGGGAACGGCAAATCCTCGAGCAGGGTTTCCGCGTGCCCCAGCACCTGCCACAACGCATGGCTGACGTGCGGCGTGACCGGATTCAGCAGCAGCACCATCGCCTGCAGGGCTTCGTGCCGCACCGCGCGCCCCTGCTCGGACATGTCGCCGAACTTCGCGACGTGGTTCAGCAGTTCCATCAACGCCGCGATCGCGGTGTTGAAGCTGTGCCGGCGGCCGTAGTCGTCGCCGACCTTCTGGATGGTCTCGTGCAGCTGCCGGCGCAGCGCCTTCTGCCCGGCGTCGAGCCGGGAAGGATCGACCACGGGATGGTCGGGCTGCGCGGCGTGCGTGGTGACCTCGCGCCAGAACCGGCGCAGGAAGCGGGCCATGCCCTCGACGCCCGCCTCGTTCCATTCCAGCGACTGTTCCGGCGGCGCGGCGAACATCGAGAACAGGCGCACGGTGTCGGCGCCGTACTTCTCCACCATCGCCTGCGGATCGACGCCGTTGTTCTTCGACTTCGACATCTTCTCGGTGCCGCCGATCGAGACCGGCTTGCCGTCGGCCTTGAGCGTCGCGCCGACGACGTGCCCGCGCTCGTCGCGCTGCACGGCCACGTCCGCGGGGTTGATCCAGTCCTTGGAACCGTTGGCGTTGTCGCGGTAGTAGGTTTCGGCGATCACCATGCCCTGCGTCAGCAGGTTGGTCGCCGGTTCCGCACTGTCGACCAGGCCCTGGTCGCGCAACAGCTTGTGGTAGAAGCGGAAATACAGCAGGTGCAGGATCGCGTGTTCGATGCCGCCGATGTACTGGTCCACCGGCAGCCAGTATTTCGCGCGCGCGTCGACCATGTCCTTCGCGCCGGGCGAGGTGTAGCGCGCGTAGTACCAGCTCGACTCCATGAAGGTGTCGAAGGTGTCGGTTTCGCGCTCGGCCGGCTTGCCGCACTGCGGGCAGGTGGTCTTGCGCCATTGCGGATCGGACTTGATCGGCGAATGCACGTCGCCGGAGGCGAACGCGTCCTCGACGTCTTCCGGCAACAGCACCGGCAGCTGGTCTTCCGGGACCGGCACCGCGCCGCAGGCGTCGCAATACACCACCGGGATCGGGCAACCCCAGTAGCGCTGGCGCGACACGCCCCAGTCGCGCAGGCGGAAATTGACCTTGCGCGTGGCGGCCGTGCCCAGCGCCTCGGCGATGCGCTCGAACGCGGCCTGGTAGCCGAGCCCGTCGATGACGCCCGAGTTGATGCACATCGCGGCGGGATTGGCCTTGTCCGAATACCAGTCCTTCCAGGTGTCCGGGTCCCAGGCCAGCTGCGGCGCGAGGTGCGGCGGCAACGGCGTGCGGATGGCGATCACCTGTTCGATCGGCAGGCGGTACTTGTGCGCGAACTCGAAATCGCGCTCGTCGTGGCCGGGCACCGCCATCACCGCGCCGGTGCCGTAGCCCATCAGCACGAAGTTCGCGACCCATACCGGCACTTGCTTGCCGCTGAGCGGGTGGATCGCGCGCAGGCCGGTGTCCATGCCGCGCTTTTCCTGCGTCTCCAGTTCCGCTTCGGAAACGCCGCCCTGCTTGAGCTCGGCGAGGAACGCGGCGAGTCGCGGGTTGGTTTTCGCCGCCTCGATCGCCAGCGGATGCTCGCCGGCGATGCTGACGAAGGTCACGCCCATCAGCGTGTCCGGGCGGGTGGTGAACACCGTGAGCGGTTCGTGCCCGCCGGCGACGTCGAAACGGATTTCCAGCCCCTCGCTGCGGCCGATCCAGTTGCGCTGCATGGTCTTGACCGATTCCGGCCAGCCCGGCAAACGGTCGAGGCCGTCGAGCAGTTCCTGCGCGTAGTCGGTGATGCGCAGGAACCACTGCGGGATCTCGCGCTTCTCCACCAGCGCGCCGGTGCGCCAGCCGCGGCCGTCGATCACCTGTTCGTTGGCGAGCACGGTCTGGTCGACCGGGTCCCAGTTCACCACCGAATTCCGGCGGTAGGCGATGCCCTTCTTCAGCAGCCGCACGAACATGCGCTGCTCGTGCACGTAGTAGTCGGGGCGGCAGGTGGCGAACTCGCGCGACCAGTCGATGGCGTAGCCCATCGCCTGCAGCTGCGCGCGCATGTGCTCGATGTTGGCGTAGGTCCATTTCGCCGGCGCGGTCTTGTTCTTGATCGCGGCGTTTTCGGCCGGCAGCCCGAACGCGTCCCAGCCCATCGGCTGCAGCACGTTGTGGCCGGTCATGCGCTTGTAGCGGCTGATGACGTCGCCGATGGTGTAGTTGCGCACGTGGCCGACGTGCAGCGCGCCCGAGGGGTACGGCAGCATCGACAGGCAGTAGTACTTCGGCCGCGGGTCGTCCTCCTTCACCTCGAACGCGCGGGTGCCGGCCCAGAACGACTGGGCGGCCGGCTCGATGGCCTTGGGATCGTAGGCGGCGGGCTCTGCGGACACGGGCGAAGGCGCGGGGGAACGGGGCCGGACAGCCTACCGCAGCGCAGCATGGGCCGCCATGCGGCCGGGGCCTTTCGTCAGGCCATCCAGAAGAACACCGCGGCCATGCGCTTGTCCTCCAGCGTCCGGCCGCAGTAGCCGGTGGCGCTGTGGATCAGGTTGGCCCGGTACAGCAGCAGCCGGTTGAAGCGGTTGGGGACGCGCACGTCCTCGGCGAAGGCATCCGGCGGCACGAACCGCGTGCCCAGTGCCTCGACCAGGTTGCGGTGCGGCGGGGAAACGAAATTGCCGCCGCGCTGCCCCCCCGGCAGGCGCTGGCGGTAGAACGCGGTGCCGCAGTCCTCGGGCGCGGCGGGGTTGAGGTACAGCACCGCCGCGTAGCGGCACAACGCCAGCGAATCGGTGTGCGGGCGCGGTTCGCATTCGCCGGCGCCGACCACCTGCACGCAGTTGTGGTTGAGGCGGGTGCCGTCGCCCGCGGTTTCCACCCACAGCTTCTTCGCGCCGGTGGCCTGGCGCACCAGCGCCTCGACGTGCGCCAGCTCGGCCGCGTCCAGCGCGGGGATGCTGCGCAGCCCGGGCCAGCTTTCCGGCTTGTGCGGCCAGCCCTCGATCCAGTCGGTGCGGGCCAGGCAGCGCGCGCGCAATGCTTCGGCATCGGGCAATGCGTCGTCGATCACCCAGTAATCGCGGCCGGGCGTCGGTTTGCGGTAGGGAAGCAATGGCAAGCGCATGCGGACGGACCGGCGGGCGACGCGCGAGCCTAGCGCAGCGCCACCGCGCGCGCCACGCGGAGTTAGGATGGCGCGAGCCACAAGGGGAAACCGCCATGCCTCGCCGACGCCTGCTCGCGCTGTCCTGCGCGCTGTTCGCCATCGCCCTGCCCGCCGCCGCCGAGGACGCCGCCCCGCCCACATCCGCGCCGGTGGCGAAGGTCGTGCATTGCGGCCACCTGTTCGATGCCGTCAGCGGCCGCATGCTCGGCGAAACCAGCATCGTGGTGCGCGGCGAACGGATCGAATCGGTGCAGGCCGGGCACATCGCGCCGCCCGCCGACGTGCAGGCGGTCTACGACCTGGTGGACGCGACCTGCCTGCCCGGGCTGATCGATTCGCATACCCACCTCACCTCCGAAACCAGCCCCACCGGCTACAGCGACCAGTTCCGCTGGAACGTGGCCGACTACGCGATCCGCTCGGTCGTCTACGCCGACCGCACCCTGCAGGCGGGCTTCACCACCGTGCGCAACCTCGCCGACGGCCAGAACGAATCGATCGCCCTGCGCAACGCGATCAACGCCGGCATCGTGCCGGGCCCGCGCATCTTCACCGCCGGCATGGCGATCGGCTCCACCGGCGGCCACGCCGACGGCACCGACGGCTACCGCCAGGACCTGCAGGGCGATCCCGGCCCGAAGCAGGGCATCATCAACGGCCCCGAGGACGCGTGGAAGGCGGTGCGCCAGCACTACAAGGACGGCGCCGACCTGATCAAGATCATGCCCTCGGGCGGCGTGCTCGACGAAAGCAGCAGCGTCGACAACGCGCAGCTCACCATCGAGGAAATCCGGGCGATCGTCGCGGCCGCGCACGACTACGGCTTCACCGTCGCCGCGCACGCGCACGGCGCCGAGGGCATCCGCCGCGCGGTGATCGGCGGCGTCGATTCGATCGAACACGGCACCTTCATGGACGACGCCGACATGAAGCTGATGCGCGAGCACGGCACCTGGTACGTGCCGACGATCATCGCCGGCAAGTACGTCGAGGAGAAGGCGGACATCCCCGGCTACTACCCGCCGCAGGTCGCGGCCAAGGCGAAGCAGGTCGGCCCGATCATCCAGCAGACCGCGGGCCGCGCCTATCGCGCCGGGGTGAAGATCGCCTTCGGCACCGATGCCGCGGTGTACCCGCACGGCGAGAACGCGAAGGAATTCGCGTACATGGTCGAAGCCGGCATCCCGCCGGCGTACGCGCTGCAGGCGGCGACCACGCACGCCGCGGAACTGCTGAAGAAGTCCAGGGACCTCGGCAGCGTCGAGGCCGGCAAGTACGCCGACATCATCGCCGTGCACGGCGACCCGCTGCAGGACATCGCGGTGATGCAGAAGGTCGATTTCGTGATGAAGGCCGGCACGGTGTACCGCGAGCGCGGGCACGAAGTGGCCCCATGAGCGGCGAATGGATGGGCTATGCGGCGGCGACGCTGACCACGGCATCGTTCCTGCCGCAGGCGGCGAAGACCATCCGCAGCCGCGACACCCGCGGCATTTCGCTGCTGATGTACGTGGTGTTCACCATCGGCATCGGCTTCTGGTTCGGCTACGGCATCGTGCTCGGCTCGTGGCCGATGGTGGCGGCGAACGCGATCACCTTCGTGCTCGCCGCGACCATCCTCGCGCTCAAGCTGCGTTACGGCTGATCGCGGGCTTGCATCCGCGCGCGGCCGCACCCATTTCCCCGGAACCCCACGCCCTCCCCGCCGCCATGACCGACGCCGCCATTTCCGCCCCGCACGTGTTCGACGCCACCGCCGCCGATTTCGAAACCGCCGTCATCCAGCGTTCGCTGCAGGTGCCGGTGCTGGTCGATTTCTGGGCGACCTGGTGCGGCCCGTGCAAGACCCTCGGCCCGATCCTGGAGAAGCTCGCCGGCGACTACCACGGCGCGTTCGAGCTGGCGAAGGTCGATGTCGACAAGGAACAGGAACTCTCCGCCGCGTTCCAGATCCGCTCGGTGCCGACGGTGATGCTGGTCAAGGACGGGCAATTGGTCGACGGCTTCCCCGGCGCGCTGCCGGAAGGACAACTGCGCGAATTCCTCAAGCACCACGGCATCGAGCCGCGCGACGCGGAGGATGCGGTCGAACCGGCGGCAGAAATCCCCGCCGCGCCGGTCGACCCGCACGCGGAGGTCATGCGCCTGCGCAAGGAGATCGAAGCCGGGCCGGACAAGCCCGAATTGAAGCTCGACCTCGCGCTCGCCTTGCTGCGCACCGGCGCCGCGACCGAGGCCGAACACCTGATCGACGCCCTGCCCGCCAACCTCGCCACCGACGACCGCGCGATCAACGCGCGCGCGCGCCTGGGCTTCGCCGCGCTGCTGAAGGACGCGCCGCCGGTGGAAACGCTGCGCGCCGCCATCGACGCGGATCCGGGCGACCTGCGCGCGCGCCACCTGCTCGGCGCGCACGCGATCGTCGCCGGCGATGCCGAAGCCGGGCTGCAGCAGTTCATGGAGATGCTGCGCCGCGACCGCGGCTACCAGGACGGCCTGCCGCGCAAGGCGCTGATCGACGCGTTCCGCATCATCGACGACGAGGACCTGGTCGGCCGCTACCGCCGGCAGATGTCGGCGCTGCTGCTGGCCTGAATTCGCCGGGATCCTGACCATACCGTTGCGTATGGTAGGCTGGCCGCCCCACCGCCAGCCCTTCCCGCCATGAAGCCGAGCCTGCTGCGCCACGGCATGAACCTGTGGCCGCCGTTCCTGTTCTCCGGCATCCATGTCGCCGAGATCTCGCCCGACTGGCGCCGCGTCCGCGTCGAATTGCGCCTGCGACCGTGGAACCGCAACTACGTCGGCACGCACTTCGGCGGCAGCCTGTTCGCGATGACCGATCCGTTCCGCATGATCCCGGTGCTGCGTTGCCTGGGCCCGGATTACATCGTGTGGGACCAGGCCGGCGAGATCGAATTCGTCAAGCCCGGGCGCGGCACGGTGCATGCGCTGTTCGAACTCAACGACGCGGTGCTGGACGAACTGCGCGCCGCCACCGAATCCCGGATTCGGGCGGGATGGGCGATCCGCCGCCCCGTCGCGGTATGCTCCGCGATCCCGGGGAACACCGACCGACGATGCCGAACACCGCGCACCGCGGAGACACGCCGAACATCCAAGGCTACCGCCTGCTGCGGGTGCTCGGCGATGGCGGCATGTCCACGGTCTACCTCGCCGAGCAAACCTCGCTCGGGCGCGAGGTCGCGCTCAAGCTCATGCGCCCCGAGGCGCTGGCCGACGAAATCAGCCGCCGCCGCTTCGAAAACGAAACCCGCACGATTGCCAGGCTGCGGCACCCGAACATCGTCGGCATCCACGACGTCGGCCGCAGCGGCGACGGCCTGCCGTGGTTCACCATGCCCTACCTCGCGCGCGGCCACCTCGGCCAGCGCGACTACGCCGGCAACGAGGATGCGGTGCGCAACATCCTGCGCGCGCTGCTCGACGCACTCGAATACGCGCACGGCCGCGGCGTCGTGCACCGCGACGTCAAGCCCGAGAACGTGATGTTCGACGACGGCGACCGCCCGCTGCTCGCCGATTTCGGCATCGCCCAGCGCCGCGGCTACGGTTCGCGCGTCACCGCCACCGGGTTCGCGGTCGGCAGCACCGCCTACATGCCGCCGGAACAGGCGCGCGGCGAGGCGGTCGATCCGCGCGCGGACCTGTACAGCGTCGGCGTGCTCGGCTGGGAAAAGCTCGTTGGCCGCCTGCCCTACGTCGCCGGCGACGCGCTGTCGATGGCGCTGCAGCACGTGCAGAAGCCGATCCCGCGCCTGCCCGCGCGCTATCGCCACTGGCAGCGCTTCTTCGACCGCGCGCTGGCGAAGACCCCGGACAAGCGCTTCGCCGACGCGCGGCAGATGCGCGAGGCGCTGGCCGACGTGCCGCAGCCTGCGACCGGCCTGCGCAGCGACGTGGGCGACGTGTTCGCCGCGTTCCGCGCGAACTTCCATCCGCTGCGCACGCTCGCGGTGCTGGCGCTGGTCGCGGCGCTGGGGTTCGGCGCGTGGCGCGCGGTCGGCCTGTGGCGCGCGAACCTCGACGAGAACGTGCCCACCTCCACCGACGCCGCCGCCGGCTTGCCTGCGCCGGTCGCGGCGCCGGGCCAGGTCGCCATCGCCGGCGAGGACAGCGAACCGCTGTTGCGTCCCCTGCCCGAATCGCCGGCCGAACGCTGGCTGTTCGCGCTCGATTCGCAGTTGCGCTCGGGCCGCCTGGTCTCGCCGTCCGGCGACAACGCCTACGACAGCCTGCTCGCGGCCTGGCATGCCGATGCCGGGCACCCGCGCCTGGGCAGCGCCGGCGGCAAGCTCATCGACGCGCTGTCCGCGCAGGCCCTGGCCGCGTTGAAGGACGGGGAACTGGAACGCGCGAAGGACGCAATCGGGCGCGCGGACGCGCTCGCATCGCGCATCGCGCAGCCGCAAACCCGCAGCGCCGCGCAACGCATGCGCCGCCAGCTCGGCGCCGCGTTCGCCACCTCGGTCGAGACCGCGCTCGCCGCGCGCGACGACGCCGGCGTGCAACGGCTGCTCGCCTTCGCCGACGCCACCCGCCTGGCGAACGCGCGGCTCGCATCGCTGGCCGCGCGCGCGCAAGCCATGCCCAAGCCGGGCGACGTGCTGCCCGGGCCGTTCGGCGGCGTGCAGGTCGCGCGCCTCGGCGACGCGCTGATCGGCGTCGCGCTGCGCCCGGTGAGCCTGGACGACTACCGCCGCTTCGCCAAGGCGACCTCGCGCGCGCCGGCGCTATGCCGCGAACGCGCCTCGCTGCTGCGCATCGTCAAGCCGCGCGACTGGCGATCGCCCGGTTTCGCGCAATCGGCGAACGACCCGGTGGTGTGCGTGTCCTACGCCGACGCCGCCGCCTACGCGCAGTGGCTGCAGAAGCAGACCGGCGAACGCTACCGCCTGCCGCGCAATGGCGAGCTCGCCGTGCCCGGCAGCGCCGGCGGCAAGCGCGTCTCGCAATGGCTCGATGCCTGCAGCGGCGGTTGCGACAAGCGCGTCGTCGCCGGCGGCAGCTGGCGCGACGGCGCCGAGACCCGACCGCTCGAAGCCGACCGCGGCTACGACGATGTCGGCTTCCGCCTCGTCCGCGACCCGTGAGCCCCATGCCCGCGCCCTCCGAACCCCGCCTGCGCCGCCTGTTCCTCACCGGCCTGCTCACGTTGCTGCCGATCTGGCTGACCTGGGTGGTGGTGAAGTTCGTGTTCGTGCTGCTGTCCGATACCGGGCGCCCGCTGGTCGAACCCCTGCTCAACGGGCTCGCCGCCGGCGCGCCCTCGCGTGCATGGCTGGCGCAGCCGTGGGTGATGGCCGCGCTGGCGCTGCTGGCGACGATCGGCGTGATCCTGCTCGCCGGCTGGCTGGCCCGGCGCGTGGTCGGCCAGCGCGCGATCCGCTGGTTCGAATCGCTGGTCGCGCGCGTGCCGCTGGCGAGCACGGTCTACGGCAGCGCGCGGCAACTGCTCGACATCCTGCAGACCCAGCCCGACGGCGCGCAGCGCGTGGTGCTGATCGATTTCCCGCACAAGGAAATGAAATCGGTCGGCTTCGTCACCCGCGTGCTCCGCGAACAGGGCACCGGCCGCGAGCTCGCGGCGGTGTACGTGCCGACCACGCCCAACCCGACCTCGGGCTACCTCGAGATCGTGCCGGTGGAACGGGTCACGCCGACCGACTGGAGCGTGGACGAGGCGATGCGCTTCATCATCTCCGGCGGCGCGGTCTCGCCCGAATCGATCCCGTTCACGCCTCCGGAACCGAAGGCATGACCCTGCCCGTGCTGGAGGACCGCGCGACCCGCGTGTTCGTGCTGCTCGCCTGCTTCTTCTGCGCGAACGCGGTGCTCGCCGAATTCATCGGGGTCAAGATCTTCGCGCTCGAGGACACGCTCGGCATCGCGCCGCTGCAGTGGAACCTGTTCGGCCAGACCGGCTCGCTCAACTTCACCGCCGGCACCTTGCTGTGGCCGTTCGTGTTCGTGTTCACCGACGTGGTCAACGAATACTTCGGCCGCCGCGGCGTGCGCCTGATCTCGTGGACCGCGGCGGCGCTGATCGCCTACGGCTTCGCGTTCGCCTTCGCCGCGATCGCGCTCAAGCCGGCGAGCTGGTGGGTCGGCGCCGCGCAATCGCAGGGCGTGCCCGACTACCAGGCCGCGTTCGCCGCGGTGTTCGGCCAGGGCCTGTGGACCATCGCCGGTTCGCTGGTCGCGTTCATGCTCGGCCAGCTGATCGACATCGCGGTGTTCCACCGCATCCGCCGCGCCACCGGCGAGCGCGCGGTGTGGCTGCGCGCGACCGGTTCCACCGCGGTCTCGCAGCTGGTCGACAGCTTCGTCGTGCTCTACATCGCCTTCGTGCTCGGCCCGCAGCACTGGCCGATCGGCCTGTTCCTGGCGGTCAGCACGGTCAACTACCTGTACAAGATGCTGGCCGCGGTCGCGCTGATCCCGGCGATTTATCTATTGCGCCGCTGGATCCACGACTACCTCGGGCACGCGCGTGCCGAACAACTGATGCGCGAGGCCGCCGGCGAACGCTACGTGGAGCCCGCGCCGCCCGGGCCGTGATGACCTTCGGCCCATGCCCGCGCGCGGCATCGCGGCGAGGCTAGCGGTTCCTCCCGCCCGACCCGGAACCGACATGGCCGCCAGATCCACCCTCCTCTGCGCCGCGCTCGCCGCCGCGCTCGCGTCCTTCGCCACGCCCGCGCTGCGCGCCGCGGATGCGCCGACCGCGACCGCGCCGGCCGCGGACAAGGCCGCGCAACTGGACAAGTTCTACGCGGACTACTGGGAAGCCCTGCTCAAGCTCAATCCGCTGCAGGCCACGTTCCAGGGCGACAACCGCTACAACGACCAGATGCCGGATTTCTATTCGGCCGAATTCCGCAAGCAGTCGCACGACTTCACCCGGGAATGGCTGGACAAGGCGCAGGCGATCGGCAGCGACGGGCTGCAGGGCCAGGACCTGATCAGCTACGAGATCTTCGTGCGCGACGCCAGGGAATCGCTGGAAGGCGAGCAGTACCCGGACTGGATGCTGCCGGTCGACCAGATGGGCAGCATCGCCACCTTCGCCGCGCAGCTGGGCAACGGCACCGGCGCGCAGCCGTTCAAGACGGTGAAGGACTACGACAACTGGCTGGCGCGCGGCGACCGCATCCCGGTGCTGGTGGACAGCATCATCGCCGACATGCAGGCCGGCATCGCCGCCGGCGTGGTGCAGCCGAAGGCGCTGATGGTGAAGGTGGTGCCGCAGTACGACGCCATCATCAAGGACAAGCCCGAGGACAGCCTGTTCTGGGGCCCGATCGCGAACATGCCCAAGGACTTCAGCGCCGCCGACAAGGCGCGCCTCACCGACGCCTACCGCGCGATGATCGGCGACAGGATGATGCCCGCGTTCCGCAAGCTGCGCGCCTTCATCGCCAACGACTACCTGCCCAAGACGCGCGACAGCGTGGGCCTGAACCAGTTGCCGAACGGCGACGCCTGGTACGCCTACAAGGTGCGCGCGACCACCACCACCGACCTCACCCCGGCGCAGATCCACCAGATCGGCCTGGACGAGGTCGCGCGCATCCACGGCGAGATGCGCAAGGTGATGCAGCAGGTCGGCTTCAAGGGCTCGCTGCAGGATTTCTTCGAGCACATGCGCACCGACAAGCAGTTCGAATTCAAGTCGGAAGACGCGCTGCTCGCCTATTACCGCGGGCTCGAGGCGAAGGTGATGAAGGGCGTGCCGTCGCAGTTCTCGCTGCTGCCCAAGGCCGGCTTCGAGATCCGCCCGGTCGAGGCGTTCCGCGCCAAGTCCGCGGCCGGCGGCGAATACCAGAGCCCGAGCGAGGACGGTTCGCGCCCCGGCATCTTCTACGTCAACACCTACGACCTGCCGGCGCGCAAGACCTGGGACGCGGCGGACCTGTTCCTGCACGAGGCGATCCCCGGCCACCACTTCCAGCTCGCGCTGCAGCAGGAGCTGACCGGCGTGCCCGCGTTCCGGCGCTTCGGCGGCAACACCGCCTACATCGAGGGCTGGGGCCTGTACGCCGAATCGCTGGGCAAGGACCTCGGCGTGTACGAGACGCCCTACAATTATTTCGGCTACCTGCAGAACGAGCTGTGGCGCGCGATCCGCCTGGTCACCGACACCGGCCTGCACAGCAAGGGCTGGACCCGCGAGCAGGTGATCAAGTACATGCTCGACAACTCCGCCGCGTCCGAGACCGACGCCACCGCCGAGGCCGAGCGCTACATCGCCTGGCCCTCGCAGGCGACGGCGTACAAGATCGGCGAGCTGAAGATCCAGGAGCTGAAGAAGAAGGCGCAGGCGCAGCTCGGCGACAAGTTCGACCCGCGCGAATTCCACGCCGAGATCCTCAAGGACGGCGCGCTGCCGCTGTCGGTGCTGGAGGACAAGGTCGACCGCTGGCTGGCGGCGAAACAGCAGTAAGCGGTTTCGCGTCGATGCAAGAAAAAGCCCACCGATCGGCGGGCTTTTTCGTCATGGCCGCTTTTTGTGGGAGCGGCTTCATCCGCGATTGCTTCTTCGTGGGAGAGACGGAAGCCGCGACCGGGATCGCCGGCCCCCGTTCCCTTTCATCGCGACCCGGGGCTTCCGTCAACGCGCCAGCAGCGCGAACCACCCCAGCGGCTGGTGCATGCGCGCGATGCCGACGACCAGCACGAACGCGGCCAGCGCCGCGATGTAGCAACCAACGCGCACGCCGGGATCCCTGGCGCGCATCGTGGCGATGCCCAGCGCGACGTACAAGGCGACGAAGCACAGCTTCACCGTCAGCCAGTGGTTGGCGAACATCGCCGCGGGTAGGATCGTCACCAGCATCAGCGCCGCGGTCAGCAGCGTGGTGTCGATCGCATAGCTCGCGTAGCGCACCGGCGCGACCCGCGGCCAGCGCTGGCCGGCGAGCGCGCATGCACCACGCAGCGCGAACAGGCCGCCGCTCAGCATCGCCGAGAAGATGTGCACCCCGCGGATCTGCGGGTAGAACACCGCCATGTCGTTCATGCCGACGTCAACCCGGCTTGCCGTCGGCGCGCGGCGTGAGGTAGATCCAGGTCGAACGCAGCACCCACGGCAGGAACGCGAGCAACCAGCCGATCGCGGCGACGGCCTGCCATGCGAGCGCGTCGGGGACGAGTTCGGCGACGATGCGCATCACGCAGACGCACTGGATCGCCACGAATGCGAACGTCGCCACCCCGCCGAACACCAGCGGCCGCCCGGAATGGCCCTGGGTCACGCGCGTCACCATCGCCACCAGCAGGCTGCCGAAGAAACCGACGAACAGCGCGTGCGCCGGCGCGCGCCCGAGCGCGTCGCCGCCGCCCAGCCGCAGAAGCGATTGCGCCGCGTACAGCGCCATCGCCACCGGCAGCCACGCATAACCGAGGAACAGCACGCGCAGCAGCCGCGGCATCGGCCCGCGCGGCCAGTTGCGCCACAGCCACGCGGCGGAAAGCGCGAGCAGGCCGAGATCCGGCAGCCACGTCCAGCGCAGCGCGTGCGCCAGTTCCAGCGCAAGGTGCGCGAGCGACAGCGCCCAGAACACCGCCAGCATCCATTCCGGCCGCCAGCCGCGGTAGCCCGGCACCACGTTGCCGGCGAAGAACGGGAACATGCGGTGCGCGACGGTGAAATACACCGGCAGCAGCAGGCCGAACGTGCCGATCTTGATCGAGGCTTCCACCAGCCGCGCATCGGGCACGTGCAGGAACACCGCATACAGCGCGAATCCGCACAGGCCGAGCGACATCGCCGCCGCGCACGACAGCGCGTGCCTGTTCTTGCCGCGGTCCAGCCACGCCAGCCGCAGCAGGTGGAACAGCCCGACCGACCATCCGAGCAGGGTCAGCACCGCGCCCGCGTGCAGCAGGTGCTCCGGCCCCAGCGCGCCGGCCAGGGTCAGCAGTTGCCCGCCGAACAGGCCGATCCCGACCGGCAGGTATTGCCGGGGGCGCAGTTCACGCTGCCCCATCCAGCGCGGGAACACGGTGAGCAGGAACCCGAACATGAAAGGCGCCAGCACCTGGTATTGCATCGCCACCGCGTGCAGCCAGCCGGCGTAGACGCGCGGCTGCGGGAACGCGAACAGGTGCCAGCGCGCATCCACCAGCCACGCCGCCCACCACAGCATCGCCAGCAACACGTTGCCGGCGCCGACGAAGAACAGCAGCCGGTGCGGCGTCGCCGCGAGCATCCGCGGCGACAAGGACAGGCCCACGGAGGGAGCCGCCTGCGCATCCATCGCCTTGCCTCACGCCTCCGGCAGGCGCGCCGCGTTGCGCCGGCCCAGCCACAGCGAGGCCACGAACAGCGACACCATCAGCGCACCGACCGAGAACAGCGTGTCGCCCGGGACGCGCATCCACACCAGCATGTGGATCAGCGGCTGGCCCATGAATTCGGCCGACCGCGCGTACCAATAGCCGTGTTCCAGCGCCGCCTGCAGTTGCAGCACGCCCATCGGCAGCAAGGTCAGCAGGCCCATCAGCACCAGGCCGATGTTCAGGCACCAGAACCCGCCGCGGAGCAGGCCTTCTGGCCACACCGCATCGGGCTTGAGGCCGCGCATGCAGAACAGCATCAGGCCGATGCCGAGCATGCCGTACACGCCGAACAGCGCGGTATGCCCGTGCAGCGGGGTGAGGTTCAGGCCCTGCATGTAGTACAGCGCCAGCGGGGTGTTGATCAGGAAGCCGAACAGGCCCGCGCCGACCAGGTTCCAGAAACTCACCGCGAGGAAGAACATGATCGGCCAGCGGTAGCGTTGCATCCACGGCGTGGCGCGCCCGTGGCGCCAGGTCTCGTAGGCTTCCATGCCGATCAGCGCGAGCGGCACCACTTCCAGCGCGGAGATGCTCGCGCCGAGCGCGATCACGCCGGTGGTGGTGCCGGCGAAGTACAGGTGGTGGAACGTGCCGAGGATGCCGCCGGCCATGAACACGATGGTCGCGAACAGCACGTTGATGGTCGCGGTGCGTCCGCGCACCAGCCCGAGCTTGACGAACAGGAAGCTCATCACCGCGACCGCGAACACCTCGAAGAAGCCTTCGACCCACAGGTGCACCACCCACCAGCGCCAGTATTCGACGGTGGAGATGTGGGTGTTCTCGCCCCACATCAGCCCGGCCGCGTACAGCATCGCGATGGCGACGGTGGAAAGGAACAGCAGCCCGACGATCGAGGAAATCTCGTCCTTGCGCCGCAACGCCGGCCACAGCGCGCGCCCCATCAGCAGCAGCCACAGCAGCAGGCCGACGAACAGGAAGATCTGCCAGAAGCGGCCGATGTCGGTGTATTCCCAACCCTGGTGGCCGAACCAGAAGTTGTACTGCAGCCCCATCTTCTGCATCACCGCGAACCACTGGCCGGCGAAGGCGCCGACCACGATCACCAGCAGGCAGCAGAACAGGAAGTTGACGCCCAGGCGCTGGAATTTCGGTTCATGCCCGGACACCGCCGGGCCGATGTACAGGCCGGTGGCGAGCCATGCGGTCGCGATCCACAGCACCGCCAGCTGCGTGTGCCAGCTGCGCGTCAGCGAGTACGGCAGGTATTGCGAAATCGCGAAGCCGTAGGCCTCCTGCCCTTCCACCTGGTAGTGCGCGGTGGTCGCGCCCAGCAGGATCTGCACCAGGAACAGCGCCAGCACCACCCAGAAATATTTCGCGGTGGCGCGCATCGACGGCGTGACCACGATCGCGGCCAGCGGATCGCGCGCCGGCGGTTCGACGTGTTCTTCCTTGCGGTGCCAGACCGCGTAATGCCACGCGAGCAGGCCGATGCCGGCGATCATGAACAGGATGCTGAACATCGTCCACATGAACGCGCTCGAGGTCGGCGCGTTGCCCACCAGCGGTTCGTACGGCCAGTTGCTGGTGTAGGTCTTGTCCTCGCCGGGACGGTTGGTCGTGGTCGCCCACGCCGACCAGAAGAAGAACGCGGTCAATGCGTGGCGATGTTCGGCATCGGGGATCGTGTCCTCGCGCATGGCGTAGCCTTCGCGCAGCTTCGCGGTCGCCGGGTCGTTCGAGAACAGGCTTTCGTAGTGCGCGGCCACCTGCGTGATCGCCTGCGCGCGGCGCTCGCCGACCACCAGGTCGCCGCTGGCCGGATCGTAGGTGTTGGTGCGCATGAGCGGCTTGAGCTTGGCCTGCTCCGCGGCCTGCGCGGCGGGGTCGAGCGCGGCGTAGGCGACGCCGTCGTCGGCGCGGCTGCCGAGCTCGAGCATGGATTCGGCCTCGCGGTGCAGCCAGTCCGCCGACCAGTCGGGCGCGACGAGCGCGCCGTGGCCCCAGATCGAGCCCAGTTGCTGCCCGCCGATGCTTTGCCAGACCCGGCGCCCCTGCTCGATGTCGGCGCGGGTGTAGATCACGTCGCCGCGGTCGCTGACGACGCGCTCGGGAATGGGCGGGGCCTTGAGGTGGATGTCCCATCCCATCCACAGCAACACGCCGAAACCGGCGAGCATCAATGCAGCCAGGCCGAGCCAGAGTCTGCGGGTGGTGTCCATGCGACGATCCCCAGGGTGGAATACCGGCATGCTGCGCGGACGCGGCCGGGGTTTCCCTGACATGGGTCAAGCGCGGCCACGGCCGCGCCGTTCAATCCCGCAGCATCGCCCCGGCGACCGATTCCAGCGCCGGCAGCGCGGTCAGCTCCACCTCGCGCCGGTCGACCTTGATCAGCCCGTCGTGCTGGAAGCGCTTGAGCACGCGGCTCACGGTTTCCGGCGCCAGGCGCAGGTAGTTGGCGATGTCGCCGCGTCCCATCGTCAGCTGGAAGCGGCGCGGCGAGAACCCGCGCGCGGCCAGCCGCCGCGACATCCCGACCAGGAACGCGGCCATGCGCTCGTCCGCGGACCAGTCCCCGGCCAGCAGCAGGGCGTTGCCGATGTCGCGGCTGAGCAGGCGGAACAGGGTCTGCTGCAGGCCCGGCAGGCGCGAGGCCAGCATCGAGATGCGCGGGAACGAAAACCGGCACAGGGTCACCGTGTCCAGCGCGACCGCGTCGCAGGGATAGCGGTCGCCGTCGATGGCGTTGAGCCCGATCACCTCGCCCGGCAGGTGGAAGCCGAGCACGTGCTCGCGGCCGTCGCGGTCCACGCTGTAGGTCTTGACCGTGCCCGAGCGCACCGCGGCGATCGCCTCGAACGCATCGCCTTCGCGGAACACGTGGTCGCCGGCGTGCAGCGGCCCGATGTGCTCCACCAGCATGTGCAGGTCGCGCAGCGAGGACTTGTCCATGCCCTGCGACAGGCAGGCGCGCGAGAACGCGCAGGTGGTGCAGAAGGTGAAGGCATCGCCGTCGTCGGCGACGATGCTCGCGTCGATGTTCGGGAATGCGGTTTCGCGCATGTCGCGATGGTACGCAATCGCAACCGCGCCGGGAACAAAAAAAGCCCCGCTTCGCGGGGCTTTTTCGCGCGGAACCGGCCGGGCCGGCGCTCAGCGCTTGCCGATCGCCACGTAATCGCGCTCGGTGGCGCCGGTGTAGACCTGGCGCGGGCGGCCGATCTTGTTCTCCGGGTCGGCCTGCTGTTCCAGCCAGTGGCTGACCCAGCCGGCGGTGCGCGCGATGGCGAACATCACCGTGAACATCTCGGTCGGGATGCCGAGCGCCTTGTAGATGATGCCGCTGTAGAAGTCGACGTTGGGGTAGAGCTTGCGCTGGATGAAGTAATCGTCCTTCAGCGCGGCTTCCTCCAGCTTCATCGCCACGTCCAGCAGCGGGTCGTTGACGCCGAGCTCGCCCAGCACCTTGTAGGTCATCTCGCGGATGATCTTCGCGCGCGGGTCGAAGTTCTTGTACACGCGGTGGCCGAAGCCCATCAGGCGGAAGCCCGATTCCTTGTCCTTGGCCTTGTCGACCGCCGACTGCACGTTCTCCGGGCGGCCGATCTCGCCGAGCATCTTCAGCACCGCCTCGTTCGCGCCGCCGTGCGCGGGGCCCCACAGCGCGGCGACGCCGGCGGCGATGCACGCGTAGGGGTTCGCGCCGGTGGAACCGACCATGCGCACGGTCGAGGTGCTGGCGTTCTGCTCGTGGTCGGCGTGCAGGATGAACAGCAGGTCCAGCGCCTTGGCCGCGACCGGGTTCAGTTCCAGCGGCTCGCTCGGCACTTCCCGCATCATGTGCAGGAAGCGGGTGACGTACTCGAGGTTGTTGCGCGGATAGCGCAGCGGCCAGCCGATGGAATAGCGGTAGCAGGCGGCCGCGATCGTCGGCACCTTGGCGATCAGGCGCACCGCGGCGAGGTGGCGTTCGGCCGGATCCTCGTAGTCGAGGTTGTTGTGGTAGAAGCTCGCCATCGAGCCGAGCATGCCGACCAGCATCGCCATCGGATGCGCGTCGTGGCGGAAGCCGCCGAGGAAGTTCTTGAACGCCTCGTGCAGCATCGTGTGGTGGGTGACGTCGCCCTCGAACTTCGCCAGCTCGGCGCCGGTCGGCAGTTCGCCGTGCATCAGCAGGTAGGCGACCTCGAGGAAGTTCGACTGCTTGGCCAGCTGCTCGATCGGGTAGCCGCGGTACATCAGCACGCCGGCGTCGCCGTCGATGTAGGTGATCGCCGAACGGCAGGACGCGGTCGCGGTGAAACCGTTGTCGTAGGTGAAGCAGCCGGTTTCCTTCGGCAGCCGGGCGATGTCGATGCAGTCGTTGCCGAGCGTCGGCCGGATCACGGGCAGGGCGACGGACTTGTCGCCCGCGGTCAGGGTGGCGTCTTTCAGGTCGGACACGGGCGCACTCTCCTCGGCGACGCGGTGGGGGTGCGTCGCGTAAGCCCCGGATTATCGCATAGGCCAAACGCTTGTTTGGAACCGTGGCCCGGACGCGACGACGGCCGCTTTCGCGGCCGTCGCGGGCAGTGCCGGTGGAAGCGCCGGGCTTACTTGGCGGCGTAGCGCTTCTTGAACTTGTCGATGCGGCCGGCGGTGTCGAGCACGCGGTTCTGGCCGGTGTAGAACGGATGCGTGGCCGAGGAAATTTCGACCTTGATCAACGGGTATTCGTTGCCGTCTTCCCACTTGATCGTCTCCTTGCTGCCAAGGGTCGAGCGGGTCAGGAACTTGAAGTCCGAGGTGACGTCCTGGAACACGACGTCGTGGTAATCGGGATGGATGTCGGCCTTCATGGCGCCACCGGAACAGAGCGGGAAAGCCGGGCATTGTAGGGGCCGGCGCCGTCCAAGGCAAATCCGGCCCTGCCCGCCTCAGCCGGCGGCAAGCGCCGCCCGGACCCGGGCCTCGAACGCGGCCGGGTCGTAATCGAGCAGGATCCGGGCGTTGTCCGCCGCCCCGCCCCGCCGGTCCCAGTCCACCGCGGTCAGGCCGCGGCCCGCGCCGTGGCCGATGTCCACCGCCAGCGGGCGCCCCTCGGCCCGGATCGCGCCTTCCGGGGCCAGCGCCCAGGCCATCGCCAGCGCGTCGGCCGAATGCCAGCGCTCGCCCCGGCGCTGCGCGGCCCAGCGCCGGGTGTGCGCGGAAATCGCGTCGTAGAACCGCGCCCGCGCCGAATCGGCCGCGAGCCAGGCGTCGATGTCGGCGTGGGCCATGCCGTGCCGGATCGTCGCTTCCCAGTCGGCGAGGTCGAAGCGCGGGAAGCCCGAGAACACCACGTGCGCGGCTTCCGGATCGAAGCCGACGTTGAACTCGGCCGAGGGCGTCATGTTGCCGTGGCCGGTGACCGCGCCGCCCATCACCACCAGCCGCGCCACCCGCCGCGGCAGGGTCGGGTCCAGCTTCAGCGCGAGCGCCAGGTTGGTCAGCGGCGCGAGCGCGACCACGAGCAGGCGCCCGGCGTGTTCGTGCGAAAGCCGCAGCAGCGCCAGCGCCGCGTGTTCGGCATCCGCCTCGCGCGCGGCCGGCGCGTAGCCGGTGTCGCCGAAGCCGTCGTGGCCGTGCACGAACGCCGCGTCCAGCGCCGGATGCAGCAACGGCGCCGGACAACCGGCGTACACCGGCACGTCCTCGCGGCCCGCGATTTCGCACAGCTTGAGCGCGTTGCGCACGGTGTGCTCGAGGCCGACGTTGCCGGCGGCGATGCCGAGCCCGACGACTTCGTGCGCCGGCGAGTCGAACGCCATCAGGATGGCGAGCGCGTCATCGACGCCGGGGTCGGTGTCGATGTAGAGCGGAATCTTGTCGGTCATGGCGCGGAAGTCGAAGCATGGAATGGTTTTGCCCGTCATCCCGGCGCAAGCCGGGATCCATCTTGACCTTCGTCATTACAGCGGGAGTCAAAATGGATTACCGGCCATGCGGCCGTTGAAGAGCGATTCCCGCTTTCGCGGGCATCTTTCACAGCCACGGGCTGTGCATGACGGTGGAATAAGTTCACGCCGCAGCATACCGCGCCGCCGCCCCGACCCATCGCGCGATGATGCGATCGGCCAGTTCCGGCGACTCCGCGAGCAGGCGCTCGGCGATGTCGCGCACGCGCGGCAGCAGGTCGGCGTCGCGCGCGAGGTCGGCGACGCGGAACGCGGCGAGCCCGGTCTGGCGGGTGCCGAGCAATTCGCCCGGACCGCGCAATTGCAGGTCCTTTTCCGCGATGCGGAAGCCGTCGCTGGTTTCGCGCAGGGTTTCCAGCCGCTGCTTCGCCATCGCCGACAGCGGCGGCTGGTACAGCAACACGCAGCTCGAACGCGCGCTGCCGCGCCCCACCCGCCCGCGCAGCTGGTGCAGTTGCGCGAGGCCGAGGCGTTCGGCGTTCTCGACGATCATCAGCGAGGCGTTGGGCACGTCGACGCCGACCTCGATCACCGTGGTCGCGACCAGCAGGCCGACCTCGCCCTGCTTGAACGCGCGCATCACCATCTGCTTCTCCGCGGGCTTCATCCGCCCGTGCACCAGCCCGATGCGCAGTTCCGGCAAGGCCGCGACCAGGCTCTCGTAGGTGGTTTGCGCGGCCTGCGCGACCACTTCCTCCGAATCGTCGATGAGGGTGCACACCCAGTACGCCTGCCGCCCTTCCGCGCACGCGGCGCGGATGCGTTCGACCAGTTCCGGCCGGCGCTCGCCGCTGAGCACCACGGTCTGCACCGGCGTGCGCCCCGGCGGCAGCTCGTCGATGGAGGACACGTCGAGGTCGGCGTAGGCGCTCATCGCCAGCGTGCGCGGGATCGGTGTCGCGGTCATCACCAGCTGGTGCGGAACGCGATTCCCGCTACCGCCCTTGTCGCGCAGCGCCAGGCGCTGGTGCACGCCGAAGCGGTGCTGCTCGTCGACGATGGCCAGGGCGAGGTCGTGGAACCCGACGCCTTCCTGCATCAGCGCATGCGTGCCGACCAGCAGTTGCGCGTCGCCGGAAGCGGCATCGGCGAGCACCCGCGCGCGCGCCTTGCCGCCGACCTTGCCGGCGAGCCAGCCCACGCGCACGCCCAGCGGTTCGAGCCATGCCGCCAGGTTGGCCAGGTGCTGTTCGGCGAGCAGTTCGGTCGGCGCCATCAGCGCCGCCTGCCTCCCGCATTCGATCGCCTGCAGCGCGGCCATCGCCGCGACCACGGTCTTGCCGCTGCCGACGTCGCCCTGCACCAGCCGCAGCATCGGATGCGGTCGCGCGAGGTCGTCGCGCACTTCGGCGAACACGCGCTGCTGCGCGGCGGTCAGCGCGAACGGCAGCGACTTGCGCAAGCGTTCGACCAGCGTTCCCTTCGCATCGAGCGCGGGCGAGGCCCGGCGTTGCAGCGCGATGCGGCGGCGACGCAGGCTGAGCTGGTGCGCGAGCAATTCCTCCAGCGCCAGCCGGCGCTGCGCGGGATGCGTGCCGGCCTGCAGCGCGAGCACGTCGGCATCGCGCGGCGGGCGATGCAGCGCGAGCAACGATTCGCGCAGGCCCGGCAAAGCGAAACCGGCGAGCAGCGCGCGCGGCAGCAACTCCAGCACGGCCACGTCCGGCAGCCGATCCAGCGCGAGCCCGACCAGCTTGCGCAGCGTCGCCGGGCCGATGCCTTCGACCGGCGGATACACCGGGTCCAGCGCTTCGCCCAGGGGCGATTCGCCGGATTCGAGCACGCGGTAACTCGGGTGCGCCATTTCCAGCCCGTGCTTCCCGGGCCGCGGCGTGCCGTAGGCGCGCACCACCGCGCCGGGCGCGAACTGCGCGACCTGCTGCGCGCGGAAATGGAAGAAGCGCAGCACCAGCGTCGAACGCGAATCGTCGCCGATCGCCACGCGCAGCTGCGGGCGGTAGCGGAAACCGCGTTCGACCGCCTCCACGCGGCCTTCCACCTGCGCGGCCACGCCGGCCTGCAGCGCGCGGATCGGCGTCAGCGCGGTGCGGTCCTCGTAGCCGCGCGGCAGCCAAAGCCACAGGTCCTGCAGCGTTTCCAGCCCGCGTGCGGCGAGTTTCTCCGCGGCTCGCGGACCGACGCCCGGCAACGAGGACAGGCGCGCGGCGCCGGCTTCGGCCAGCGCGGGCGCGGGACGGGACGTCCGGGTCACGGCCTCAGCGCAGGACCATCACCGCATCGACCTCGAAGGTCGCGCCTTTCGGCAAGGCCGGGACTTCGATGGTCGAACGCGCCGGATACGGGCTTGCGAAGTATTCGGCCATCACCGCGTTCACTTCGGCGAACTGGCCGAGATCGGTGAGGTAGAGGCCCACGCGCACGACGTCGTCGAGCGAACCGCCCGCGGCCTCGCACACGGCCTTGAGGTTGTCGAACGCGCGCCGCGCCTGCGCGGCGATGCCGCCTTCCACCAGCTGCCCGCTGGCGGGATCGAGCGGGATCTGCCCGGAGAGGTAGACGGTGTCGCCGGCGCGTACGGCCTGCGAATACGGGCCGATGGCGGCGGGCGCGTGGTCGGAATGGATGGGTTGGCGGGGCATTTCGAACTCTCCGATGGATGCGTTCATTGTAGGAGCGCGCTTGAGCGCGACACACATGGCGAATTGTGCAGGTCGCGCTCGAGGGTGGTCCTACAGTCGTTGTACGCCATGCACGACGGCGAGCCGCCGCACGCGGCGAATGACTTCGGCCAGATGCTTGCGGTCGCTGACCTCGATCGCGAAGCGGATCGCGGCGATGCGCGCGTCGCGCTCCATGTAGTCGACGCGGTCGATGTTCGATTCGGCCTGCGCGATCGCGGCCGCGACCTGCGCCAGCACGCCCGGGTGGTTGTTGACCTCGACCCGCAGCAGCGCCTGGAAATAGCCTTCGACCGAACGATCCCAGCCGATCTGCACCCAGCGCTCGGGCGACTTGCGGTAGTCGGCGACGTTGGGGCAATCCATGCGGTGCACGACGATGCCCTTGCCCGCGGTGTGGAAGCCCATGATCTCGTCGCCGGGAATGGGCGTGCAGCAGTTGGCGAAGCTGACCACGCCGCGCTCGGCGCCGGTGATGAGGATCTTCTCGCCCACGCGCGCCGGTTGCGGCGCAAGCAGGTCCGCGGTCTCGGACTCGCTGCGCGCCAGCGATCGCGCGACCTGCGCCGGCATGCGGTTGCCGAGGCCGATGTCGTGCAGCAGCGCCTCCAGCCGCGGGTAGCGGTGTTCGGCGAGGTAGCCGTCGAGGCGCGGGGCCGGCAGCCGGTCGAGCGAGGTGTCGAGCCCTTCCAGCGCGCGGTCGAGCATGCGGTGGCCGAGTTCGACCGCGTCCTCGTGCTGCAGCTGCTTCAGCTGGTGGCGGATCGCGGTGCGCGCCTTGCTGGTGGCGACGAATTCCAGCCACTGCGGCTTGGGCACCGCCGACGGCGCGGTGATGACCTCGACCCGCTGCCCGCTGGCGAGCTTGGTGCGCAGCGGCACCAGCTTCTTGTCCACGCGCGCGGCGACCGCGTGGTTGCCGACGTCGGTATGCACGCCGTAGGCGAAATCGAGCGCGGTGGAATTGCGCGGCAGCGACATGATGTCGCCCTTGGGCGTGAACAGGTAGACCTCGTCCGGGAACAGGTCGACCTTCACGTTCTCGAGGAATTCCAGCGACGAACCGGCCGAACGCTGCGATTCGATCAGGTTGGCGATCCACGCGTGCGCGCGGGTCTGCGCGCTGCTCGCGCTGCCGCCGTCGTGCTTATAGGCCCAGTGCGCGGCGATGCCGCGTTCGGCGATCAGGTCCATTTCCGCGGTGCGGATCTGCACTTCGATCGGCGAACCGTAGGGGCCGAACAGCACCGTGTGCAGCGACTGGTAGCCGTTGGCCTTGGGAATGGCGATGAAGTCGCGGAAGCGGCCGTCCAGCGGCTTGAACGCCGCGTGCACCACGCCCAGCGCGTGGTAGCACTCGGCGACCGAACCGACCACGATGCGGAACCCGAACACGTCCATCACCTGGTCGAAGTTCTTGCCCTCGCCGCGCATCTTCGTATAGATGCTCCACGGCGACTTCACCCGGCTCACCAGCCGGTAATGCAGGCCTTCCTTGGTCAGGCGCTGGGCGAGCTGCGCCTCGATCTTCGCCAGCGCCTCGCGCCGCACCAGCGGCTCGGTGCGGATGCGCCGCTCCAGCACGCGGTGGCGCAAGGGATGCAGCGCCTTGAAGCCGAGGTCCTGCAGTTCGGCCTTGATCAGGTTCATGCCCAGGCGCTGGGCGATGGGCGCGTAGATCTCCAGCGTCTCGCGCGCGATGCGCGTGCGCGCCTCCGCCGATTGCGCGCCGAGCGTGCGCATGTTGTGCAGGCGGTCGGCGAGCTTGATCAGGATCACGCGCAGGTCGCGCGCCATCGCCAGCAGCATCTTGCGGAAGCTCTCGGCCGCGGCCTCCTGGCGGTCGGCGAAGTGCAGCTTGTCCAGCTTGGTGACGCCCTCGACCAGCTCGGCCACGGTTTCGCCGAACTCGCTGGCGATGGACCCGCGCGACAGCGGCGTGTCCTCGATGGTGTCGTGCAGGATCGCCGCGACCAGCGTCTCCACGTCCAGGCCCTGCTCCGCCAACACCTTCGCCACCGCCACCGGATGGGTGATGTAGGGCTCGCCGGACTTGCGCGTCTGCCCGGCGTGCGCGGCGGCGCCGACCGCCCAGGCGCGGCGCAGCAGCCGGCGCTGGTCTTCGGTCAGGTAATCGGCGGCGGCCTCGAGCTCGGCGACGTACTCGGGCACCGGATCGTCCGGCGCCGCGGCGGGCTTGCGAAGGTCGACGGACGCCGGATCGCTCATGTCCGGAGCCTACGACGGCGCGGGCCGGGCGGGCAAACGAAAACGGCCCCTCGCGGGGCCGTTCGTGATCCTTTGTCGTCCTGGGGCGAAGCCGGAGGACCTGCTTCGCGGGTGCCGAGGGCTACAGAACAGCAGATCCTTCGCTGCGCTCAGGATGACAAGCCAAGGCCCCGATCAGTCGTCGCCCTTCATGTCGTCGTCGCCGGCGACCACTTCGGCCGCGGCCCATTCCAGCGCCTCGCGTTCCTTGCGCTCGCGCTCGGCCTTGTCGACGGCGTCGATGTAGTCCTGGTCGATGGCGCTGGCCGCGATCTCGCGCAGGGCGAGCACGGTCGGCTTGTCGTTGGATTCGCTGTTGTCGATCTGCGGATCGACGCCGTTGGCCAGCTGGCGCGCGCGCTTGGCGGCCATCATCACGAGTTCGAAGCGGTTGTCGACCACTTCCAGGCAGTCTTCCACGGTAATGCGGGCCATAACTCTCCCGGCGGCCGGTCGGGCCGTCGATTCAAAGACAGGGGGATGCGGATGATAGGGATTCCCTGTCGCCAACGCAAGCACGGCCCTGCGGAATCAATGACTTATGGCCACTTTGGCCTGTGGGAGCGAGCTTGCTCGCGAATGCGCTTGATCTTCAGCAGGAGCATTCGCGCCTGAAGGCGCTCCCACAACTGCCTTATACGTCCCGCAGCAGCTCCGCGATCAACCCGGCATGGCGCCGCTGCTGGACCGGGCGGCGGGCGCGGCTGGCGGCGATGATCGCGCCGACCTCGTCCACCGCGTCGTCGAAGACCTCGTTCACCACCACGTAGTCGAACTCGTCGTAGTGGCTCATCTCCTCGCGCGCGGCGGCCAGGCGCCTGGCGATAACCTCCGCGGAGTCCTGCCCGCGCGAACGCATGCGCTGCTCCAGCGCGTCGCGCGAGGGCGGCAGGATGAAGATGCCGATCGCGTCCGGAATCTGCAGGCGCACCTGGCGCGCGCCCTGCCAGTCGATTTCCAGCACCACGTCCCTGCCGGCGGCGAGCTGCGGCAGCACCGATTGCCGCGCGGTGCCCTTCCAGTCGCCATGGACCAGCGCGTGCTCGAAGAAATCGCCGGCCGCGACCATCGCCTTGAACTCGTCGGCGGTGATGAAGTGGTAGTGCTCGGCATGGCGCTCGCCCGGCCGCGGCTGGCGCGAGGTGAACGAGATCGACAGGCACAGGCGCGGATCGCGCGCCAGCACCGCGTTGACGATGCTCGACTTGCCGGCCCCCGAGGGCGCGGCGACGATGAACAGGGTTCCGGGCACGATTCCGCTCATTCGATGTTCTGCACCTGCTCGCGGACCTGGTCGATCAGCACCTTCAACTCCACCGCCGCGTTGGTGGTGCGCGCGTCGACCGACTTGCTGCCGAGCGTGTTCGCCTCGCGGTTGAATTCCTGCAGCAGGAAGTCCAGGCGCCGGCCGACCGGCTCGCGCTGCGCGAGCACGCGGCGCAGTTCGCCGAGGTGGCTGTCGAGGCGGTCGAGCTCCTCGTCCACGTCCAGCTTCTGCAGCCAGATCACCAGCTCCTGCTCGAGCCGGCCGGGTTCGAGCGCGGAACCGAGCTCGGCCAGCCGCGTTTCCAGCTTCTGCCGCTGGCCGGCGCGGATTTGCGGCACCAGCGCGCGCACCTCGCCGGCGATGCCGGCGATGGCGGCGGCGCGTTCGGAAATCGCGGTCGCCAGCTTCGCGCCCTCGCGTTCGCGCGCGGCGACGAAATCGTCGAGCACCGCGTCGAGCAAGGCCAGCGCCGCGGCCTGCAAGGCCTCGGGATCGACCGCGCGCGACTGCAGCACGCCGGGCAATTGCAGCAGCTGCGCGAAATCCACGCGCATGCCGGGGAAGCGCCCGTCGACGCGCCGGGCGAGGTCGCCGAGGCGTTCGACCACCGCATCGTCGACCTGCAGCGCGTCGCCGGGTGCGTTCGTGCGCAGGCGCATGGCCAGGTCGACCTTGCCGCGCGACAGCCGCGCGGCGATGCGTTCGCGCAACGCGGGTTCGGACGCGCGCAATTCGTCGGGCAGGCGCACGCCGACCTCGAGGAAGCGATGGTTGACCGCGCGCAACTCGCAGCCGAGCGTGCCCCAGTCGGTGCTTCGCTCGCCGGAGGCGAAGGCGGTCATGCTGCGGATCGGCATGCGATTCGGCCGGGCCCTTGGGAAGCGAATGGTAATCTAGCGCGCCGTTCTTTACCGGATTCCACATGTCCTTCGCCCGTCCCAGCGGCCGCGCCCACGACCGGATGCGCACCGTCACCATCGACCGCGGGTTCACGCGGCATGCCGAGGGCTCCGTGCTGGTCGCGTTCGGCGACACCCGCGTGCTGTGCACCGCGAGCGTGGAAAACCGGGTGCCCGCGTTCCTGCGCGGCAAGGGCGAAGGCTGGATCACCGCCGAGTACGGCATGCTGCCGCGCGCCACCCACACCCGCGGCGATCGCGAGGCCGCGCGCGGCAAGCAGGGCGGGCGCACGCTGGAGATCCAGCGCCTGATCGGGCGTTCGCTGCGCGCCTGCGTGGACCGCGTCGCGCTCGGCGAGCGCACCGTCACCCTCGATTGCGACGTGCTGCAGGCCGACGGCGGCACCCGCACCGCCGCGATCACCGGCGCCTACGTCGCCCTGGTCGACGCCATGCGCTGGCTGCAGTCGCGCAAGGACATCGCGCGCAACCCGGTGATCGGCGCGGTCGCGGCGGTCTCGGTCGGCGTGTACCGCGGCGTGCCGGTGCTCGACCTCGACTACGCCGAGGACAGCGACTGCGACACCGACATGAACGTAGTGATGAACGACGGCGGCGGCTTCATCGAACTGCAGGGCACCGCCGAAGGCCACGCCTTCCGCCGCGACGAGCTCGATGCCCTGCTCGCGCTCGCGCAGCAGGGCTGCGACGAATTGTTCGCCGCGCAGCGGGCGGCGCTGGCCTCGTGAAGCCCCGGGCATCCGATGCCCACGTCGCGATGGTCGCGCTGGTCGTGCGCGACTACGACGAGGCGATCGCCTGGTATCGCGACGTACTGGGTTTCGAGCTGCGCGAAGACACCGACCGCGGTGGCGGCAAGCGCTGGGTGCGGATGGCGCCGCCCGGGAATGCTCGGTTCAACCTATTGCTGGCGCAGGCGGCGACGCCACGGCAAGAGGCCGCGATCGGCGACCAGCATGGTGGCCGCGTCGGCTTCTTCCTGCACACCGACGATTTCGCCCGCGACCATGCGCGCCTCGTTGCTGCCGGCGCGCGTTTCGAGGAGCAGCCGCGACACGAGGATTACGGCAGCGTGGCCGTGTTCCGCGATCTGTACGGCAACCGCTGGGACCTGATCGAGCCGCGCGCATGAAACTCGTCCTCGCCTCCTCCAATGCCGGCAAGCTGGCCGAACTGCGCGAATTGCTCGGCGGCGGCCTCGAACTGCACGCGCAGTCCGGGCTCGGCGTCGAGGATGCCGAGGAAACCGGCCTCACCTTCGTCGAGAACGCGATCCTGAAGGCGCGGCATGCCGCGCGCGCCACCGGCCTGCCCGCGCTCGGCGACGATTCTGGCCTGTGCGTGGACGCCCTGCGCGGCGCACCCGGCCTGTATTCGGCGCGTTACTCGGGCGTGCACGGCGACAGCGAGGCCAACATCGACAAGCTGCTGCGCGAACTCGCCGGCACCGGCGATGCGCAACGCGGCGCGCGCTTCGTCTGCGTGCTGGCGCTGCTGCGCGACGCCGACGACCCGCAGCCGATCATCGCCGAAGGGCTGTGGGAAGGCAGCATCCTGCATGAGCGCCGCGGCAACAACGGCTTCGGCTACGACCCGGTGTTCTTCGACCCCGAGAACGGCGTCTCGGCCGCGCAACTCGATCCGGCGATCAAGAACGCGATCAGCCATCGCGGCAAGGCGCTGGCGATCTTGCGGGAACGCATCTCCGCGTTGCGCTGACCGTGTTGTCGACGCCGCCGCTCTCGCTGTACGTGCACCTGCCCTGGTGCGTGCGCAAATGCCCGTACTGCGATTTCAACTCGCACGAACAGCGCGGCGCACCGCAGTTCGACGCCTACGTCGATGCGCTGATCGCCGACCTCGACCACGACCTGCCGCTGGCCTGGGGCCGCAGCGTGCACAGCGTGTTCTTCGGCGGCGGCACGCCCTCGCTGTTCCCGCCGGAGAGCATCGACCGCTTCCTGCAGCAGGCCAGCGCGCGCCTGCGCTTCGCGCCGAACGCGGAGATCACGCTGGAAACCAACCCGGGCACGGTCGAGCACGGACCGTTCGCCGGCTATCGGAAGGCCGGCGTGAACCGGCTCAGCTTCGGCGTGCAGAGCTTCGACGACGGCTGCCTGCGGCGGCTGGGCCGCATCCATTCCAGCGGCGACGCCGAACGCGCGGTCAAGGCCGCGCAGGACGCCGGCTTCGACAACCTCAACCTCGACCTGATGTACGCGCTGCCGGAACAGACGCTGGCGATGGCCGAGCGCGACGTCGAACGCGCGGTCGCCCTGCGGCCCGCGCACCTCAGCCACTACCAGCTGACGCTGGAGCCGAACACGGTGTTCGCCGCGCGGCCGCCGGCGGGCATCCCCGACATCGACGCCGCCTGGGACATGCAGGAGGCCTGCCAGGCGCGGCTGGCCGAAGCCGGCTTCGCCCAGTACGAGATCAGCGCCTACGCCCGCGACGGCCGCCAATGCGCGCACAACCTCAACTACTGGCAGTTCGGCGACTACCTCGGCATCGGCGCCGGCGCGCACGGCAAGCTCACCCTCGGCGCCGAACAGCGGGTCCTGCGCCGCTGGAAGGTCAAGCGCCCCGCCGACTACCTCGCCAAGGCCGGAACCGCGGCGGCCATCGGCGGCGACGATGTCCTGAATGCGGCCCGTTTGCCGTTCGACTTCATGTTGAACGCGCTGAGGCTGAATGCGGGCGTGCCGATGGTGATGTTCGAGGCGCGCACCGGATTGCCGCGCGCGGCCATCGCGGGCCGACTCGCGCTGGCGCGGGAACGTGGTTGGATCGAGCCGGATGGCGAACGCCTGCAGCCCACCGAACTGGGCCTGCGCTTCGCCAACGACGCGATCGCCCTGTTCCTCGACGAGGATTGACCCCGTGACGATCGACCGCATGCGCCCCCGCGCCACGGGTATGCCAGTATTCTGTCAAGGTTCTGCACGCACAGGCGCATGACTCCAGCCATCCCAACCTCCAGCCCCCAGCTGCCGCAGCGACTGGCCGAAGCCACCCTGCCGCGCCGGGTGCGCGTGATCCTCGATCACGTGATGGACGTCGCGTCGGACGAGCTGGAACACCTGCTGCAGGCGATGCTCGACGAACAGGAACAGCATTTGTTCCGGCTCGCGGACCATGCGCGCAATCCCGGCGTCGAATCCGAATACCTGCACACCCTGCGCACCCTGCGGCTCAACCGCTCCGACCTGGTGCCGCGCTTCATGTTCGGGCTGGAGGCCAGCCTGGCCAGCCTCGGCCAGTCGTTGCCATCGTTGCAGGCCGCGCAGACGGGACGGACCGGGATCGGCCGCGACCTTTCGCTGATCGACCAGTCCGAGATGGACGAAACCCTGGTGCTGCGCGACATCGCCGCGCGCCACAGTTCGCGCGCCAGCCTCGACCTGCACCTGCTGGGGCAGCGCTTCGGCGTGCTCGCCGCCACGCCGGCCCCCGACATCGAACGCCTGCCGTGCGGGCCGCACGCGCTGTGCGCGATCCTGCGCGAGGCGGTGGACGCCTTGCAGCTGCCGCTCGACGCGCGCCTGCTGCTGTATCGCACCTTCGACCGCCAGGTCATGGCGCAATACCCGCAGCTGGTCGAGAAGATCAACGCGACCATGGCCGTCGACCGCTTGCTGCCATCGTTGCGCTATGTGCCGATCCGGGTCCGGGGGGCGGCCGCGGCGAATCGCGCGAAGACCGCGCGCGAACCCGAGGACGACAATCGCGCCGCGCACGCCGACGCGGCAGGCGCGGAGGCGGAGTCGCCGCCGCAGCCCGATCGCCGCAGCCCGGCCGATTCGCGCAATCCGCAACGCCCGCATACCGGCTGGCTCGGCATGGCCGGCGATGACATCGCCGCGGGCGGCCGCAAGGGTGGCGTCGGCACGGGTGGCGGTAGTGGCTCGGGTGGCGGTAGTGGCTCGGGCGGTGGCTCGGGCGGCGGCGGTTCGGGTGGTGGCGCGGGCGCGCAGGGTGATGCGGCCGCTGGCGTCGCCACGCCCGGACGCAGGGCAAGCGACGGCGGCGGCGGATCGAGGGGCCGCAGGGCTGGCGACCTCGCCAGCGGGAGCGGTGCCGGCCGCAGGGCCAGCGACGCCATGCCCGACCCAACGGGCGGCGTGCGCGACGAGGACATCAACGACGCCTTCGGGCTGTTGCGGCAGATGCTCGCCGGCCGCCATGAACTGCTCGACAAGCTTCGCCCCGAGATCCCGCCGGAAAACATCTACATCGTGGTTCGCGACGACGTGCTGTCCGCGCTGCCGCGCGTCACGCCGACGGTCGGGGATGGGTCGCTCGCCAGCGTGGCGGACATCCGGCAAGACCTGCTCGCGAGGCTGCGCCAGCAACGCGGCCAGGGCGCAGCGCTGTCCGGCGAGGACAACGACACCTTCGAACTGCTCGACATGCTCTACGGCCAGATCGAGCGCGAGGTCCGCTCGGACAGCAAGTCGGTCTCGCTGCTGCGGCGGCTGCAGGTGCCGGTGATCTCGCTCGCGCTGCAGAACCGCGGCTTCTTCGTGCAGGAAAACCACCCGGCCAGGATCCTGATGAACGCGGTCGCCGAATCCGGCGCGCGCTGGGTCGATCGCAACGAACTGGATCCGCAGCTGATGCCGGCGCTGCAGGACGCCGTCGAACGGGTGGTCCGCTACCACCGCGACGATCCGGAGGTCTTCGCCAAGAGCAACGACGAGCTGCAGGGACGGCTGCGCGCCATCGCGCACAAGGCCGAGCTCGCCGAGCGCCGCCACATCGAGGCCGCGCGCGGCAAGGAAAAGCTCGAAATCGCCAAGCGCCGCTCGGTCGCCACCATCACCGACGTCGTCGGCGACCAGCGCCCGCCGCATTTCGTGCGCGCGCTGCTCAACCAGGCCTGGGCCGACGTCCTGACCCTGTCCCTGCTGCGCCACGGCGCCGAATCCGACGAGTGGAAGCGCAAGCTCGAGACAACCCGGCAGATCGTCGAGATCTGCTGCCGCAGCGACCAGCACGCGCCGGACCATGCGCTCGCGGAGACCATCGAGGCCGCGCTGTCGCAGGTGGGCTACCACAGCGAGGAAGCTGCGGCGATCGCGCGCCGCCTCGCCAGCGCCAACGACGACGAAAACGACC
>JBGAHT010000008.1:0-58621 GCA_044226035.1 Thermomonas sp. | reverse complement strand
AGGCCGTCGCGCAGCAGCGACTGCGGCGTGCGGTCCGGCGGCGCCTGCGCGTTGTCGCCGCCGACGCTGGCCGGCAGCGGGTATTCGGGATCGAACAGCGAAACCAGCGACCAGCGGCCCGCCGCCGCCGCGATGTCGACCGGCGTGCGCCCGTCGCGCGCGGGGTACAGCGGGTCCGCGCCGAGCGCGAGCAGGCGGCGCACCGCCGCGGTGGACGGCAACTCCGCGAGCGCGGCGATCGCGAGCGCGCCGCGGCCCTCGTCGTCGACCGCCGCGACTTCGGCGCCGGCCGCGTGCAGGGCATCGACCACCGCGACGTTGCCGCCCTCGGCCGCGTCGAGCAGCGGCGTGCGCCCGTCGCCGTCGCGAGCGCGCGGATCCGCGCCGGCTTCGAGTAGCGCGTTCGCGATGCCGGCGTGCCCGGCGCGCGCCGCGGCGTGCAGCGCGCTGCGGCCGCGCGCGTCGCGCGCATCCACCCGCGCCTTGTGCTTGAGCAGCAACTGCACGCCGGAAGCGTCGTCGTCGTCGCCGCCGGCCGCGGACAGCAACGCCGGCGCCGCGTCGGCGGCCTCGGGTTTCGCGCCGAGTTCGAGCAGGAAGCGCGCGAGCCGCCAGTTGCCGCAGGCGCAGGCGATGCCGAGCGGGGTCACGCCTTCGTCGTTGCGCGCGTCCAGTTCCGCGCCCGAATCGCGCAACAACGCGGCCACGCCCGGGTCGGAACTGCGCGCGGCGTGGTGCAGCGGCGTGTTGCCGTCGCGGTCGCGGCCGCGCGCGTCGGCGCCGTTCGCGAGCAGGGTCATCACCGCCTCGGGGCGGCCGTGCCAGCTGTCGCGGGTGGCCGCGAGCAGCGGGGTCATGCCCGCGTGCGCCTGGTTGATGTCGGCGCCGCGCGCGATCAGGGCGCGCAGCAGGCGCAGGTCCGGCAAGACCGCCGCGAGCACCGGCAGCACGCGCTGGTCGCGATCGTCCGCCGGCGGCGTCGCGTGCGCATCGGCGCCGGCGTCGAGCAGTTCCAGCGCGCGTTCGACCCGGCCGCCGCGCGCCGCCGCGTACAACTCCGGCGCGAGGTCGGGCGCGGGCACGGCCGCGACCGGCACCGAAGGCGCTTCGACCACGATTTCCGCATCCGCATCGGAATCATCGACGTCGTCGACATCCGGTTCGCGCGCGTCGAGGCGGGTTTCCACCACCTCGCGCTGCATCCACCCGTGCAACGCCGGCCACAACAACGCGCAGGCCAGCGCGAGCCCGCGCCGCGCGTTGGTCGACAGCGCCCCGGGCCACGCCAGCACCACCACCGAGGCCAGCACCAGCGCCACCGCCGCGGCCACGCCCAGTCCCTGCCACGAGGTCCACGGCGCGGCTTCGCCGCGCGCGCGCCGCGCCGCGTGCCCGGTTTCGACCCGGTGCCACGCCATCCAGCCGTACCAGAGCGCGACCAGGCCGAGGCCGACGACCGCGCTCAACCCGAGCACGCCGGCCAGGCCAGGCTTGTACAGCAGGCTCGCCAGCGGCCACGCCAGCAGCAGGCCCGCGAGCAGCAGCGCGACCGCCCAGCGCTGCGCCAGCGCGAACGCATCGGCCCATGCGAACGGCCGTTCGCCGCGCGGATCGCGCACCAGCAGCGCGAGCAGGGGCTGCGCCAGCCAGCCGCCGACCGCGGCCACGATGCCGCCGGCCGCGCTCGCGCCGATCGCCAGCAAGGCGCCGGCGCCGAGGGCGAACGCGCGCAGCGTCCCGGAACGTTCAGGCATCGGTGCCCCAGTCCTCGACCATCGGGTCGGCCATGGTCGGCGGGAACTGCAGGTGGAAGCCGCGCGCCGCCAGGTTGCCGCGCACCACGTCCGGGTCCTGCTGCGCCAGCTTGCGCCCCGGGGCGAGCTCGACGTCGAGCACGAACCGCAGCGGCCCCAGTTGCGTGCGCAAGGGTTCGGGCAGGCGGGCGAAATCGTCGCGCGCGGCGAGGTAGACGTAGGTATCGGCCTTTTTCAGGCTCTTGTAGACGTGGGCCAGCATCGCGATCCGGAAGGAACCGCCTTTCGAAAGGAATCGCGGCGATTGTGCGGGAAAGCGCGGTTCGGCGGAACCGGCGCGTTCAGCGACCGCGCCTCAGTGGTAGCCGGCGTCGGCCTCGACCTTGCCGGCGAACACCCGGTACGACCACCACGTGTAGCCCAGGATCAGCGGCAGCAGCACGACCAGTCCGCCGAGCACGAACATCTGCGAGGACGGCGGCGACGCGGCCTGCCAGAGGGTCAGTTCCGGCGGCACCAGGTACGGCCACAAGCCCAGCACCAGCCCGGCGAACCCGAGCCCGAAGAAGCACAGCGTCAGCACGAACGGGCGCGCGTCGCGACCATGGGCCATGACCGCGCGCCACAGCGCGAACGCGTCCAGCAGCACCAGCAGCGGCACCGGCGACAGCCACCAGAAATGCCCGCCCTGGAACCAGCGCGCCATGATCCGGCTGTCCAGGAACGGCAGCCACGCGCTGACCAGGCCCATGAACACCAGCACCACCAGCACCAGCGGCCGCGCAAGCGTGCGCGCGACCTGCTGCAGCCCGCCCTCGGTCTTGAGGATCAGCCAGCACGCGCCGAGCAGCGCGTAGCCGAACACCACCGCCGCGCCGGTGAGCATGGCGAACGGGCTGAAGAAACCGAACACGCCGCCGATGTACTTGCCCGCCTGCAGCGGCATGCCCTCGACGATGGCGCCGAGGATCACGCCCTGCCAGAACGCCGCGCACAGCGAACCGAGCGCGAAGGCGACTCCCCACAGGAACTTCGAGCGCTGCGCCTTGAAGCGGAACTCGAACGCCACGCCGCGGAACACCAGCGCGATCAGCATCAGCAGCACCGGCAGGTACAGCGACGAGAGGATCAGCGCGTACGCCTTCGGGAACGCCGCGAGCAGGCCGGCGCCGCCGAGCACCAGCCAGGTTTCGTTGCCGTCCCAGATCGGCGCGGCGGTGTTCATCATGTGGTCGCGCTGGTGCTCGTCCCGGGCGAACGGCAGCAGGATGCCGAGCCCGAGCACGAAGCCGTCCAGCAGCACGTACATCAGCACGCCGAAGCCGATCACGCCGAACCAGATGATGGGAAGCCAATAGTCCATCGCCGACCGCCTTTGCAGTTGCCGTCATCCCAGCGAAGGCTGGGATCCAGTGTCTTTCGCTTCTAACCCGTGATTTTCAGCCATAGGTCGTTCCAATACGGATTGGACTCCTCGATCAACCGTATCTTCCACTCACGCTTCCACGCCTTGATCTGCTTTTCCCGCCGGATCGCCGACTCCATGTCACCGAGCATTTCGAACCAGACCAGCATCGTCACTTCGTATTTCTTCGTGAAACCATCGACCACGTGTTCCCTGTGTTGCCATGTCCTGCCGACCAGATCGCTGGTGACGCCGGTGTACAAGGTTCCGTTCCGTTCGCTCGCCAGGATGTAGACCGCGGGCTGCTTCACCGTTTCGAATTCAAAGACACTGGATGCCTGCCTGCGCAGGCATGACGGGCAAGGGCATCACGCGCCCCCTTCGATTTTCTCGTCGGGCAGCGACAACGGCCGCGCCGGGGTCTTCTCGCCGCCGTCGAGGTGCTTGGGCGGCTGCTTCACCGGGCCGATCGTCAGCAGCTTGCGCAGGTACCAGATGCCGAAGCCGAAGATGAAGCAATAGGCCGCGGCGTACACCAGCAGCGAGGACAGCACCGCCGCGGCCTGGATGTTCGGGCTCACCGAATCGGCGGTGCGCAGCACCCCGTACACGGTGTAGGGCTGGCGGCCGATCTCGACCACGTACCAGCCCGCCAGCAGCGCGACGAAACCGGCCGGGCTCAGCCAGCGCCAGCCGTCGAGCAGCCATTTCGATTCGAACAGCCTCTTGCGCTTCCACGCCCACAGCGAGGCGAACGCGAGCGCGAGCATCAGCACGCCGAGCCCGACCATCACCCGGAACGCGTAGAACACCGGCTTCACCGGCGGGCGTTCGCTGCGCGGCACCGCGGTCAGCGGCTGGATCTGCCCGTCGAGCGAATGGGTGAGGATCAGGCTGCCGAGCTTCGGGATCGCGATTTCGTAATCGTTGCGTTCGGCGCGCTCGTCCGGCACCGCGAACACCACCAGCGGCACGCCCTGCCCGGGCGCGTCGGCGCGCCAGTGGGCCTCGATCGCCGCCAGCTTCACCGGCTGGTACTCGCGCACCTCGAGCCCGTGCTGGTCGCCGACGAAGACCTGCACCGGCACCGCGATCGCGGCGAACGCCATCGCGTGCACGAGCATCCGCTTGCCGGCCTCGACGTGCACCCCGCGGCGCAGGTACCACGCGCTGACGCCGCCGATCACGAAGCAGGTGGTGATGAACGCGGCCAGCACCATGTGCGCGAGCCGGTACGGGAACGAGGGGTTGAACACGATCGCCCACCAGTCGGCGGGCTGCAGCACGCCCTGCGCGTCGACGACATAGCCCTGCGGCGTCTGCATCCAGCTGTTGGCGGAGATGATCCAGAACGTCGAGATCAGCGTGCCGACCGCGACCAGGCAGGTGGCGAGGAAATGCAGGCGGTCGCTGACGCGCTTCCAGCCGAACAGCATCACGCCGAGGAAGCCGGCCTCGAGGAAGAACGCGGTCAGCACCTCGTAGCTCAGCAGCGGGCCGAGGATGTTGCCGGCCTTCACGCTCAGCACCGCCCAGTTGGTGCCGAACTGGAAGCTCATCACGATGCCGCTGACCACGCCCATGCCGAAGGACACGGCGAAGATCTTCAGCCAGAAGAAATACAGGTCGCGCCAGAGGTCGTCGCGGGTCTTGAGCCAGCGCCATTCGATGAAGGCCAGCCAGTTCGCGAGGCCAATCGTGAACGCCGGGAACAGGATGTGGAACGAGATCACGAACCCGAACTGGACCCGCGACAGGAGCAGGGCATCCACCGCGTTCTCCGCTGCGCCACGGACTGGCGCGCGGCCGATAGTTTGCGCCTCGCCCGGGAGGCGCGCAAAACCGGCGTGACCACCGTCGGATTCGCCCGCCGGCGCAGGCTGCTACCCTCGCCGGGTTTTCCGATACGGAACCGCCCGATGCGCCGCCTCCTGCTTCCCTGCCTGCTGCTCGCCGCGTCCGGCGCCATCGCGCAACCCGCGCAGCCGCTCACCCTCGCGCAGATCATGGCCGACCCGGACTGGATCGGCCCGCCGGTGGAACAGGCGTGGTGGCGCTGGGACGGCAAGGCCGCCGACTACACGCTCAAGCGTGCGGGCGGCTCGATCCGCGATACCTGGCAGGTCGGCATCGACGGCGGCGCTCCGGCCAGGGTCGGCGATGGCGAACGCGCCGCGCTCGACGCCCCCGACCCGGTGTACGACGCCGGCGCCACGCGCATGGCCTTCGTCCGCAACGGCGACGTGTTCGTGCGCGACCTGCGCAACGGCGCGCTGGTCCAGCTCACCCGCGGCAACGACGAGGAATCGCGCCTGCAGTGGGGCAGCGACGGCGCGCTGGTCTGGCGCGGCGGCGACGACGCCTGGTTCCGCTGGAACGGCAGCGTGGTGTCGCAGGCCGCGCAGCTCGAGGCCGAGGATGCGCCGGGCACCGCGCCCGCCGACGACAGCCTGCGCGACCGCCAGCTGCGCTTGATGCGCACCCTCGCCGACGACAAGGCCAGGCGCGACGCCGCGCGCGAACAGGACGAGGCATGGCGGCGCGCCGACCCGAGCCGCGCGCCGGCGCCGCTGTACCTGGGCAAGGACGTCGACATCGTCGACAGCTCGCTCTCGCCCGACGGCCGCTGGCTGCTCGCGGTGACGACGGAGAAGGGCGCGGACGCCGGCAAGGCCGGGCAACTGCAGAAGTTCGTCACCGAATCCGGCTACGAGGAACAGGAAGAGGAACGCACCCGGGTCGGCCGCAACGATCCGCTGCCGCAGAAGCTGTGGCTGGCGGATGTCGCCAGCGGCAAGGTGGTCGAACTGAAGTTCGACCCGCTGCCGGGCATCGCCACCGACCCGCTCGCCGCGCTGCGCAAGGCCGCGGGCAAGGATGCGCTGAAGGGCAATCGCCCGCTGCAGGTCGCCACCAGCGGCGACAACGGCGACGCGCCCTCGATCCGCTGGAGCGGCGATTCGCGCAACGTCGCGGTGATGCTGCGCGCGATCGACAACAAGGACCGCTGGATCGCGACCGTGGATTTCGCCGGCGCGAAACTGCAGCCGCGCCACCGCCTGCACGACGACGCCTGGATCAACTGGGAGTTCAACGAATTCGGCTGGCTGCCCGACAACCGCACGCTGTGGTACCTGAGCGAGGAAAGCGGCTTCTCGCACCTGTACGCGCTGGATGGCGCGAAGCGCAGCCAGCTCACCGACGGCCGCTGGGAAACCTCGCAGGTCGCGGTCGCGCGCGACGGCCGCAGCTTCTACTTCCTGTGCAACCGCGAGCGCCCGGTCGACTACGAGGTGTGCAACGTGGCCACGGGCGGCGGCGCGGTGCGGGAAGTCACGCATTACGACGGCACCGAGGATTTCGTGCAGTCGCCCGACGGCGCGCGGCTGCTGGTGCGGCATTCCTCCGCCTACGTTCCGCCGCAACTGGCGGTGCTGGATGCAGGCGGCGGCAACGCGCGCGACCTCACCGACACCCGCAGCGCCGCGTTCAAGGCGATCGACTGGATCCAGCCCGAATCGGTGCAGGTGCCCTCGAAGCACGGCGCCGGCGCGATCTGGGGCAAGTACTACGGCCCGGCGGATCCGCAGCCCGGGAAGAAATACCCGCTGGTGATGTTCGTGCACGGCGCCGGTTACCTGCAGAACGCGGAACTGCGCTGGCCCGATTACTTCCGCGAGCAGATGTTCCACAACCTGCTGGTGCAGCAGGGCTTCGTCGTGCTCGACCTCGACTACCGCGCCAGCGAAGGCTACGGCCGCGACTGGCGCACCGCGATCTACCGCTGGATGGGCAAGCCCGAGCTCGAGGACTACCTCGACGGGCTCGACTGGGCGGTGGCGAACAGGCAGGCCGACCGCGACCGCGCCGGCATCTACGGCGGCAGCTACGGCGGCTTCATGACCTTCGTCGCGCTGTTCAAGCAGCCGGGCGTGTTCAAGGCCGGCGCCGCGCTGCGCCCGGTCTCGGACTGGACCCAGTACAACCACGAATACACCTCGAACATCCTCAACACCCCGGACATCGACCCCGAGGCCTACAACCGCTCCTCGCCGATCGAGTACGCCGACGGCCTGCGCGACAAGCTGCTGATCGCGCACGGCATGATCGACGACAACGTGCTGTTCAAGGATTCGGTCGACATGGCGCAGAAGCTGATCGAGCTGCGCAAGACCGGCTGGAGCATCGCGCCCTACCCGATGGAGCGGCACGGCTTCATCCATCCCGACGCCTGGTACGACGAATACCGCCGCATCGACGAGCTGTTCATCGATACGCTGAAACCTTGACCGCGCCGGCGCGCGCGGTCCGACGGGTTTCCGACGGCCGCGCACGCCCAATGGAGGGATGTTTGCCCCGATGATCCGCAACCGCCCGGCGCTGCGCGCCAACACCCTGCTGCTGCTGGCCGCGCTGTTCCTGCTGCTGGCCGCCAACCGCCGTTTCTGGCAAGTGGTGCTGCCGCTGGCGCCCGCGGGCATGGCCGGCGTCGGCTTCGTGCTCGCGATCGGCACGCTGCTGCTGGCGCTGGTCGCGGTCGTGCTGTTGCCGCTCAGCTTCAAGCCGCTGTTCAAGCCGTGGCTGGGACTGGTCCTGTTGGTGGCCGCCGGCGCCGCGTATTTCATGGACAACTACGGCGCGGTGGTGGATCGCTTCGCGGTGCAGAGCGTCGCCGAGACCAACCTGCAGGAAGGCGGCGAGTGGCTGTCGTGGAAGATGCTGTGGGCCTTCCTCGGACTGTGCGCGCTACCGGTGGCGGCGTTGTGCTGGATCCGCGTCGACTGGCAACCGTTCCGGCGCGAACTGTGGTCGCGGATCAAGCTGGCCCTGGCCCTCGCGCTGGCGCTGGTGCTGGTCGCGGTGCTCAGCGGCCGCCAGATCGCCTCGACCCTGCGCAACCACCGCGAACTCGGCCACCTCGCCAACCCGGTGGCGGTGCTGTCCGCGTCGCTGTCCTACGCGCACCACCTGCGCGGCACGGTCGCCGTGGTCGCCGCGCCGCTCGGCCGCGATGCGCGCCGCGACGCCGGCATGGCCGCGGGCGGCAAGCCGGTGGTGTTCGTGCTGGTGCTGGGCGAATCCGCGCGCGCGGCCAGCTTCTCGCTGGGCGGCTATGCGCGCGACACCAACCCGGAACTCTCGCGCCTGCCCATCGACTACTTCCGCAACGTGCATTCCTGCGGCACCGATACCGCGGTCTCGGTGCCGTGCATGTTCTCCAACCTCGGCCGCGGCGACTACAAGGAATCCAGGGCCGCGGCCAGCGAGAACGTGCTCGACATCCTCTCGCACGCCGGCTACCGGGTGACCTGGTACGACAACAACACCGGCAGCAAGGACGTGGCCAAGCGCCTGGACGAACGCGACGAATACGACAGCCAGGACCCGCGCTTCTGCGGCAAGGCCGGCTGCTACGACGAGATCCTCGTCGACAACCTGCGCGGCGAACTCGGCGCGAAGGCCGACGACCGCGTCATCGTGCTGCACACCAAGGGCAGCCACGGCCCGGCCTATTACCAGCGCTACCCGGAGGCGTTCGCGCGCTTCCAGCCGGCGTGCGCGACCAACGAATTGCAGATGTGCTCGCGCCAGCAGATCATCAACGCCTACGACAACACCATCCTCTACGCCGACCACATCGTGGCGAGCGCGATCCGCGCGCTGCAGGCCGACGACGCCGTCGATTCCGCGCTGCTCTACATCTCCGACCACGGCGAATCCACCGGCGAAGGCGGCCTGTACCTGCACGGCGCGCCCTACCTGATCGCGCCCGAATCGCAGACCCACATCCCGATGCTGCTGTGGCTCTCCGACGGTTTCCGCGCGCGGCGCGGCCTGGACAAGGCCTGCATCGCCGCGCGCCGCGGCGCGGAGCTGTCGCAGGACAACCTGTTCGACAGCCTGCTCGGCCTGCTCGGCGTGCGCACGGCGGCGTATCGCCCGGCGCTGGATGCCTTCGCCGGATGCGCGGCGGGCGGCACGCGGCCGGCGCCGGCGCAAGCGACGCATTAAACTCGGCGCCATGAGCGCCCTGCCCGACATCGCCGTCGTCCGCGACGCCCTCACCGGGTTGCAGGACCGCATCTGCGCCGCGATCGAAACCGCCGACGGCGCCGCGCGCTTCGTCGAGGACGCGTGGACGCGCAACGAAGGCGGCGGCGGGCGCACCCGCGTGCTGCGCGACGGCGCGGTGTTCGAGCAGGCCGGCATCGGCTTCTCCGACGTGTCGGGCAACCGGCTGCCGCCCTCGGCCAGCGCGGCGCGGCCCGAACTCGCCGGCACCTCCTGGCGCGCGGTCGGCGTATCGCTGGTGTTCCACCCGCGCAATCCCTACCTGCCGACCACGCACGCCAACGTGCGCCATTTCCGCGCCGAACGCGATGGCGAAACCGTGGCGTGGTGGTTCGGCGGCGGCTTCGACCTGACCCCGTTCTACCCGTTCGACGAGGACGTGCGCCACTGGCACCGCACCGCGCGCGACCTGTGCGCGCCGTTCGGCGATGCGCGTTACGCGGCGCACAAGAAATGGTGCGACGAGTATTTCTTCCTCAGGCACCGCAACGAGACGCGCGGCGTCGGCGGCCTGTTCTTCGACGACCTGCACACCGATTTCGACGCGGACTTCGCCTACCTGCGCGCGGTCGGCGACGGTTTCCTCGATGCCTACCTGCCGATCGTCGAACGTCGCAAGCACATGCCTTACGGCGAACGCGAGCGCCAATTCCAGCTGTACCGGCGCGGGCGCTACGTCGAGTTCAACCTGGTCTACGACCGCGGCACGCTGTTCGGCCTGCAATCGGGCGGCCGCAGCGAATCGATCCTGATGAGCCTGCCGCCGCTGGTGCGCTGGGAATACGGCTACGCGCCCGAACCGGGCGGCGACGAGGCGCGGCTGGCGGACTACCTGCGCCCGCGCGAGTGGCTGTCGGAGGCGGACGGCGGCACCGCGCCGTCGAGATAGGCCAGGTACTGCGCGGCGCGTTCGCCGCCATCGCCCGCGCGCGGCACGATGCTGATGCTGCCGTTGGTTTCCAGCAACGCCAGCGCGACCTCGGACACGTCCGCCAGCGCATGCTGGCGCAGGGCCTTGTGGAAATCCGCGCTGCTGACCAGCTGTTCGCGCAGCACGCGTTCGAACACCTTGCCGTTGCGCGCCAGCACCACCGGCACGCCCTCGACCAGGCGTTCGGCCTTGCGGCTGCGCGAAGTCGCGAACGCCACCAGCCAGTTCAGCGCGATCAGCGTCGCCGCCATCACGAACGCGCCGGTCAGCGAATTGTCGCCGCCGTTGATGCCGTTCTGCACCGCGTTGCCGATCAGGATCAGCAGCACCAGGTCGAACGGGGTGAATTGCCCCACCGCGCGCTTGCCCGAGATCCGCATCAGCGCCATCACCAGCACGTAGATCACCGTCGCCCGCAGCACGAACACCCACCACGGCGCGGACAGCTGGAACAGCTCGTTCATGGCGCTTTTCCCGTTCCCCAGGACGACCGCCGGATGGCAGGCCGGTGCGACGCTCGAACTCCACCGGAGCGACGCTCCGCCGGAGCCGGCGGCAGGCCAGCGCTAGAACCGATAGCTGAGGCTCAGGTTGACCGACCGACCGTAGCGATAATAGCCCTGCGGCAACAGCGGATTGCCGTTGATGCTGTAGGTCTGGGGGTTGTCCAGCAGATTCTGGCCTTCCAGGGCCACGCTGAAGCGGTCGTTGAACTCGTAGGACACGTGCGCGGTGAGCCAGGTGACCGGGTCGGCCTGTTCGTTGTAGCCCTGGCCCAGGACGTTGGTGGCGGTGACGAAGCCGTCGGTGTGGTCGGCGGTAGCGCCGATGGACCACGGCCCCTTCTCGTACATCAGGCTCAGCGAATACACCGACGGCGCGATGCCTTCCAGCGGGCGCTTTTCGCCGTCCACCCAGCTTTCGGACCAGTTGCGGGTGTACTGCGCGCGGAAGCCCAGGCCGTTTTCCCAGAAGTGCTGCAGGCCGGCCTCGAAGCCGTGCACCTTGGCGTAGTCGCCATTGATCGGGCGGATGATGTTGAACAGGGTCGGGCCATCGGTGATGGGGTTGCCGTCCGCGTCCAGGATCGGGCCGACGCCGATGTCCTGCCCGGTCTCCCAACTGGTGGTGATCTGGTTCTCGATCCGCTTGTAGAACACCGCCGCGTTGAAGATGGAGTTTTCGGCGAAATACCACTCCAGCGAAGCATCGCCCTGCGTTGCGGTATACGGCTTGAGGTCGACGTTGCCGCCGAAGACCTGGGTGAACTCGCCCCAGGACACGCTTTCGGTGGTGTTGGTCGGCGCCAGCTGTTCCACCGACGGCCGCGCCATCGTCTTCGCCGCGCCCAGGCGCAGCAGCAGGTCCTCGCTGAAGTGCCAGACGAAGTTCGCCGCCGGGAGCACGTAGGTGTAGTCGCCCTTCTGGCTGATCGGCGTGGGATCGGCGTAGGTCGCGGTGTAGTTGAACTCGCCGTTCTCGGTGATGCTGGTGATCTGCGCGTCCCAGGCCTGCGCCGTGGTCCGGGTCTTCACCACGCGAACGCCCAGGTTGCCGTCCCAGCGCTCGCCGGACATGTCGGCCTGCACGTAGAAGGCGCCGGTCCTCTCGGTGACGCGGTAGCTCTGCAACGGGTTCCACTCCGGCGCGGCCAGAGCGTAGTCGTAGACGCTGCCGTCCGGGCGCAGGTGGCCGTCGTAGGCGGCGAGCGCCGCGAGGTACGTGGACACGTCGAAGGCGAGGAAGCTGCGCGGAAAGCTGGAATTCACGCGGTTCATGAAGTTCTGCAGCGTGAACGAATGCGAGATCACGTCGCCGCCGAGGTCGCCGACGTTGATGGCGTTGTCGCCGGAGTAGTAGTCCGCGCCGCCGGTCAGGGTGTTGGTGACCAGGTCGCGCGACTTGCGCCGGTCGGTCAGGTTCACGCCGAACTTCAGGTGGTCGATGTGCGCGGCGCCGACGAACAGGTCGCCGCCCAGCGAGGCGCCATCGATGCGGTCGTCGATATTGTCGCCGGCCAGCTCCATGTAGTGCGTGTTGAAGTCGCTGGCGCCGAACTCCCCGTTCGCCAGCCCGCTCGTCAGGTCGCGGCCGTCGTCGAACACGGTGGTGACGTCCGGCACCTGCGCGCCGGTGAGTTCGATGCGGGTGACGTTGGGCTGGTTCATGCGCAGCACGACGTAGGTGTCGAGCCCGCCGGAATGGCGGCGCGAGGTGGAGCGGTACAGGTCGCCGGCGAGGATGAAGTCCGGCGTCACCTTCCACTGCGCGTTGGCGCCGTACAACGCGGTGTCCACCACCCGGTGCTCGGTCTGGTTGAGCAGTTCCGGGTTCAGCCGCAGCTCGGGATCCGGGTTGTCCATCGTGAAGCCGGTGACGATCCCGTCCTGCACGGTGATGTCGGACCAGCGCCCGGGCGCGAACAGCGGGTAGTACGACTGCTGGTAGCCCACCTGCGGCGAATCCAGCCGGGTCTTGAGGCCATCGACCACCAGCTTGAAGTCGTCGTTGGGCCGCCACTCGATCTTGGCCGTCAGCGCGAGCCGCTTCTTGTCCTCGATGATCGATCCGACCCGGAATTGTCCCGGCGCGATCAGCCCGTACTCGTCGGGATCCAGTTCGCCATTGCCGTTGAGGTCGATGTTGCCGCCCCAGGCGTTGCCGTCCAGCCAGCTGGGATCGTTGGGATCCGGGTTGCGGGTCCAGCCGCCGTCGTTGCCGGCGACGTCGGTGCGATCCTTGCGGTGCGCCCAGACCGCGCCGACCAGCACGCCGAGGGTATCGTCGGCGAAAGTGTCGCTGTAGACGCCGGAGACCTTCTGCCCGTCCAGTCCCGACATCTGGTTGCGGTCGGCGTCCAGGCGCAGTGCGCCATGGCTGCCGCGCTGGTCGAACGGACTGGCCGAGCGCAGGTTCACCAGGCCGCCGATCGCGCCTTCGGTGAGCGATGCCTCCGCACCCTTGATCACGTCCGCGCCGCTGATCACGTCCGCCGGCAGCACATCGAAGGCGAAGTCGCGGCCGGGGCCATCGGTAGCGAGGATTCGGCCGTTGAACGTGGTCAGCGTGTACTCCGGCCCGAGGCCGCGCACGCTGACCTTCTGCCCCTCGCCGCCGGCCGTGCGCGAGATCGACACGCCGGTGATATGGCTGAGCGAATCGGCGACGTTGTCGTCCGGGAACTTGCCCAGTTCCAGCGCCGTGATCGAATCCTGCACGGTGCCCGCGGCTCGCTTGAGTTCCACCGAACGCGCCAGGCTCGCGCGCACCCCCGTGACCACCACGGTATCGAGCTGGGCCGCGTTGTCGCTGGCCTGCGGCTGCGCCGCGGGCGCGTCCTGCCCGGTGGTCGGGGCCGCGGGCTCGGCCGGCACCGACTGGGCGCGGCCCGTGGCGGGCAGCAACAGGGCCAGTGCGATGCCGCAGGCCAAGGTATTCCGGTGCGGTTGCGCGATCCTCATGACTCTCCCCAAGCGTCCGGCGGCGACCAGATGGAAAACGAAACCGAGCCTAGTTGATGTTTCGTTTTATATCAATAGCGAAATTTAACGAAATATCGCATACTCGCGCCGCCCGGAGATCCCATGACCGCAACGCGCAATACCAGCCAGCGACGCGTGCAGATCAGCGAACTCGTGCGCCTGCAGGGTAGCGTCCAGGTCGCCGCGCTGGCGCGCCGCTTCGGGGTCAGCCTGCAGACTGTGCGGAAGGACCTCCGCTACCTCTCCGAACGCGGGGTCATGGCCCGCGCGTACGGCGGCGCGATCGACCACGGCGCGATCGCCGGCCCGCAGGCCCAGGCCGAACCCAACTACGAGACCAAGCGCACCAGCCGCCTCGACGAGAAGCGCCGCATCGGCCGCCGCGCCGCCGCGCTGGTACAGGCCGGCGACACCATCGCCATCGACTCGGGCACCACCGGCATCCAGCTCGCCGAGGCGCTCCCGGACATCGACATCACCGTCGTCACCAACGACTTCGGCGCGTTGGCCGCGCTGGCATCCAAGCGCGAGATCCGGATCGTGATGCTGGGCGGCGAGTTGCGGCGCAAGAACATGGCCTTCTACGGCGGGCTCACCGTGGATGCGCTGGACGCGCTGCACGTGGACCGCCTGTTCCTGGGCGTGGACGGATTCGACCTGGAGCGCGGCATCACCACGCACTACGAGCCGGAGGCGATGCTCAACCGGAAGATGGTCGAGGCCGCGCGCATGGTGGTTGCCATCACCGACAGCTCGAAGTTCGGCCGGGTCTGCCTGCACCGCATCCTGCCGATCTCAGGGCTCGACACCCTGATCACCGACACCGGCGCTCCCGAGGACATCCGCCAAGCCAGCGAGGAACTGGGGTTCGAGCTGTTGCTGGCCTGACGCCGCGGCCTGGCGCGGCGCGCCGTCGAGGCCGAACGTGCGCGCCGCGTTGTCGTGGTAGAGCTTGTCGATCACCGCGCGCGGCAGGTCGAGGCCGGGCACGTCCGCGTGCAGGGCGTCGACGTGCTGGGTTTCGGCGGTCGCGAGGTAGCGCCAGTCCGAGGTCCAGAACGCATGCGCATCGCGCCGGAACGCGGCCGGATCGGCGCCGGGCTCCTGGGTCAGGTCGCTGCCGTAGAGCAGGCGGTCCTGGTAGCGGATGAAGAAATCACGCACCTTCCCGCGGTTGCGCAGCGACTGGTACTGCACCTGGGTCATGCGCGCGGCGAGGTCCACGACGGCGTCCGGGAAGCGGTCGAGGAAGGCGCCGAGGCGATCCACGTCGTACTCCAGGCTGGCCATGTGCGCGCCGACGAAGCGCAGCCCCGGGTGCGCCTGCACGAAGCGGTCGCGCACCGCCATCAGCTGCTCGTAACCCGGCTCGTCCGGATGCAGGTACATGTGGTACTGCGGATGGAGGCGGAAGTATTCGCGGTCGTTGTCGGTGGTCATCTGTTCCAGCGGCAGCCAGCAGTTGTAGGGCTCGCCCTGGTGGTCGATCAGCGGCACGCCCAGCGCCTGGACCTGCGCCGCCAACGGCGCGAGCCGCGGATCGTCCAGCATCACCCGGTGGCCGTCCGGGTCGATCTCCACCATCCCCACGTTCTTCCACACCTTCACCGCGACCGCGCCCGCGGCCACGTCCCGCGCCAGTTGCGCCTGCATGCGCTCGAGCCACGCCGCCGAGGGGAAGCCATGCATGGAAAAGGTGGCCGCCCAGTGGAAGCGCGCCGGATCGCGGCGCGCCAACGCCTCGGCCGTGCGCCGCTGGATGTCGATGGCGGGAAAGTCGGGATAGTCGACGTTGATCGACACCAGCTCGAAACCGTCCGCGCGCGCCTGACGCAGGAATGCCGACTGCATGGTGTTGGCGTGCACGTGCGCGTCGATCTTGCGCACGCGCGCGAAGTCGCCCATGGCGTATCCGGCGCGGCCGGCCGCCGGCGATGGATCGGTCGCCCCGGCCGCAGGCAGCGCCCCGGATGCCAGGAACAACCACCCGGCCAACAGGGTGGCGCTGCGGAATGGTCGATGCATGTGAACCTCCGGCCTACTCGAAACGAAACTTATTTAACACATATCGAAATAAATTGATTGCGCATAGCGAAATGCTGCGCCAGAATCTGGCCATCCGGCCAGGGAAACCGTCATGCTCGTGCTGCGCCGCCGCACCGTGCTGAAACTCATGTCCGGGGGCTTGGCGTGGGCGGCGATGCCCTGGGCGCGCGGCGCGACGATGCCCGCCGCCACGCGGGCGGTGGCCGACGACGGAATCCTCTCCCTGGCGTTCGACCAGGCCATGCGTACCCGGGTGACCGCTTTCGGCGCGCCACTCACCGGCTTCGACGACAGCGAAGCCCTGCTGCTGGACGGGGATCCACCCGCGCCCTTCGCCCTCGCCACGCATCGGGTCGAGGCGGTGCAGGACCCGCGCCACGGCAGCGGCCATCGCCACGTGGTCGAAGGCCGTTCGCCATCCGGCATTACAAAAACCGTGCACGCCACCTTCTACGCGCGCTACCCGGGGATGGCGGTGCTGCAGGTGGAATGGCGCAACACCGGCGCCGCGCCGCTGGCGGTGCTCGGCTGGCGCGCCTGCGCGCACGAACTGGCCGACGCACCCGGCGGCTTCTGGAGCTTCTCCGGCGCCACCCACGAGGATCGCCGCGACTGGGTGCAAGCGATGGGCGCGGACTTCGACCAGCGCAACACGCTGTCGATGGCCGCTTCCGACTACGGCGGCGGCACCCCGGTGGCCAACGTCTGGCGGCGAGACGCCGGCCTCGCGGTCGGCCACCTGGAACCCGTGCCGCGGCTGCTGGACCTGCCGGTGCGCAAGACCGCCGGCGGCGCGGCCATTGCGGTGGAATCGCCGCGCGCGGTCACCCTGGCGCCGGCACAGTCGTTGCGCACCGACGCCATCTTCGTTTGCGCGCACCACGGCGACCACTTCGCGCCGTTGCTGCGCTACCGCGCCTACATGGCCGACCAGGGGCTGGTGGCGCCGGTGGTGCCCGCATCCGCGTTCGCCCCTGTGTGGTGCGCATGGGGCTACGAACGCGACTTCACCATCGCGCAGGTGCTCGGCACGCTGCCCAAGGTGCGCGAGCTCGGTTTCGAATGGGCGGTGCTGGACGATGGCTGGCAGACCGGCGAGGGCGACTGGCGACTGGATCCGCGCAAGTTCCCCCGCGGCGACGCCGACATGCGCGACTTCGTCGCCGCGATCCGGGCACAGGGCCTGCGCCCGCGGCTTTGGCTGGCGCCGCTCTGCGCCGATCCGGGCAGCGACGTGCTGCACGACCACGTCGACATGCTGCTGCTGGACCAGGACGGATCCTTCCAGAAGGTCAGCTGGTGGAACGCGCTGACACAGTGCCCGGCGTACCAGCCCACCATCGACTACTACACCGCGCTGGTGACGAAGATCGTCGGCGACTGGGGGTTCGAGGGCCTGAAGCTGGACGGCCAGCACCTCAACGCCGTGGCGCCCTGCTACAACCCGTCCCATCGCCACGCCCGGCCGGAGGAATCCTGCGAGAAGCTCGCCGACTTCTGGCAGGCGATCCATCGCGCCGCGCGCGCGGCCAATCCGCAGGCGGTGGTGGAACTGTGCCCGTGCGGGACCGCGTTCGCCTTCCACAACCTGCCGGCCACCGACCAGTACCCGGCATCGGATCCGCTGTCGTCGTGGCAGGTGCGCCACAAGGGCAAGTCGGTGAAGGCGCTGATGGGCGCGCACGGCAGCTACGCCGGCGACCACGTGGAACTGAGCGACGGCGGCGACGACTTCGCCTCGCAGGTCGGCATCGGCGCGGTGATCTCCACCAAGTTCACCTGGCCGAAGGACACCGACCACCCGACCGATGCGCTTCCTCCTGGCGGCTTCGTGCTGGGCCCGGGGAAAGAGGCCTTGTGGCGCAAGTGGGCGGCGCTCTATCGCGAGCACATGCTGCCGCGCGGCGAATACCGGGGCGAACTCTACGACATCGGCTTCGACAAGCCCGAAGCGCACGCCATCGCGAAGGACGGCGCCATGTACTACGCCTTCTATGCCGAACGCTGGGACGGACCACTGCAACTGCGCGGGCTCGGTCGCGGCCGCTACCGCGTGCGCGACCTGTTCGCCGGCCGCGACCTGGGCACGGTGGACGCGCGCGCGAACACCTTGCCGGCGCGCTTCGAGCGCTTCCTGCTGCTGCAGGCGTCGCCGACGGGCGGCCCCGCATGAGCGCCGCAAAGCCGGCGCGGCGCGCGTGGGTGGCTTACGCGCTGGTGACCGTGGCGCTGTGGGGCGTGTGGGGCGCGCTGTCCGCGTTGTCGGCGCAGCACGGCTTCCCCGACACGCTGGTGTACTGCGTGTGGGCGCTGACCATGATCCCGCCGGCGGTTTTCATCCTCTGGCGCGGCGGCTGGAAGCTGGACCGCAGCCCGCGCGCGATCGCCTACGGCCTGCTGATCGGCCTGCTCGGCGCCGGCGGGCAGATGCTGCTGTTCCATACGCTCACCATCGGCCCCGCCTACTTCGTGTTCCCCATCATCTCGCTCTCGCCGGTGGTCACCATCGCGCTGTCGTTCGCGTTGCTGCACGAGCGCACCGGGCGGATGGGCGCCTTGGGGATCGTGCTGGCGCTGGTCGCGCTGCCGATGCTGGACCTGTCGTTCGGCCGCGGCGGCGACGGCCTGGGCTGGTTCCTGCAGTCACTCCTGATCATGGCGGCGTGGGGCGTGCAGGCGTACTTCATGAAGCTGGCGAACGAGCACATCGGCGCCGACAGCATCTTCTTCTACATGACCGTCGGGGCCTTGCTGCTCGTGCCGGTCGCATGGTCGATGACCGACTTCGGCCAGCCCATCAACCTCGGCATCGACGGGCCGTGGATGGCCGCCGCGATCCAGATCCTCAACGCGATCGGCGCACTGACGCTGGTGCTCGCGTTCCGCTACGGCAAGGCGATCGTGGTCGCGCCGCTGACCAACGCCGGCGCGCCGCTGGTGACCGCGGTGCTGTCGCTGGTGTTCGCCGGAGTGGTGCCCGGGCCGATGAAGCTGGCCGGGCTGGTGCTGGCGCTGGTGGCGTCGCTGCTGCTGGTGCTCGAACCGGAACGTCCGGCCGACGCCGTCGTTCCCCGCGGATAGGACAGCGCATGCGCGTCCTGCTCGACCTGGTCGCACGCCACCGCAACGGCGAAGCCGTCGGCATCGCCTCGCTGTGCGCGGCGCATCCGCGGGGGGTGGAGGCGGCGCTGCGCCATGCGCAGGCGCGCGGATTGCCGCAGGTGTTGTTCGAGGCGACCTGCAACCAGGTCAACCAGGACGGCGGCTACACCGGCATGCGCCCGGAGGACTTCGTGCGCTTCGTGCACGGCATCGCCGCGGACGTCGGCTTCGATCCGGCGCGGATCGCGCTCGGCGGCGATCACCTCGGCCCCAGCCCATGGACCGCACTCGAGGCAGCCGAAGCGATGGACAAGGCCGAGGCGATGGTGGCGGCCTTCGTCGCCGCCGGCTTCCGCAAGATCCACCTCGACTGCTCGATGTCCTGTGCCGGCGACCCGGTGCCGCTGCCCGAGGCCACGATCGTCGAACGCGCCGTGCGGCTGTGCCGGGTGGCGGAGGCGGCCTGGGCGCGCAGCGGCGGCGAGGCTCCGGTGTATGTGATCGGCACCGAAGTGCCGGTGCCGGGCGGGGCGACCGAGGCGATCCATGCATTGGCGGCGACCACGCCGGAAGCGGCACTGGCCACCATCGGCGCGCATCGCGATGCCTTCGCCGCGGCGGGCCTGGGCGATGCGTGGACGCGCGTGATCGCGTCGGTCGTGCAGCCGGGCGTGGAGTTCGACCACCACGAGGTCATCGACTACGCGCCGGACAAGGCACGCGCGCTCAGCGATGCGATCGCGCGCGTGCCCGGCATGGTCTACGAAGCGCATTCCACCGACTACCAGACGCGCACCGCGCTGGCGGCGCTTGTGCGCGACCACTTCGCGATCCTCAAGGTAGGCCCCGGCCTGACCTTCGCGCTGCGCGAGGCGCTGTGGGCACTGGACGCGATCGAACGCGAGTGGATCCCCGCAAGCCGGCGCGGCGGCCTGCGCGAGGTCGCGCTCGCATGCATGCGCGCCCGGCCCGAGCACTGGAAGCGCTATTACCATGGCGAGGGCCGCGCGCTGGACTTCGACCTGCAATACAGCCTGAGCGACCGCATCCGTTACTACTGGCCCGACCCGGAGATCGAACGCGCGCGCCAGCGCCTGTTCGCGAACCTGCGCGACCAGCCGCCACCGATGCCGATGCTCGGCCAATATCTGCCCCGCGCACTCCCCGCGCTGCGCGCCGGCGCCGCATCCGACCCGAAGGCGTGGGTCCTCGAGCACCTCACGCATGTCCTGGACGACTACTACCATGCCTGCAATCCCCGCCCGTCCCGCTGAACGGCTCGGCATCCCGGAGCAGGAACTCGCCGCGCTCGGCGCGCTCTGGACTGCGCGCGAGATCGAACAGCAGCCGCGCATGCTTGAACGCACCCACGCGCTGGTCGCCGCGATGCACGCACGGCTGCAGGCGTTCTCCGCGCCGGTGGCGGATGATCCCGGCGCACGGGTGTTGCTGGCCGGCGCCGGCACGTCCGCCTACATCGGCGAATGCCTGGCGCCGCTGCTGGATCGGCAGCTCGCCGCGCGCGTCGACGCGATCCCCACCACCGACATCGTCGGCGCGCCCGCGCTATACCTCGATCCGGACCGGCCGTTGCTGCTGGTGTCCTTCGGTCGTTCCGGCAACAGCCCCGAAAGCCTGGCCGCGGTCGCGCTGGCCGAAGCGCGCGTACCCGACGTGCGCCACCTGGTGGTGACCTGCAACGCGAACGGCGACCTCGCACGCATCGACGTGCGCCGCCACGCCACTTTGCTGCTGCCCGAGGAAACCCACGACGCCAGCTTCGCCATGACCTCCAGCTTCAGCTGCATGCTATACGCCACGCTGGCCGCGCTCTCGCCCGCGCACGCGCTCGACGCGCGCATCGGCCCGGTCGCGCATGCCACCGCCGCCATGATCGAGGGGCAGCGCGCGATGCTCGAATCCCTCGCCCGCGCACGCCACGATCGCGTGGTGTTCCTCGGCAGCGGCCTGCTGCAAGGCCTCGCGCGCGAGGCGGCGTTGAAGCTCGGCGAACTGAGCAACGGCGCGGTCGCCACCTGCTTCGACACGCCGCTCGGCTTCCGCCACGGCCCCAAGACTTTCCTCACCCCGAACACCGCGGTATTCGCATTCGTCTCCAACGATCCGCTCACCCGACTCTACGACCACGACCTGCTCGACGAACTGCGCCGCGACGGCATCGCCGCGCGCGTGGTGGAGCTGGATGCCGCGCCGCGCCAGCAACCGGGCATCGAGGCCATCGCCATTCCGGCGATGGCACGGGCGCCGGACATCGACCTGGTCTGGCCCTGCGTCGCCGCCGCGCAGATCTACGCCTTCCACGCCTCGCTCGTGCGCGGGCTCACGCCCGACAACCCCAACCCCGGCGGCACCGTGAACCGCGTGGTGCAGGGCGTGCGCATCCACGGCGCGCCATGAACGCGACGAGCGCGCGCGCCTGTTTCCTCGGCATCGACGGCGGCGGCACCAAGACCCGGTTCGCGCTGATCGACGGCGATGGCCATCTGCTGGCGCAGGCGCAGCTGGGCACCACCTACCATCCGGAAGTGGGGCTCGACGGCGCGGCCGACGTGCTCGCGCGCGGCGTCGCGCAGGTGCTGCAGGACGCCGGCATCGGAGGCGGCGACATCGGCCACGCCTTCTTCGGCCTGCCCGCCTACGGCGAGGACAGCGCGCTGCTGCCGCGCCTGCGGGCGTTGCCCGGCCCGATCCTCGGCCACGCGCGCTACACCTGCGACAACGACATGGTCTGCGGGTGGGCCGGATCGCTCGGCTGCGCAGACGGCATCAACATCGTGGCCGGCACCGGATCGATCGGCTACGGCCAACGCAACGGCATCGGCGCGCGCGCCGGCGGCTGGGGCGAAGTGTTTTCCGACGAAGGCTCCGCCTACTGGATCGCCGTGCAGGGCTTGAACGCCTATTCGCGCATGAGCGACGGCCGCGCGCCGAAGGGCCCGCTGCACGCCGCGTTCAATGAGGCCCTCGGCCTGCGCGAGGACCTCGACATCTGCGCCCACGTCTACGGCGAACGCACGCTCACGCGCGGCGAACTCGCGCGTCTCTCGCCGCTGGTGGCCGCGGCCGCGCGCGACGGCGACGCCGCCGCGCGCGCGATCCTGGACCGGGCCGGCCGCGAACTGGCGCAGATCGCCGACGCGATCCGCACCGCATTGCATTTCGAACCCGGCGAACGTGTGCCCGTCTCCACCTCCGGCGGCGCCTTCAGCGCCGGCGAACTGCTGCTCGCTTCGTTCCGCGACGCGCTGCACGCCACCTGCGCGACATTCGCATTGGTGCCCCCGCTGCACGAACCACACTACGGCGCCGCACTGTACGCCGCGAAGCTCGCCGGGCATCGATTTCCGCACCCTTCGCGCCGCTAGCCCCGGGGCCGCGATCGGCTGCTTCGCCCGAAGCGACACGGCAGGCTTCCGGAAGGCGATCTTGCGAAGCGCCCGCCGAAACCATCGCAATCGGATCCGGAGGCAGGTCCCACGACTTCGGTTGAGGGACACGATTTCTGTTCCACCTGCCGGAACCCGGTGCGCCCGCAAACGATGCTCATCCTGCGCACGAGCGCAGGATTCGACCGCACTGACCCGGTTCGCTCGGGAAGGGGCAAATAAAAAGCCCCGCGGGCAGGGGGTGCCGGCGGGGCTGAGATCGGAACCTGGGGAGGGGTATCCGATCCGGGGATCGCTCCAGGGGAGGGAGAGATCTGCGACGGACGTTGCATCCGTCACGGGCTATCTGACCAGCACCCGCATGGATAGTTCGTGAAGCGGACGGTTAAGAATCCGTTGGATTCAGCCCGCGTTTAGCCGCTCCGCCCGGCTCAGTGGGCGTCGTCCCAGTTGGCGCCCGTCCCGGCGTCCACGACCAGCGGCACGCGCAGTTGCGCCGCGCCTTCCATGCGCGCGCGCACCTCCGGCAACAGGGTGTCGACGAAGCCGGTTTCGCACTCGAACACCAGCTCGTCGTGCACCTGCAGGATCATCATCGCGCGCGCGCGGTGCCCGGCCAGCCAGCCGTCGATCGCGGCCATCGCGCGCTTGATGATGTCGGCCGCGGTGCCCTGCATCGGCGCGTTGATCGCGGCGCGCTCGGCGCCGGCGCGCTGGCCCTGGTTGCGCGAGGCGATGTAGGGCAGGTACAGCCGCCGGCCGAACACGGTTTCGACGTAGCCCTGTTCCCGCGCCTGCTGGCGGGTGCGTTCCATGAAATCGCGCACGCCCGGGTAACGGCTGAAGTACAGCGCGATGTAGTCCTGCGCCTCGCCGCGCGGGATCCCCAGCTGCCGCGCCAGCCCGAACGCGCCCATGCCGTACATCAGGCCGAAATTGATCGCCTTGGCCGCGCGGCGTTCGTTCGGCGTGACCGCGTCCAGCGGCTTGGCGAACACCTCCGCCGCGGTCGCGCGATGGATGTCCGCGCCGCTTTCGAACGCGCGCACCAGCGCCGGGTCCTGCGACAGGTGCGCCATGATCCGCAGCTCGATCTGCGAGTAGTCGCAGGCGACCAGCACGCGGCCCCCGGGCGCGACGAAGGCGCGGCGGATGCGGCGCCCGTCCTCGGTGCGGATCGGGATGTTCTGCAGGTTCGGGTCGCTGGAGGCGAGGCGCCCGGTCGCGGCGCCGGCCTGGTGGTAGCTGGTGTGCACGCGGCCGGTGTCGGGATTGACCATCTCCGGCAGCTTGTCGGTGTAGGTGCTGCGCAGTTTCGCCAGCCCGCGGTATTCGAGGATCACCCGCGGCAGTTCGTGCGCGTCGGCGATCGCCTCCAGCGCTTCCTCGTTGGTCGAAGGCGCGCCGCCGGGCGTCTTCACCAGCGCCGGCAATTTCAGTTCCTCGAACAGCAATTGCCCGAGCTGCTTGGGCGAATCGAGGTTGAAGCTGCGCCCGGCCAGTTCGGTCGCGCGCTGCTGCGCGGCGAGCATGCGCCGCGACAGGTCGGCCGATTGCCGGCGCAGTTCCGCGGCATCGACCAGCACGCCGTTGGCCTCGACCCGTTCCAGCACCGGCACCAGCGGCATCTCGATGTCGCGGTACACCGACAGCAGGCCCGGTTCCGCCTCCAGCCGCGGCTTCAGCGCGCGGTGCAGGCGCAAGGTCACGTCCGCGTCCTCGGCCGCATAGCGCGTGGCGTCGTCGAGCGCGACGTGGCCGAACGGGATCGCCTTCGCGCCCTTGCCCGCGACTTCCTCGTATTTCACCGTTGCGTGGCCGAGGTGGCGCTCGGCCAGCGAATCCATGTCGTGGCGCTGCAGCCCGGCCTCGAGCACGAAGCTTTCGAGCATGGTGTCGTCGGCGTAACCGGCGACATCGACGCCGTGGCGCCGCAGCACGTGCAGGTCGTACTTGCCGTGCTGGCCGAGCTTCTTCCTGGCCGGATCCGCGAACAGCGGGCGCAACGCGTCCAGCGCCGCCGCGCGCGGCAACTGCGCCGGCGCGCCGGGATAGTCGTGCGCGAGCGGGAGGTAGCAGGCGCGGCCGGGCTCGACGCTGAAACTGATGCCGACCAGGTTGGCGCGCATCGGGTCGAGCGAATCGGTTTCGGTGTCGAACGCGAATTCGTCGGCCGCGCGCAGTTTTTCGATCCATGCATCGAGCTGTTCCCGCGCGAGCACGGTTTCGTATTCGCCGGGCGCGGACAGCGACGGATCGGCAGGCGCGCCCATCGCCTTCGCCGGCGCGCTGGTAAAGCCGCGCCCGCGCGCCGCGCCGGGTTCCTTTTCCGCGACCGCCACGCCGGACGCGCCGCCGTCGAGTTCCTTCAGCGCCTGGCTGAAACCGTAGCGCGCGTACAACGTGCGCAGGGATCCGGCATCGCGTTCGCGCAGCGCTAGGTCGGACGGCGCCTGTTCCAGCGCGACATCGGTCTTGATCGTGGCCAGTTCGCGGTTGAGCGGCAGCCGCGGCAGCGCCGCGCGCAGGTTCTCGCCGATCTTGCCGCCGATCTTGTCGGCATGGGCGATCACGCCATCCAGCGATGCGTATTCGCCCAGCCACTTGGCCGCGGTCTTGGGGCCGCACTTGTCGACGCCGGGGATGTTGTCGACCTTGTCGCCCATCAGCGCGAGGTAGTCGACGATCTGCGTGGCGTGCACGCCGAACTTTTCGACGACGCTCTCGTCCGAATCGAGCCTGCCGCCGCTCATCGTGTTCACCAGCTGCACGCCCGAGCGCACCAGCTGCGCGAAATCCTTGTCGCCGGTGGAGATGACCACGTCGATGCCCTCGCGCGCGGCGCGCAGCGCCAGCGTGCCGATCACGTCGTCGGCCTCCACGCCGGGCACGCGCAGGATCGGGATGCCCTGCGCGGCCACGATCTCCATCATCGGCTCGACCTGCGCGCGCAGTTCGTCCGGCATCGGCGGCCGGTTGGCCTTGTATTGCGGGTCGAGCGCGTCGCGGAAGGTCGGGCCCGGCGCATCGACCACGAAGGCGAGGTAGTCCGGCGCTTCCTTCAGGTGGCCGCGCAGCATGTTGACCACGCCGAACAGCGCGCCGGTGGGCTCGCCGGCGGCGTTCGACAGCGGCGGCAGCGCGTGGAACGCGCGGAACAGGTAGGAGGAACCGTCGATGAGCACGAGTTTCGGCATGTTGTACTCCGTTCGTGCTGAGCGTAGCCCGCCCGGCGGGCGAAGTCGAAGCACGCAAGAACACGCCCTTCGACTTCGCGTCGTTGACGCTACGCTCAGGGCGAACGGGCGTATTATCCCGCCATGCGCAAAGCCACCATCCTCGCCATCGCCGGCGCGCTCGTGCTCGGCGCCTGCGCCACCGCCGGCCCGGATATCCCCGCGGACGCGGTCTCCGCCACCCATACCGAGGCCAACGGCGACGTGGTCACCGAATACCGCGTCGGCAACCAACTGCGCGTGGTCCAGGTGCAACCGCTTCGCGGCCCGGTCTATTACCTCTACGACAAGGACGGCGACGGCATCGTCGACAAGGCCGGCGACAACCCGCCGCAGACCTATTTCAAGCTGTTCAGCTGGTAGGTCGCCCTGCTCCTCTCCTTTCGCCGAAGGCGAATGGGGAGGCTGGGAGGGGGTTGCATTTGATCAAGGCGTAATGCGCCGAATGCGTTCAACCGGTCGGCGCAATGCGCTGCGCTTATTGCGCCCTACCGCCATTTGCTAGCATCGACCCCACGCCGGGGAGGCGGATCGAACAAGGGGAACGCGATGGAGTGGTACCTGAAGGTGCTGAAGAACTACGTCGGCTTCAGCGGCCGCGCGCGACGCAAGGAATACTGGATGTTCGTGCTGTTCAACGTCATCTTCGCGATCGTTGCGATGGTGCTCGACAACGTGCTCGGTCTGGCCAGCAAGGAGCTCGGCTACGGTCCGATCTACGGGCTTTATGCCCTGGCGATGATCCTGCCCAGCCTTGCAGTGGCCGCGCGCCGCCTGCACGACATCGGCAAGAGCGGTTGGTGGCAGTTGATCGCGCTGATCCCGATCATCGGCGTGATCGTGCTGATCGTCTGGTACGTGCGCGAAGGCGACCATGGCGACAACGCCTACGGCCCCGACCCGAAGGCCGGCGAAGGCACGTCCGCGACCGTGGCCTGACGACGGTTTCCGGTGGTTCGAAAACGGCGCCCGCGGGCGCCGTTTTCGCTTGCGCTACGCCGGCTGCAGGTTGGCGAACGCCAGCACCAGCCATTTCGAACCGGCGTCGTCGAAGTTCACCTGCACCCGCGCGTGCGCGCCGCTGCCCTCGACGTCGGTGACGATGCCGGTGCCGAAGGTCGCGTGGCGCACGCTGGCGCCGAGCGCGACCGCCGGTGTTTCCGCCAGCGACGCATGGCCCGGGTTGCGCCGCGGCGCGGCCGCGTACGGCCGCGACACCTGCACCCGCGGCCGCACCTCGTGCAGCAGCTCGCCGGGGATCTCGCGCAGGAAGCGCGAAGGCATGCCGTACATGTCCATGCCGTGGATGCGCCGCGCCTCGGCGTAGCTCAACACCAGCTTCCGGCGCGCGCGGGTGATGCCGACGTAGGCCAGCCGGCGCTCCTCCTCCAGCCGCCCCTGCTCCTCGACCGAACGCGCGTTCGGGAACAGGCCTTCCTCCAGGCCCGCGAGGAACACCAGCGGGAACTCCAGCCCCTTCGCGCTGTGCAGCGTCATCAGCTGCACGCCGTCCTCGCCGGCCTGGGCCTGGCCTTCGCCGGCCTCGAGCGCGGCGTAGCTGAGGAAGGCGACCAGTTCCGGCATCGCCGCCGCGTCCTCCTCGTCGTGGCGCACGAAGCGCGAGGCGACGGAAACCAGCTCGTCGAGGTTGTCGGTGCGCGAGTCGAGCTGTCCGCGCGATTCGTTCTCGTAGTGCGCGCGCAGGCCCGAGCGCGCCAGCGCGTGGTCGATCCGGTCCTGCAGCGACAGCTCGCGCGTCTCCTCGTCGATGGCGTCCACCAGCGCGAGGAACCCGGCCAGCGCGTTGCGCGCGCGCGCGGCGAGCCCGCCGTCGGCGACGATGGACTTCGCCGCGCTCCACAAGGGCTGCGACTGCGCGCGGGCGCGCCGGCGCACCTCGTCCAGGGTGCGTTCGCCGATGCCGCGCGCGGGCGTGTTGACCGCGCGTTCGAACGCCGCGTCGTCCGCGCGCGATGCGACCAGGCGCAGGTACGCGAGCGTGTCCTTGATCTCGGCGCGCTCGAAGAAGCGCATGCCGCCATAGACCCGGTACGGCACCTGTTCGGCCAGCAAGGCTTCTTCGAACGCGCGCGACTGCGCGTTGCTGCGGTACAGGATCGCCGCCTCGCCGAAGGAACCGCCGTCGCGCACCCACTGGCGGATGCGTTCGACCACGAACCGCGCCTCGTCGATCTCGTTGTACGCGGCGTACAGGTCGATGCCGTCGCCGGTGCCGGCCTCGGTCCACAGGTTCTTGCCCATGCGCGCCGGGTTGTGCGCGATCACCGCGTTGGCGGCGTCGAGGATGTTGCCGCTGGAGCGGTAGTTCTGCTCGAGGCGGATGGTGCGCGCGCCCGGGAAGTCGTGCAGGAACTTCCGCACGTTCTCCACCTTCGCCCCGCGCCAGCCGTAGATCGACTGGTCGTCGTCGCCGACCACGAACACGTGGCCCTCCTCGCCGGCCAGCAGGCGCACGAAGCCGTACTGGATCGCGTTGGTGTCCTGGAACTCGTCGATCAGCAGTTCGCGGAAACGGTGCCGGTAGTGCGCGAGCAGCGCCGGGTTGTCGCGCAGCAGCTCGTGCGCGCGCAGCAGCAATTCGGCGAAGTCGACCAGGCCGGCGCGTTCGCAGCGTTCCTGGTAGGCGGCGTAGGCGCGCAGCATCACGTCCGACCACTCGTCGCGCGCTTCTGGCTGGATATGCTGCGGCCTGCGGCCTTCGTCCTTCTGCGCGTTGATCCACCACGCGATCTGCCGCGGCGGGAAGCGCGATTCGTCCAGTTCCAGCGACTGCACCACGCGCTTGACCAGCCGCAGCTGGTCGTCGCTGTCGAGCACCTGGAAGCCTTCGGGCAGGTTCGCCTCGCGCCAGTGCAGGCGCAGCAGCCGGTGCGCGAGGCCGTGGAAGGTGCCGATCCACATCCCGCGCGTGCCGTTGCGCAGCAGCGCGTCGGCGCGATGGCGCATCTCGCCCGCGGCCTTGTTGGTGAAGGTCACCGCGAAGATGCCGTGCACCGGCACGCCGTGGACTTCGTTGAGCCAGGCGATGCGGTGGGTGAGCACGCGGGTCTTGCCCGAACCGGCGCCGGCGAGCACCAGCAGGTGCCCGGCTTCCGCGGTGACGGCCTCGCGCTGGGCCGGGTTCAGCCCGTCGAGGAGGTGGGAAACATCCATCGCGTCATTTTACGCCGCGCGCGCGTTGCGCCGCCTCAGTGCGCGAGCTGTTCGCGCTTGCCAGAGGTCATCGCCATGATCCGGTCGGTCCAGGCGATGCCGATCGCGGACAGGATGAACACGCAGTGGATGATGGTCTGCCACATCACGCCCTGCACGGTGTAGTTGCCGCCCTCCATGCCGAGCTGGCCGGCCTCGATGAAGGTCTTGAGCAGGTGGATGGAGGAAATGCCGATGATCGCCATCGCCAGCTTCACCTTCAGCACGCTGGCGTTGACGTGGCTCAGCCATTCGGGCTGGTCCGGGTGGCCTTCCAGGCGCAGGCGCGAGACGAAGGTCTCGTAGCCGCCGACGATCACCATCACCAGCAGGTTGGAGATCATCACCACGTCGATCAGGCCGAGCACGCTCAGCATCACCTTCTGCTCGGTCAGCCCGGCGACGTCGTGGATGAGGTGCCAGAGCTCCTTCAGGAACAGGAACACGTACACGCCCTGCGCGACGATCAGGCCGAGGTACAGCGGCAGCTGCAGCCAGCGCGAGGAGAAGATCAGCGCGGGCAAGGGGTTGAGGCGTGGCGAGGGCTGGGACATGCGGGCGATCGTCGGGAAAAAATGCCCGCGCAGGGTAGCCGGCGGCGCCGGTGCTGCCAAGCGCGACTCAGCGTCGCGGGCATCGCCGCGCGCGCATCGCTACAGTGGCGTTCCCCACGCGCGGAGCGCCGCATGATCGACCTCTACTACTGGCCCACGCCGAACGGCCACAAGATCACCCTGTTCCTGGAGGAGGCCGGGCTCGAGTACCGCATCGTGCCGACCGACATCGGCAAGGGCGCGCAGTTCGAGCCGGAATACCTGCGGATTTCGCCGAACAACAAGATGCCGGCGATCGTCGACCACGCGCCCGCCGACGGCGGTGCGCCGATTCCGGTGTTCGAATCCGGCGCGATCCTGTCCTACCTGGCGAACAAGACCGGGCGTTTCCTCGGTTCCGCCGCTGGCGCCGATGCGGGCACGCAGCTGCGCCAGCGCATCGTTGTCGACGAATGGCTGTTCTGGCAGATGGCCGGGCTCGGCCCGATGACCGGCCAATACGGCCATTTCCACGTCTATGCGCCCGACGCCATCGGCTACGCGAAGGAGCGTTACCGCAAGGAAGCCGAACGCCTGCTCGGCGTGCTCGACGCGCGGCTCGAGGGACGCGACTTCATCGCCGGCGACGACTACAGCATCGCCGACATGGCCTGCTATCCGTGGATCAGCCCCTACGACCGCGCGCCGCTCGACCTCGCCCCGTTCGCCAACGTGCGCCGCTGGCAGGCGGCGATCCGCGCGCGGCCGGCGACGCAGCGCGCCTATGCCTGGTCGAAGCGGGTGAACCCCGATGCCGGCAAGCCGATGTCGGAGGCGGAGAAGCGACTGCTGTTCGGGCAGGGCCCGTCCCGGGCTTGATCCGGGAGGCATCGCGCCTGCGCGTGACCTTCGGCGCATGGCTGCGCCGGCGCGGCGCGCGATGCTGCGCCTTCCCCGCCCGCCGGAACCCGCCATGAAAGCCTTGCCGCTGAGCCTCGCCGTTGCCCTCGCCATCGGCCTGTCCGTGCCCGCCGCGCCCAGCGCGCACGCGGCCGACGCCCCCGCGGCTTCCGCGCCCGCGTCGCAGGCTTGGGTCGCGCGCAGCAATGCGTTCGCGCAGATCCTGCTCGAGGCGCAGGCGCCGTTCGCGCCGGAGGAAGCCTCGTTCTTCGGCATCCCCGGCTACGACGACCAGGTCTTCGACCTCAAGCCCAAGGTCGACGAACGCTTCCGCGCGGCGATGGCGCAGGCCAAGGCCGAACTCGCGGCCAAGCTCGCGGTCGAGAAGGATCCGAACGTGCGCCAGGACCTGCAGATCCTGATCGACGCCGCCGACCGCAACATCGAGAACAGCAAGCTCAACGAGCAGTACATGCTGCCGTGGGTGGACGTGGGCCAGAACGTGTTCACCGGCCTGCAGGCGCTGCTCTCCGACCAGACCCCGCCCGAGCGCCGCGCGCACGCGCTCGCGCGCCTGCAGCGCTACGCCGGCATGACCGCCGACACCACGCCGCTGGCGCAACTGGCGAAGGACCGCTACGCAGAGCGCGCGGGCGATGCGGCCCTGACCCGGCCGAGCAAGATGGAAGTCGAGCAGGCGTTGGCGAATTCGGACACCTACATCAAGGGCATCGACGACCTGTTCGCCCACTACAAGATCGAGGGCGCGCAACCGGCGCTGGAGGCGCTCGGCAAGCAGCTGCGCGACTACGCCGCGTGGACCCGCGGCGAAGTGCTGCCCAGGGCGCGCGACGACGCGAAGTTGCCGGCGCCGGTGTACGCGTTCCAGCTCGAGCAGATGGGCATCGACATCGACCCGCGCACGCTGATCCAGCGCGCCGAGGTCGAGTTCATGGAGTCGCGCGCGGCGATGCGCCAGCTCGCGCCGCAGGTGGCGGCCGCGAAGGGCCTGAAGGTTTCCGATCCGAACGACTACATCGAGGTGCTGCGCGCGTTGAAGCGCGACACCATCCCGAACGACCAGCTGGAAGGCGAATACCGCAAGGTGATCGACGCGATCGACCCGATCATCCGCGCGCGCGGCATCGTCGACGTGCCGAACCGACCGATGGTCATGCGCCTGGGTTCGCCGGCCGAAAGCGCCGCGCAGCCGGCGCCGCACTTCCTGCCCGCGCCGCTGGTCGGCAACACCGGCCAGCAGGGCCAGTTCGTGCTGCCGGTGTCGGTGCCCACCGCCGACGGCAAGGCGCTGCAGTACGACGACTTCAACTATCCGTCCGCGGCGTGGACGCTGTCCGCGCACGAAGGCCGCCCCGGCCACGAATTGCAGTTCACCGCGATGATCGAGCGCGGGGTGTCGCTGGCGCGTTCGATGTTCGCGTTCAATTCGGTGAACGTGGAAGGCTGGGCGCTGTACGCCGAGGCCGAGATGGTGCCGTACGAACCGGTCGACGGGCAGTTCATCGCGCTGCAGCTGCGCCTGCTGCGCGCCGCGCGCGCGATCCTCGACCCGATGCTCAACCTCGGCCTGATCGACCGCGCCAGCGCCGGACGCGTGCTCGAGGAAGAAGTCGGCGTCTCGCCGGCGATGGCCAAGCAGGAACTCGACCGCTACATGTTCAATTCGCCCGGCCAGGCCGGCAGCTATTTCTACGGCTACAGCCGCCTGCTGCAGACGCGGATGGACGCCGAACTCGCGCTCGGCGCGAAGTTCGACCGGCACGCGTTCAACAACTTCGTGATCGGCCAGGGCATGCTGCCGCCGGACCTGCTCGCCGCCGCGGTGCGCGAGCAGTTCATCCCGCAGCAGCTGGCGAAGAAGTGATTTCTTCCCCTCTCCCCTTGTGGGAGAGGGTGCCGAAGGCGGGTGAGGGGCGGTCTTCGCGACAATGGCGGGCCGAGACTCACCAAACAAAACACCGCCGGAATGGCGGCGTTTTCGTTTCCGGGTGCGGATCAATGGAACTCGGCGGGCCACAGGCGGTGGTTGTTCTCGAACGCAGCCGCGTCCGCTTCCTTCCTGTCCGCGAAGGTGAACACCAGTTCGCCCAGCGGATCGAGCAACATCCAGCCGATGGCGGCACCTTCGACCTCGAAGCGCCCCGTGATTTCGGTGTCGTCGTCCATGGCTCGTCCTCGAGTGATCCGTGGAGATTCGAACTTAGGAATCGGTCCGTGGAGGATTCGTCAAAGCGCGTCGCCGGGGTTGTGGCGCTTACGACCGATTCAGGGATCTCAACAGGAATTTCATATCTCTCGCTGCAGCTTCTACCGCGAACCGATCAAGCGCTTCTGTAGGAAGCGACGGAAGTCGCGACTGCCTTTTGTGGGAGCGGCTTTAGCCGCGATTGCTTTCTGCCATCGCTCAATGGCGAATCGAGACCCGCCCTACGCTTCGCTATTCCAAACGGAAAATAACCATGCCCCTTTCATCGCCACTTTTCCCAAGGCGTGAGAGCGATAATCCGGCCTAGCCTTCGTGTTCGTAAATCGGCTGCAAAAACAGCTCTTTCGATTCAGTCTTGTAATCAACCCAGTAAATCAAGAGGTTGTTTTCGTCGTAGTTATAAATGGCGGAACTGGAACCTTCTGAATTCCTATTAGGAGGCTCCGCATAAAAGGCCCTCAGATTATCGACTGAAAGATTTTTCAGAAACTTTCGGTCTCCATGTCTTCCGCACACGTCTACGCGACTGCAACTCGCAAGCCAAGCGACTTCATTCGCTTGCTTAACCAGTCGTTCCCGGCCGACGGGCCAGATTTTCACGACGACCGTTTTGAACGGTTTATCGCAGCTTTCGTGCGCGAAAACCACTTCATAAGGAACGGTGTCGCCGCTTACACAAGCCAGTATTGGTGCGGGAATATTCAATTCAACCACCGCATCCCCGTCACCCCGCAAACAAGCAGATACGGCTGACGAGACCAACAGAGTCGAAAGCGCGACGCCTTTTGTATTCATGACGGATTTCCCTAGTGACATAGCCCGGGTAATTCTGAACTGCGAGTCCCAAAAACGACCTCGCATCACATCACTGGCTCCAGCATCCGCCGTGAATCCGGCTCCCCCTAAGGCACCGTTCCACCTTCCCGATCCGGAACCACCAGGCGCGCGGCGGCGGTGCGGGCCCTCGTCGCCTTCCCGTACATCAACTCCACGACTGCCGGCGCGGCGAGGTAGTCACCACTGTTTCCGACGAGCGCGAAGTAATGCACTTCGTGCCGCCCGGCGGGCAGGTACTCGGCATAGAAGCGCGGGTTGCGCGCATCCAGGCGGCGGGTGTCGAAATATGCGCTGCCGGGATCGTCGACCTTATGCAGCTCCAGGCCACCCACGCCACTCAGCGACAGATCGGTCGGGCGCAAACCGCCTGGTACGGAATCGGTTAACGCGACGAAGTGGCGCGTTGCACCGGTATCGACTACCAGCGTGACCCGGACCCAGTCGCCTTCGCGCAACCTCGTCTGTGCGACCGGCATCCATGTGCGGTCGCGCAACACTTCATAACGGCGATCGATCGCGAGCCCCACCGCCGAAGCACGGGCGATGCGGGCATCTTCCAGGTAGCGGAATTCGACCACGTAACTCGCCGGCTCGTTCGCCTGCAATTCCGGTTCGATGCGCAATTGCGTTCCGACCGGCGATTCGATCGTTCCCTGGTCCTGCCGCTGCCGTGCGTCGAGGTGCAGCGCCAACGATTGCGCGCCGATACCGAAGCGCGCGCTGCCTGCGTCTTCCGCACCCGATTTCGCGAGGTCGCGGATGGCCATCAGGCAGCCTGCGCCGGTTTGCGTATCCACCGCTTCGCTGCCGCCCGCATACAGGTCCGACAGCCCGCGGACCAGGCTGCGCCGCATCGCGGGGTCGGCCAGCGCCGGATATTCGTGCAACAGTTCGATCAGGCTGCATTGCTCCTGCATGTCCGAACCCATCCACGCATCGTCGCCGGGCGCCATCGACAAGGTGCGCGCGAGGCCATGCGCCGTCGCTCTTTCCAGCAATTCGCGCACCGCAGGCCCGGCAGCCGCATGCGAGTGCGACGCGAAGGCGCGCGCTGCCGCAAGTTGCGCGGGCAGCGGCAACTTCGACCAGCCTTGCCACAGCAGGTCGAGCGCCTTCGGCTCGACTTCCTTCGCCTCGCTGGCAGCGAAGGCAACATTTATCGTCCGCGCGGCCATCGCCTGTTCCAGCGCATCGTCAGCATCCTGACCGTTGCTCGCGCGGATCGCGGAGTTCGATTCCACGTATGCGTTCGCGGATTCGACGATGCCGGCATAGATCGGATAGCCGAGCTTCCCCAGCAGCGAGAATGCCCGCAGCGTGTAGGCCGTCAATGCAACATTCGCTTCCGATCCACCGCGTCCATCCTCGGACTGCGCGACGAAATAGCGGAAGCCGCCGCTGTCATCCTGGAAGACCGCGGCATTGTCCAATGCTTCCTTCACCACGGCCTTCGCATCGGGCCACTGGTTGTCGCCTCGTTCCAGCGCCAGCGCCGCCGCGACCGCGCGGCTCAGGATCTGTTCCCAGCAGCGATGCGGATAGTCGCGCAGGTCCTTCGTCCATGCATCGATCAGGCCGCTGGCGCCACGCTGCAGCGACAGTACGACGCGCGGCGCGCTCGCGTTCGCCGGCAACGGCGGCAAATCGAGCAGCAAGGGCGTGTCGTCGAGCCATCCCGCCTGCAGCTTGCGCCCCTCGATAGTCGGTGACGCGATTTCGATCGGCGCCGCGACCGCGTCGCGGCCTGCCGCGGTCTGCACGGACGCCGTGACCCACCATGGCCCGGTTTCGATGGGCGACAACCGCATCGCGGCACTGCCTTCGCCGCGTGCCGGAAGCGCAATGACCGTCTCCCGCCACAGCGGCGCGGATCCGCCGGAGACATCGAACGATACCTGCGCCTGTGCCGCCGCATCGCCGGATTGGCGCACGTTCGCCGCGATTCTCGAGGTGTCGCCGGGATACAGCCGCACCGGCGCTTGCAACCGCACTTCCACGGGCAGCCCAGTCTCCAGCGCCGCGTCGGCCATCGCGAAATCGTCGCCGGCATCGCTGCTCCACGCGACCGCGCGCCAGCGGGTCAGGTTGTCCGGCAGCTTGAAGTCGATGCTGCGCGTCTCGCCGGGCGCCAACCGCAGGTCGGGACGCCACAGCGCGGTGTCCGCGAAACGGAAGCGCACATTCGCGGGCATTCCCGATCCCGAAGCAGGGCCGTCTTCGCGATCGAAACGCAATCCTTTCGGAGGCGCACCGCCCTGCTCGCCTTCCATGTCGACGCGCGTGATCCGCGAGCCGGTCACCACGACCTTGTCGAGTGAATCCGACGATGCGACGGCTGCCATAAGGGGAGGAGCCGGAGGGGGCGCCTGCGTGTCCATGGGTGAAGGCTCATCGAACACGACCGGCGATCCATCTCCGGCAGCCGCTGCCGCATCGGCCGCGGCCTGCGCGGCGCATGCGGCACGCTCCGCCGGGCCGGCCTGCATGCACCCGGCCGCGTCCTGCTGCGGCGCCTGCGGCCAGGGCAGCAGCCACGACCATTCCCTGTCGTTCCAGTCCTCGAACCCCGCCGCACGCAGCGATCCGGAACCGTTCCAGACCGACCCGAGCCAATCGCCGCCCAGGGGATCTGCATAGGGCAACCAGCGCGATGCCTGGGCGCGCATCGCATCGTCCATCACCGCCAGCACCACATCGCGTCGCTGCCGGCTTCGGTTGCTGACCACCACATGCACGGTATCGCCCGGATGCGCGCTTTCGGCATCGAAGCGCACGCTCACCGGCGACTCCCCGGGCGCGTCGTCTTTCCCGATCGCGGGATTCTCCATCTCGATGACGTCGCATTTCGGTGGATCGCGATAACCGTCGTGGACCTGCGAAGGCGCGGCATCGCAGAGGACGGCCTCGACCGAGACGATGCCACGACCGTCGCGGCGCAACGGCAAGGTGAACGCCTGCGCAGGCGCATCAATGCGCGCGGCCAGGTGCCCGAGGATCACGTCGCCGGCGCGCATCACGAACAGCACGCGCGCAAGCGCATACGGTTGCGTGAGCATCACGCGGCGCGTGATGCCATCCGCATCCGGCGGCCCGAGCAGCTCGAGCACGGGCTCCGCCTCGTCATCGCCGCCGGCATCATCGCCGAGCCACACATAGCGTGTGACCTGCGCCGGAGCGGCATCGCTGCTGCGCGCGGTGAGGCGATAGCGACCGCTGCGCTTGCGCGCGAAATCGCAGGTCGATTCCCGCCCTGCCTGCAACGTGCACTGCGCGATCCGTTCCGGCTTCGCACTCGTGAAGCCAGGCAGGTAATCGACATCGACATCGATCGCGGGTTCCGCCGCGCGCTTGCCCTGCGCATCGATGACGATGCCGGTCAGGTGGACCGGGGTCGCGGCATCGATCCACTCGGGAACGACGCGCAAGCCGACGTAATGATCGAAACGCGCATACCGCAATTCCACGTCGTTGCTGTGGGTAGCATCGCGCTCCTGTGGCTTGACCCCTGCCTCGAGCACGAGCCTGGCGAAGGCGGGCAGGTTCGCGCGATCCTTGGACGCCACATCGAATGTCGCCTGCAGGTCGAGGTGCGCCTTGCCCTGCGCATCCAGCTTCACGTCGAGGTCGTCCAGGCCCGCAAGCGACCCATCGATCGTGTCGTCCGTTTCGGTCTCGACGAATTCGTAATCGCGGTATTCCGGATACGCTTCCTGCAATGGCATCGGCCAGAGCCCGCTCTGGACTTCGTCGATCCGCAATCCGGCCGCCGGTCCGCCCGAGTAATAGCCGGCTTCGATGTCGAACGCGAACCGGTCGCCATCGCGCAATACCTGCGTGCGCGGGCTGCTCGCATTGACCCACAGGTCCTGTGCGCGGTAGGTACCGACATAGAAACACGCGCCGCGCACGTCGTAGCCATGCAGCGCGCCGATGCAATACGTGGCATCGGTCAGATGCACCGGCAAAACAAGTTCGCCAGTGACGCTGCCATCGGCCATCGGCTGCGCAGTCCACGTCAGGATGTCCTTTTCCCGCTGCTCGTCGCGCAGGTGCAGGGCCATGGGCGCAGCGGCGGCGATTGGCAGCAGGCGGGTGCCATGCAGGTCGCGCTGCCACAGGCGGTAATGCACCGTGTCGCCGGCATGGTAGATCGGCCGGTCGGACACGCCCCACATCCTGCGTTCCGGCGCCTTTCCCAGATCGGTGCCCCAACGACCGCCATCGTCGAGCGGCAGCACGCCGCGACTGTTTCCGCCGCGGTCGACCGCGCGCACCAGCCAGCGTCCGCCGTCTTCATCGTTGTTATCGCCATCGTCGTCCGGCAAAGCGAAACCGTCAGGGAGCCGCAGCATCGCCACGCCATCGGCGCCCGTCACGCCGTTAGCCACGCTCCGTGGTTGCGCCTGCACATCGTCCCAGTACAGCAGTTCAACTTTTGCGCCAACCACGGGCGCATGGTCTTTCCATGCATTCACCCACGCCAGGACCTCGCGCCTGCCCGACATCGCATGCAGGTCGAAATCCGGCGCCGCGAACTGGATCGGATTGCGTCCGGAATAGCGGTCGCGCTGGCCGATCAGCGCCCACGTCGCCCAGCCGCCCTCGGCGAGCGCGCGTTTGGTGTCGGCCGAGTGCAGCGACTGTGGCCCGCTTCCCGCTTCGGCGGGCGTGGCCACTTCGTCGTCGTGCGCGGTGGCGCCGAGGCCGCGCGCCTGCAGTCGTCGTCCCGGCGCATCGAGCGATTCGACGAGGGTCGGCGGCTTGGAACCGTCCGCGATGAGCGCATCGGTATGGCGACTGCGCAATTGCGGCTGGAACGGTCCGCCATGCAACTCGACCCGCACCGGTTGCAGGCCTACGTCGTCGTCGGAACGGAACCGCTCGTCCAGCTCCAGCAGCGCTGACGCGCCGCTGTCCTGCATTTCGAGTGCGATGAAAGCGGATGGCGAAACGACGAAGTGTTTTTCCCGCTCCGGGCGATAGGGCCTGTATTCGTTCCTGCGCAGTTGCACGCCGGGCGGCAGCGACTGTTGCAGTCTCGACAACGATGCCTCATCCGGTTTGCGCGACAGTTCCAGCCACAGCGGTTGCCCCGCCGGGCAGGTGATCGCGACCAGGTCTGCCTGCGGTTCCGCGGACACGTCGCCTTCGGGACCAGTGCAGGACACGCCGCGCAATGCGAACGGTTCGTTCGCCAACACGGACAGCAATGTGCCGTCCTGGATACCGCGCAGCGGGCCGGCGTCGGATCGCAGGCCAGGAACGGCGCTGATCACCAGCCGATGGATGCCCACGCCCATGTCCGGGACATGCAGTTCGAACGAATGCCCGGCCGGACTCCATTGCGTCGCCGGCGACGGCACCAACGAGAAAGCAACCGGCTTTTCGTCGATGCCGACCCGCAGCACGCGCGCCAGCCGCCGCCTGTCCGTCGCGGTATTGCTACCGATCGAGATCCGCGGGATGCCCGACTTCCACCCATCGATCGAAGCGGTGAGTTGTGGGCGCGCGGTTTCGAACGACAATGCTTGTGTCGGCAAGGTCGTTCCTGCCTGCGTCTTCAGGCCGGCGGCGATGCGTACTTCGTAGCGCGTTGCATCCGCGAAGCGCCTGCCCTCCGGCAATGCGCAGCGCAACGTGGTGTCGTCATCCCAGTGGCAATCCAGCGGCAGGCTGGGCCGCAAGGCGACCGCATCGACACGGATGGCGTTGTCCCAAACCTGCATCGCTTGTTCGAAATCGAGATCCAGCGCGTTGTAGCGCTGGATGACCTTGACCGGCGTTGCGGCGAATGCAGGCAGCGATGCGCAAGCGAGAAGCAACGGCGCAAACCAGCGCCCGCCTCGCCACTTCGCACCGGGAATCCGGCGATTGCCCTGCCCCTTTCGTTGCGTCATGCCGGGACCATCCTTCGGCCACTGCCATGTTCCTCACGCCAGCATACGACGCGGGCGCATCGTTTGCGGAAAGCACCGGGCCCGGCCCGCGAGCGCTGGCAGCGCACATCCCGATCCTCGCCGACTCCGTTCATGGTTCGACCAACCCGTGACCGCGCGCTGGCTATACTCCGCCGCTTCCCGCGATTCCCGCTTTCGCAATGGAGTGCCCGTGACATCCGCGCAAGCCCGGACGATGCCGCCGCTGTCGGTCGGCAACTACACCGCGACCACCGCGCTCGGCGCCGGCCGCGATGCGCAGCTCGAGGCGCTGCGCGCGCGCCGCAGCGGCCTGCGCGCGAACGACATGCGCAGCCCCGGCGGCCACGACCTGCTGGAAACGTGGATCGGCCGCGTGGAAGGCGTGGAAGCCGTGGCGCTGCCGGCCAGGCTCGCCGACTGGGACTGCCGCAACAACCGCCTCGCGTGGCTGGCGCTGCAACAGGACGGGATGATGGAATCCATCGCCGCGCTGCGCGACGCGCACGGCGCGGAGCGGGTGGCGATCGTGGTCGGCACCTCGACCTCCAGCATCGGCGCGACCGAGGAAGCCTACGCGCGGCTGCAGGACGGCCGCTTCCCCGCCGACCTCCAGCGCCCGCGCATCCATACCCCGCATTCGCTCGGCGCCTTCGTCGAGGCCGCGACCGGATTGCGCGGGCCGTGCATCACCGTCGCCACCGCGTGTTCGTCCAGCGCCAAGGTGTTCGCGCAGGCCGCGCGCCTGATCGAGGCCGGGCTCGCCGACGCGGCGCTGGTCGGCGGCGTGGACACCTTGTGCGGCAGCGTGCTGTACGGCTTCAACGCGCTCGGCCTGGTGTCGCCGCGGCCGTGTCGTCCTTTCGATGCGCGCCGCGATGGTCTTTCGCTGGGCGAAGCCGGCGGTTTCGCCATCCTCGAACGCGCGGGACCGGGCGAACGCGGGCTGCAATTGCGCGGCTACGGCGAATCCAGCGACGCGCACCACATGTCCGCGCCGCACCCCGAAGGCCTCGGCGCGCAGCTGGCGATGCGCGAGGCGCTGCAACGCGCCGGGCTCGAGGCCGACGACATCGATTACCTGAACCTGCACGGCACCGCGACCCCGGCCAACGACAAGGTCGAGGCGCTCGCGGTCGCGGCCCTGTTCCCGCCGTCGCTGCATGCGTCCTCGACCAAGGGCTGGACCGGGCACACGCTGGGCGCGGCCGGCATCGTCGAATCGGCGTTCGCGCTGCTCGCGCTCGAACACGGCCTGCTGCCGGGCATGCTGGGCAGCAGCGAACACGATCCCGGCAACGGCCCGCAGCTGCGCTTCGACAACGCGCAGCGCGAGGTCGCGTTCGCGATGAACAATTCCTTCGGCTTCGGCGGCAACAACTGCTCGCTGGTGTTCGGGAGGGCGGCATGAGTTCGCTGCGCGCCGGCATCGCCGGCATCGGCTTCTGGGCGAACGGCCTGCCGGGCTGGAACGACGCGGTCGCGTTCGCGCGCGCCGGGACGCTTCCGGAAAACGCGCCGGCCAAGCCTTCGCCGCAGCTGCTGGCACCGAACGAACGCCGCCGCGCGCCGGAGTCGGTGGCGGTGGCGCTGGAGGTCGCGCTCGCCGCGTGCACGGCCTCCGGCCGCGATCCGTCGACGCTGCCGAGCGTGTTCGCCTCCACCCACGGCGACCTCGCCATCACCGACTACGTCGCGTCCACGCTGGCGAGCGAACCGCGCGCGCTGTCGCCGACCAGGTTCCACAACTCGGTGCACAACGCCGCCGCCGGCTACTGGACCATCGGCAACGGCTGCACCGCGCCGACCACGGCGATTTCCGCCTACGACGCGAGCTTCGCGCAGGGATTGCTGGAAGCGCTGTCGCTGCTCGCCTCCGGGCACGAGGCGGTGCTGCTCGCGGCCTTCGATGCGTCCGCGACCGGACCGCTGGCCACGGTGTCGCCCAGCCAGGGCCTGCTCGGCGCCGCGCTGGTGCTGGTCGCCGAACCGCCTTCGGCCGCGACACGACTGCGGGTCACGCCGGTCGCGGCGTCCGCGCCGGCCGCCGCGGGCGCGCTGGGGCGACGGTTTTCCGACAACGCGATGCGGCCGATGCTGCCCCTGTTCGACGCGCTCGCCACCGGCGGCGACGCCGCGTTGCTGCACGCGGGACCGGGCCGTGCCTTGCGGGTAGAGTGTGCGCATGGCTGACACCGCCGCCCTGCTCGGACGCGACAACATCGCCGTGGTGATCCCGGCGCTGAACGAGGCGCTGCGCATCCGCGACGTGGTCGAAGGCGCGCTCGCGCATTGCGACCGCGTGATCGTGATCGACGACGGTTCCGACGACGGCACTTCGGACGCGATCGCGGACCTGCCGGTCACCCTGCTCCGCCACGCCACGCGCATGGGCAAGGGCGCGGGCCTGCGCGACGGCTTCGCCGAAGCGCTGCGCCAGGGCGCGCTGGCGGTGGTGACGATGGACGGCGACGGCCAGCACCGCGCCGAGGACATCCCGCGCCTGCTCGATGCGGCCAACCGCCGTCCCGGCTGGCTGGTGATCGGCGCGCGCCTGCGCCGCCGCGCCAACCAGCCGCTGTACCGGCGCCTGGCCAACGAATTCGGCGACTGGGGCATCGCCTGGGGCACCGGCTACCAGGTCGCCGACAGCCAGAGCGGGCAACGCCTGTATCCGGCGAATGTCTGCGCGCTGGCCTGCAGCGGCATCCCCGGCGAGGACTTCGTGTTCGAGGCGCAGGTGGTGATGTCGGCCGCGCAGGAACTGGGCACGCGCTGCGTGTCGGTGCCGATCGAGGCGCGCTACAACCAGGTCCACGGCGCGCCGGATTTCCGCCCCAGCCATTTCCGCCCGCTGCGCGACCTGTGGCGCATCACCAGCCACATCGTGATGCAGTGCCTGCGCCGCGGCGGAATCCTCGCGGTGCACCGCAGCGTGCGCGCGAACCCGCCGGTGATCGACGACCCTGACGGCGAATTCCCGGCCGGCATCGCGCCACGGCTGGCATGAACGCCGTCGACACGGATGTCGAAGACCGCGATGTCGCCATCCTCGGCGGCGGCCTCGCCGGGCTGTGCCTCGCGATCCAGTTGAAACAGCGCGATCCGTCGCTCGCGGTCGCGGTGCTCGAACGCCGCGCCGGCGATGCGCCGGAGGGCGCGTTCAAGGTCGGCGAATCGACGGTGGAAATCGGCGCGCACTACTTCGCCGAAACCCTCGGCCTGCGCGACCACCTCGAACGCGAACAGGTACGCAAGTTCGGCTTCCGCTTCTTCTTCTCCGAAGGCAGCGGGGATCCGGCGCGCTGCACCGAACTGGGCGTGAGCGAACTGCTGCCGACGCCGTCGTGGCAACTCGACCGCGGCCGCTTCGAGAACTTCCTGGCCGAACGTGCGCGCGAACTCGGCGTCGATGTCCGCCCCGGCGCCACGGTGCGCGCGCTGCAACCGGGCGGTGGAGATGCATCGCACCTCGTCGCGTTCGCGCAGGATGGCCGCAAACGCGAGCTGCGCGCGCGCTGGTTGGTCGACGCTTCCGGCCGCGCCGGCCTGCTCAAGCACCGGCTCGGGCTCGAACGCGGCAACGACCACGACGTCAGCGCCGCGTGGTGGCGGGTCGAGGGCCTCGTCGATCCGAACGCATGGTCGAACGACGCGGACTGGCTCGCGCGCTGCGCGCCGCCCGAGCGCTGGCGTTCGACCAACCACCTGTGCGGCCCGGGCTACTGGGCGTGGATGATCCCGCTCGCCTCGGGCGCGCATTCCATCGGCATCGTCGCCGACGAGGCGCTGCATCCGCTGGAAAGCTACAACCGCCACGACAAGGCGATGGCATGGCTGCGCGAACACCAGCCGCGGCTGGCGGCGCAGCTCGACGATCCGCGCCACGCGGTCATGGACTTCCGCTTCCTGCGCCACTTCTCGCACGGCTGCGCGCAGTCGTTCTGCGCCGACCGCTGGGCGATCACCGGCGAGGCCGGCGTGTTCCTCGATCCGTTCTATTCGCCCGGCAGCGATTTCATCGCCATCACCAACACGCTGGCGTGCGAGCTGATCGAACGCGACCGCGCCGGCAAGCCGTTCGCGCCGCACGCGGCCATCTACCAGCAACTGCTGGATTCGATCTACGACAACACGATGACGCTGTACCGGGGCCAGTATCCGCTGTTCGGCGACGCGCAGGTGATGCCGGTCAAGGTGATCTGGGATTACACCTATTACTGGTCGCTGCTGGCGCCGTTGGCCATGTCCGGGCGGATCGGCGACGTGGCGATGCTGGGCCGGCTGAAGCCGCAATTCCTGCGCGCGCGCGAATTGAACCTCGCCGTGCAACCGCTGCTGCGCGACTGGTGCGCGCGCAACGCCGCGCCCGCGCGCGCGGTCGAGGACGGCCGCCTGCTCGACCAGTTCCGCATCGACTGGTTCCGCGAGCTCAACCGCGCGCTGACCGATCGCCTGGACGACGATGCCTTCGCCGCGCGCGCCGCGGACAACGTGCAACGCATGCAATGGCTGGCGCGGGAAATCCTCGCGCGCGCGCGCGACGCGCATCCCGGCATCGACGGCCATGGCCTCGATGCGATGCCCGATTCGACGCCGGCCGCGGATTCGCTGTCGCCGGCGTGGTACGCCGACGCGGCTTGACGGTCTATTTTGCGGAACACGGCATTCCGAATGCGCTCGCGTCTTTTGTTAAAAAAACGCTAACGCCAAGGGAGTGAAAGTGATGAATTTCTTGAAGTCGAATCTTTGGTTGGGATTGATCTCTTATTTGACGTTTCCGGCCGTGATCGCGGGCACGGTGCAAATCGGGCTCACCCCGAGCTATGTCGCCATTCGTGGGCAGAATGGCGACATCGAAATCGTGGTCACAGTCGCCGCGAATCGGCATATGACGAATAACGGGGCCGTTGCGGCTTCCATTCCGATGGGAAGTTTCCTCGACCAGGCGGCGAATAAAGAGTGTCGAAATGGCTACGTAATAAAGAGCCAAGGGTCGGAAAAAATGCAGATGACGTTGAATGTGATCAACTGGACCCAGCGCACTGTGATCCAGTGCCACGACGCCTGACGATTCTTAAAGCCGAGCCCGCTTCACGGCAGCCAACGCGCTTGGCGCTATGCTTGGCGCCGCCCGCCGCTACACGGCGCGGCCTGATGCAGTTGTTGGACAATCGAAGAGGAGGTGATGGTCATGGGCCGTATTCTTCCTGCATTCGTGGCGTTGCTGTTGGGCGCCTGCATGACATTGGGCGTCATCGCGCCCGCGAGCGCGCAAGGCTGCAGCAAGGCGCCGCCGGCCAGCTACTACGACAACACCGGCCGTGCCGATGCGCTCAGCGGCGGCGTGCGCATGATCCCGATCAGCACCCCGAAAGGCACCTTCCGCGTATGGACCCAGCGCATCGGCAACAACCCGCGCATCAAGGTGCTGCTGCTGGTCGGGGGCCCGGCCATGCCGCACAACTACCTCGAAGCCTTCAACAGCTGGTTTCCGTGCGCGGGCATCGAGTTCTACTACTACGACCAGTTGGGCTCCTTCTACAGCGACCAGCCCAAGGACAACGACCTGTGGACGGTGCCGCGCTTCGTCGATGAGGTCGAACAGGTGCGCAAGGCGCTGGGCCTCGACAAGCACAACTTCTACCTCTACGGGCACTCCTGGGGTGGAATCCTCGCCATGGAGTACGCCCTCAAGTACCAGCAGAACCTCAAGGGGCTGATCGTCTCCGACATGATGGCCAGCGTCCCGGCCTATGCCGCCTATGCCAAGGACGTGTTGATGCCGCAGCTGGATCCGAAGGCGCTGGCGGAAATTCTGCGCCTCGAAAAGGAGGGCAAGACCGACGATCCGGAATACATGGGCCTGCTGATGCCCAACTGGTACACCCAACACATCCTGCGCATGCCTCCGGACCAGTGGCCCGCGCCGGTGATGTTCAGCATCGAGCACGTCAACAACGACATCTACACGCTGATGCAGGGGCCGAGCGAGATGGGCGTGAGCGGCCGGCTCGAGCACTGGGATGTCAGCAAGCGGCTCGGGGAAATCGAGGTGCCGACCCTGGTGATCGGCGCGCGTTACGACACGATGGATCCGAAGTACATGGAGTGGATGGCCGGACAGGTGAGGCACGGGCGTTTCCTGTACTGCACCGATGGAAGCCACCTGTGCATGTACGACCAGCAACCGCTGTACATGAACGGGGTGCTCGGCTTCATCGAGGACGTCGACCAGGGCCGCCTCCCTGCCAAACAGAACGGCGATTGAGCATCGCTCGTCGGACCGTTATCGCCAGCGTGGTATGCGGTCGCGGTTTAGTGCCCTTCCCTCTCCCCTCCGTGGGAGAGGGAAAGCGCGCGTAGCGCGCAGGGAGAAGGTTCACCGCGAATCCAGGCGCCCCTCTCCCGCCTTCGGCACCCTCTCCCTCAAGGGGAGAGGAAAAAGAAAAGTCCGATGCCGGGCAACGCCATTTTCGCGAATTGATCGACTCCCGCGGTAGAAACAGAATCCGGAGACATTCTCGCGTTTGGTCTATCGAGTTCGGCCTATGGAGGTGTCATGAGATTTATCGCAATAATTCTGCTTTCCGCCATTGCTTCAGGCTGCGTTTCCAGCGACAAATTGCGCAGCAGGAACCCTTCGCTCGTTCTTGCAAGCACTAAAACTGCACGTGCCGTCGCGGCCTGTATCACCGCGCGATGGGAGAACGGCGGTGCTTTTGGCATGACCATGCCAATCGACAACAAAATTCTGGCCGATGGTTACTCGGTTTCCTACAAGGCTGGACAGACCGTTGAGCTCATGGCGGATGTTCATGACCTCGAGTCTGGATCAACAACCAAGTTCTACAAAGTGAGCTGGGTCGCAGGAGTATCGAGGTTCGAGTCTGCTGTCAAAGAATGTCAATAACGAAAACGGCGCCCTTCGGCGCCGTTTCCATGTCGACCTCGCGATCGCTCAGTTGCTGATGTCCGGCGCGATGCTGATCGAACCGCCGACCGCCTGCGGGTAATTCGCGCGCACGTACTCGGTGATCATGTTGGAAATGCGGATCAGCATGGTCTTGTCGGTGGCGCCGAACGACCATGCCGCGCCCAGCGCGTTCGCGTGCTGGTAGAAATCCGGCTCGGCGATCACGTCGCCGGTCGCCGCATCGGTGATCTTCAACGAGATCATGACCGCGGAATTGCCGGCGAAACCGCCGCCCCAGAAACGCTTGCCGCCGGTGATGTAGCGGATGTAGCGGACCATCGGCTCGATTCGCAGCGTGCGCGGGGCGTCCCCGGCCGCCCTGGCGTTCCATTCGGCGAGCAAGGGCTTGAGGCGTTCGTCGAGGTCCGCCTGCAGCATGGTCTTGGCCGCTTCGTTGGTGTTCTGCCCGGCCCACGGCGCGCCCATCGCGATCGGCTGCGCCTCGAAACGCTGGAAGGCGCTGAACGCTTCCTTCGGCGGCGGGTTGTTCGCGCCATCGGCCGGCGCCTGGAAATCGCCAGCCATCGCCGGCGCGACCACGAGCAGCAACGCAACCGCCGCGAGGCGGAAGAATCCCTTCGACATCTGTGTTTCCCCTGTTGAGTTGGCGATCCCCGCGACGCGGCATCGTGCCGGTCGCTGGCCGCTACTGTAACCGGCGGGGCCGCCGATCCGCCGTTCAGTTTGCCGGCGGAGGGGGCGGAGGCGGAGGCGGGGGCGGGTTCGGCACGTAGATCGCGATGCCGTGCGCGTACTTCTTGCGCGGGGTGATGTCGACGCCGACGCCCACGCCGCCGTAGCCATGGCCGCCGATGCTGCCGCCGCTCACGCCGACGCTGGTGCCGCCGCCGCCATCGCCGTTCTCGGTGCCGACCAGCAGCACGCCGTTGGCGCCGAGCCTGGCCGCCTCCTTGCGCAGGTGCGACAGCACCGAGTTCATCTTGTTCTGCTCGCCGTAGATGAGCGCGCCGCTTTGCGTTTCCAGCCGCGCGATTTCCTCGAAACCGCCGGGCGGCGGCGCCTGGTAGATGCGCACCTGCGCCGGGTCGATCGGCGGGCGCACGCGGCCGGTGACCATCGCCGAGCTCGCGCAAGCGGCGAGCAGGGCCAGCGGCAGAAGTAGTAGCAGACGGAAATGGCGGCTCATGCGTTCACTCGCGGCATGCGGATTCGATCCGATGTTACGCCTCGTTCGCGCAATGGTGGTTGAAGCTCAACCCATGCCGCCGTTGATGCCGATCACCTGGCCGTTGATGTAGCCGGCGGCGTCCGAACACAGGAAGGCGACCAGCGCGGCGACTTCCTCCGGAGTGCCGGCGCGGCCGGCCGGCACCATCTGCTTGATCGCCTCGTCGCCGAACGTGTCGTCGGCCATGCCGCCGCGGATCACGCCGGGCGCGATGACATTGGCGGTGATGCCGCGGCTGGCCATTTCCCGCGCCAGCGATTTGGTCGCGCCGTGCAGCGCGGACTTGGCCGCGGCGTAGTTGGCCTGGCCGCGATTTCCCAGCACCGCGGCGACGCTGGAGACGCTGACGACGCGGCCCCAGCGCGTGCGTGCCATCGGCAGCAGCAACGGCCGGGTGACGTGGAAGAAGCCGTGCAGCGAAACATCGATGACGCGCTTCCACTGCGCTTCGTCCATGCCGGCCAGCGGCGCGTCGTCGTGCACGCCGGCGTTGTTGACCACGACCTGCACCGGGCCCTCGCGCAGCAGCGCCTCGATCGCGCCGCCGCTCGCGTCCGCGTCGGCGACGTCGAACGCGACGGCCTGCGCGCTGCCGCCGGCGTCGAGGATGTCCGCGACCACGGCTTCGGCGCGGCCGAGGTTGCCGTTGGCGTGGACGATGGCGTGGAAGCCGTCCGCGGCGAGGCGACGGCAGATCGCGCTGCCGAGACCGCCGCTGCCGCCGGTGACGAGCGCGCGTCGAGGTGTGTGATCAGGCATGGAATCGCCTTGGTTGTCCCTTCTCCCCCCGGGAGAAGGTGGCGCGTAGCGCCGGATGAGGGGCTGCCAGAGCCTGGTACGTTGAATTGTCGCGATTCATGCCCCTCACCCCAACCCCTCTCCCGGTGGGAGAGGGGCTTGCAGCATCACCGCCGCGCGGCCCTCGGCCAGCAGCGTGCCGGCGTGGGTGATGCGGAACGCGTATTGCTGGCTGTCCGCGCCGTTCGCCAGCAGCGTGGCCTCGCCTTCGAGTTCGCCCGTCAGGTCGTCGATGCGCGCGACGTGCAGCGCCACCCCGCGCAACGCGACCAGCATGCCGGCGCGCACCGTCGCGCCCGAATCGCGCCCGAGCAGGCCGCCGTGCACCGCCATCGCCTGCGCGCCGTATTCGCACAGGTGCAGCGCGCGCAGGCGCCCGTCGCTGCGCAGCGGATTGCGCGGATCGCGGTGCGAACCGGTGCGAAGCCTGACGCTCGACGCATCATGCGAAACGATTTCCCGCCACAGGCACATCGCGCCCTGGTGCGGGACGAGGCTTGCGATACCGGTGCGCTCAGCCATCGCCTTCCACCGCGACGGCGTGGCGCGCGATCAGCAGGCCGAGCACGAAGTTGCCGACCACGCCGATCGTCACCGTGGAACCGATCGCGCGCAGCACCGGGATCGACGACAGCGCGAGCAGCAGGAACACCAGCAGCGTGGTCAGGCTGCACACCACCAGCGCGTGCAGGGTGCGCAGCTGGTCGGCGTGGTCGTCGCCGGCGTGGTCGAAGAACAGCGCGTAGTCGAGGCCGAGGCCGGCGGCGAGGATCAGCGCGACCAGGTGGAACAGGGTCAGTTCGACCCCGGATACGCGCAGCACGGCGAGGATCAGCAGCGTGGTCAGCGCCATCGGCAGCAACACGCGCAGCACCCGGCGCGGCGCGCGCAGTGCCAGCCACACCGTCAGCGCCAGCAGCAGCGCGGCTCCGGCCAGCGCCCACAGCACGCGTTCGCGATAGGCGACGACCAGCGATTCCGACGCGTCCTTGAGGTCGAGCAGTTGCGCGCCGTGCGCGGACGCGAGCCTGGCCAGCGACTGCGGGTCGCGAATGCCGGACAGCGAAACCAATGCGGTCGCGCCCTGCGCCTGCGCGAGCAGCAATCCCGAGACGCTGGCTTCGAGCGGCGTGCCGGCGAGGTCGGCGATGCGCAGCGGCGGCGCCTTGCGCGCGGCGTCGAGGTCGGCGAGGAAGGGCGCGAACGCATCGTCGCGGAACGGCAGGTCGCGCAAGGCGTCGGCGAGCGCGGCCTTTGCCTGCGCCGCATCCGGAATGCGCGACTGGCGTTCGCGCTGCAGCTTCGCGCTCGGCAGGTAGCGCGCGGCCATGTCGTAGCTGGCGAGGTTGCCGCCGGCGACCTGGGCGTCGAGCGCGGGCCGCAGCGCTTCGGATCGTTCGAGCGCCGATTCCGCGTCCGCGCCGCGGATCGCGAGCAGGTAGCGCACGTCCGGCGCGCCGAGTTCGCCACGCAATTGCGCATCGCGCGCCAGCGCCGCCGGCGGCACCGGCGTGAGCTTGGACAAGTCGTTCTGCCAGAACGGCGCGCGCGGCAACGCGATGCACGCCAGCGCGAGGGCCGCGAACAACGCCCACCAGCGCAGGCGCGGGCGAGGTACGCGTTCGATCGCGTTCCACAGCGTTTCCACCCACGGCCACGAGGCCGGATCGCGCGGCGAGGGATCGAGCAGCGCCGGCAGCAGCGAGCGCGTGGTCAGCGCCGCGGTCAGCAAACCGATGATCGTGAACACCGCGAGCTGCTGCAGGCCGTCGACGCCGGAGAGCAGGAAGGTGACGTAGGCGATGCAGGTCGAGGCCACGCCGGTGGCGAGCGTGGGCCAGATCGCGCGCGCGTTCTGCCACGGGGTGACGCCGGCGCGCTGGTGCGAGAACAGGTGGATCGGGTAGTCCTGGACCACGCCGATCAGGGTGAAGCCGAACGCGACGGTGATGCCGTGCACGCCGCCGGCGAACCACCATGCGACCGCGCCCAACCCGGCGAGCCCGGCACTCGCCAGCGGCAGCACGCCGAACAGCGGCTGTTTCCAGCTGCGGTAGGCGAACACCAGCAACACGACCAGGCCGAGGGTGTCGAAGCTGCCGATCCACTGCGCCTCGCGTTGCGTGCGTCCGCCGATCTCGACCGAGAACGCGCCCGGGCCGCTCAGTTCCATGCGCGATTGGCTGTCGCCCTTCGCCTGCGCGAACGCCGATCGCAACGCATCCACCGCGGCCTGCTGCCCGGTCGGATCGAAACCGGGCGCGACGGTCTGCACCGCGAGCAGCGCTTCGCGGCCCTTCGCGTCGAACCACACGTCGTACAGGCGTTGCGGCGCGTTCGCCGGCTGCCAGCTTTCGGCGAGCTTGAGCGTTTCCAGGGTCGGGTCGGACGGCAGCAGCGGTTCGATCAACGCGGCGGCGGGCGAGCCCAGGTCCTGCACGCGCTGCTGCAGCTCGTCGCGCAAGCTGCCCGCATCGAAGCCTTCGCCATCGAGCGTCGGCGACAGCAGGTAGCGGTACGGGCGCAGGCGTTCGGGGATCGCGTCGAGGCCGACCTCGCCGCCGTTGGCGACGAAGGCGAAGCGCTTGTCGTTCGACAAGGCATCGCGCAAGGCCTGCGATTGCGCGGCGAGGACGTCGGGCTTCGCGCCGGAAAGCGCGACCAGCAGCAGGCGCGAACCCGGGCCTTCGCCGAGTTCGTCGAGCAGCAGCTTCTGCGCCGGCGTGCGCGCCTCGGGCATGAACTTGCGCAGGTCGCCGCTGAGCGACAGCCGCTGCGACAGCCACCAGCCGCCGAGCAGCAGCAGGGCCAGCCACAGCAACGCGAGGGAAAGGCGGACGGGCGCCGTCAACGGACGTGGCATGCGCGGGCTCGGGGAGAATCGCGCATAGCCTAAACGGGATCGATCAGTCGGCGGTGCAGAGCGCGGCCAGCGCCTTGCCGTCGGCCACGCCGTCGGCGGCGCGCGCGGCCGATGCGAGCAGCGTGCGCTGCACCTCGCCACCGCGCGCGGGTTCGGTCTCGAAGCAGCGCAGTTCCGCGCCGCGCCCGTGCAGGACGATGTCGCGCAGCTTCGCCGCCAGCGCTGCCTCGCGCGGCACCAGGGTCAGGGTCCAGTGCTGGCGCGTGCCGGCGGCCTCGATGCGGTAGTGCCGTTCGAGCGTGGCGCGGTCGCCGGCGAGCATCGCGCCGAAGCTCGCCTGCAGGCCGGCGAGCTCCGGCACGCGCGAGAGCGAGAAGCTGCGCGAGCGCTTGCCGCGCACGATGGTCGCCTGGCCGTCGCGGATCGTGGTCGTTTCCGCATACGGCGACCGCACTTCGCGCACCAGCGTCGCCTCGTCCGGGCGCCGGTATTCGCCGCCGATGCGCAGCGGCGCCTTCAGCAGCGGCGAGTCGCGCAGTTCGACGAAGGCGGTCTGCATCGGCGCCGGGCGCGCCAGCTGCGCGAGGATCCAGCCGCTGTCGATGGCCTCAGGCGTGGCTGCGGACGCGAACGTCGTCGCGGCCAGCATCGCCGCCGGCAACAGCGCGCGCGGCAGGCGTTTCCGCGGCAGGGGCATCGGGGTGGTCCCAGAAGTCATAGAAGTTGAACCAGTTGAGCGGGGCCGAACGCGCATGATGTTCCAGCCGCTCGGCATAACGGCGGATGAGCGAGGCGAGTTCGGCGCGGCGCCGCTCGCGCGGGATGTCGAGCCCGTCGCTGAACGGTTCGAACACCAGGTCGTAGCGGTTGCCGCCGCGGTACAGGCCGAAACCCAGCACCACCGGCACCTTCAGCGCCATCGCCACCTGCATCGGCGCCAGCGGGAAGCGCGCGGCCTCGCCGAGGAACGGCGCATCCATGCTGTTCTCGCCGCGGTGCACGCGGTCGGCGAGCAGCGCGACCAGCGCGCCGGACTGCACCGCGTGCTGGATGTCGAGCATCAGCGTGGGGCCGTCCTGGCCGGCGTCGATCACGCCCGCGGCGATCTCCGGGTTGAGTTCGTCCAGCAATTGCGTCATCGCCGGGTTGTGGCCCTTGTCCAGCACGACGCGGATCACGTAGTCCGGCCGCTCCTGCGCGAGCACCCGCAGCACCTCGAAACTGCCCAGGTGCGAACCGAGCAGCAGCACGCCGCGGCGCCGGTCGAGCGCGCGGTGCAGGGCGTCGAGGCCGCCGATGCGCACGTCGAAGCGCCCGAGCTGGCCGCCGAGCAGGAACACGCGGTCGAGGATGGTCGAGGCGAAGCAGTGGATGTGCCGCGCCACGTCCCACCAGGTCGCGCGGCGGCCGAGCACGCGGCCGAGGTAGGCGAGCGAATCGCGGCGCTCGGCGCCCCGGCGCAGCAGGAAATACACGGTGATGAACGGCAGCAGCGAACGCGCCACGCCGCGCCCGCCGTAACGGCCGATGCTGCGGATCAGCCAGATCGCGAAACGGCCGCCGCCCTCGCGCCGCTGCTTCCAGTCGCTCATGCCAGCGCGACCTCGCCGCTGGCGACCAGCGCATCGCCATGCGACACGCGGAAGCGCCAGCGCGGCGCTTCGCCCTCGATCGCGACCTCGGCATGCTCGCCCGGCAGCAGCGGCCGCACGAACTTCACCTGCGGCATGCGCAGCGCGCCGAGCGGGCCGTGCGCGGCTTCGATCGCGGCGAGCGCCTGCTCGAGCACGACCACGCCAGGCACCACCGGCGCGCCGGGGAAATGGCCTGGAAGACTGGGGTGGGAAGGGTCGATCACGAACGACATGCGGGCGAAAGGATGCGTCCGGGCGCGATTCGCCGCAAGTCGCGCGATCAAGGAGTCAGCGAAAAATGCGGTTCCAGAAGCCCGGCCCGAGCGCGGCCATGCGCCTGGCGAAATCGAGCGGACCGTGGTAGCGGCCGGGAAAACGCCGCGAGCGCCAGGCGAATTCCGCGACCATCAGCCCGCCGACCAGGCCGTAGGTCGCGCCGTTCGCGCACCACGACCATAGCGTTTCGTCCACCGGCCACGGCGTGGCGATGCCGAACGCGGCGAGCAGGCCGCGCGGCACCGCGAGCAGCGCCAGCACCAGGTTGACCGCCGCGAGCACGGCGAGCACCACGGCCCAGACCCGGGTGAGGTTGCGCGTGTAGCGCGCGATTTCGGGTTCGAGCTGCGCCGGATCCCTCGCTTCCAGCGCGGACACGATCTTCGTGATCAGCGGCACGCGCCCGGCGCGCAGCGTGCGCGCGAAGCCCCACGCCACCAGCGCCACGAACAGCACCGGCACCAGCAGCAGCGGCAACAGCGCATACGGCGTGCGCGCCAGCCACGCCAGCGCCAGCGCGCTGGCGGCGAGCGCGATCCATGCACGGGCCCGGCCGCGCGCGAGCGCCGGCAACAGCAGGATCAGCGCGATGTCGAAGCCCGCCAGCGCGGCGAGCGTGCCGTCGGCGCGCGTGCTGGCCGCATGCGCGAGGAACGGATACGCGCCCGCGAGCGCGATCCGGCCCAGCGCGAGCGCGGCGTCGCGGTTCAACCGCCGGTCTTGTGCTGTTCGACGTAGGCCGACAGCGCGCGCAGCGAGGCGAAGGCGCGGCGGTTGTCCTCGTTGTCCGAACGCAGCTGGAAGCCGTAGCGCTGCGAAATGGCCAGCGCCAGCTCCAGCGCGTCGATCGAATCCAGGCCGAGGCCGGCGTTGAACAGCGGCGCCTCCGGATCGATGCCGGCCGGAGCGACGCCCTCCAGGTTCAGGCTTTCGACCAGCAGCTCGGCGAGCGCGCGTTCGGCATCGGTTTGCGGCGACATCCCTGTAACTCCCCCTGTGCAGGGGCGCAACGATCCGGCATCGCGCGGCGCTTGGCAACCTCGCGCCACGCCCGCGACGGGCCCCGGCTATCATGAACGCGGGGAAGATCGTCCCAGGGAACACCGCAGCGCATGGATTCCGCCACCGACCGCACGCCGAACGCAGGGACCGCCGCAACCCCCGAAACCCCGGACGTGCTGGTGATCGGCGGCGGCCCCGCCGGCAGCACCGCCGCCGCGCTGCTGGCGCGCAAGGGCTGGCGGGTCGTGGTCCTGGAAAAGGCCCGGCACCCGCGCTTCCACATCGGCGAATCGCTGTTGCCGATGAACATCCCCATCCTCGAGCGCCTCGGCGTGCTCGAGCAGGTGCGCGCCATCGGCGTGCTCAAGCTCGGCGCGGATTTCCCCGCCGACGACGGCAACTTCAACGTGTTCGACTTCCGCAGGACCATGCGCGGGGAGCCGGACTACGCCTTCCACGTCAAGCGCGAGGAGTTCGACCAGCTGCTGTTCGAGCACGCGCGCGCCTGCGGCGCCGACGCGCGCGACGGAACGAAGGTGGATGCGGTCGCGTTCGACGCCGACGGCGCGATCACGGTCTCCGCCGGCGAGGCGCGCTTCCGCCCGCGCTACCTGCTCGACGCCAGCGGCCGCGACGCCTTCCTCGGCGGCAAGCTCGGGCTCAAGCGCCGCAACCCGAAGCACGCGTCCGCGGCGGTGTTCAGCCACTACCGCGGCGTGCGCCGGCGCGAAGGCCGCGACGCCGGCAACGTCAGCATCTACCGGCACGAGCACGGCTGGATCTGGCTGATCCCGCTGCGCGACGGCAGCATGAGCGTGGGCGCGGTGTGTTTCCCCGATTCGCTCAAGCAACGCCGCGGCGACAGCGAGGGTTTCCTGCTGCGCACGCTGGAATCGGTGCCGGACGTGGCCGAGCGCATGCGCGGCGCCGAGCGCGTGGCGCCGGTGCACGTTACCGGCAACTACGCCTACGACTGCACGCGCATGCACGGCCGCCACTGGAGCCTGGTGGGCGATGCGTATTCCTTCGTCGACCCGATGTTTTCCTCCGGCGTGTTCCTGGCCATGCATTCGGCCGAACAGGCGGCGGACATGGTCGATGCCGCGCTGCGCGAACCCGCGCGCGAACGCGCATTGCAGCGCGACCTGCAGCGGCGCCTCGACGCCGGCCTCGACGAATTCAAGTGGTTCATCTACCGCTTCACCTCGCCGGCGATGAAGCACCTGTTCGCCAACCCGCGCAACGTGTGGCGGGTGGAGGAGGCGGTGGTGTCGATGCTCGCCGGCGACGTGTTCGACGCGCGCCCGGTGCTGCGGCGCCTGCGCGTGTTCCGCGCGATCTACGCGCTGACCGCGCTCGGCATGGCCCCGCGCGCGTGGCGCGCATGGCGCCGGCGCCGGCGCCAGCTCTCGGTCGAGGTGCGGGGCGAAACCCTGCAGCGGGAAGACTGATGCACGACGTTGCGCGCGCCCCTTCGCTGCGGGTCGACTACGCCGAACCCGGCACGCTGGCGCAATGGCTGGCGCGCGAGGACGTGCTCGCGGCGTTCGGTTTCGGCGACACCGCCCCGCCCGGCGACGACCCGCGCTACCTGCGGGTGCCGTTGCAGCCGCACGGCGAGGGCCTGCTCGAGGTCTGGCGCACCCACGCGCCGGTCGCCCGTGGCCGCGAAGGCGACATCGCCTGGGCGCGCAACGGAGAACTGTCCTTCGGCGCGATCGAGGTCGCCGAGGGCGAAGGCGGCATCATCGCCGCGGCCGAGCACGCCTATTCGCGCCTGACCCGCTTCATCGCCGACAGCCCCACCCCGCACCTGCTGCGGATCTGGAACTACCTCGACGCGATCACCGAGGGCGAGGGCGATGCCGAGCGCTACCGGCAGTTCTGCGTCGGGCGCGCGCGCGGGCTCGGCGCGTTCGACGCGCAGACCCTGCCGGCCGCGACCGCGATCGGCCGCTGCGACGACGCGCGCGTGATCCAGATCTACTGGCTCGCCGCGGCCACGCCCGGCGTCCCGGTCGAGAACCCGCGCCAGGTCAGCGCCTACCGCTACCCGCGCGAATACGGGCCGCAACCGCCGAGCTTCGCCCGCGCGATGCTGCCGCCGCCGGGTTCGGCCATGCCCTTGCTGCTGTCGGGCACCGCCAGCGTGGTCGGCCACCGCTCGCTGCACGCCGGGCGACTGCTGGCGCAGCTGGACGAGACCTTCGCCAACTTCGACAGCCTGATCGGCGCCGCGCGCGAACACGCGCCCGCCCTGCCCGCGCGTTTCGGCAGCGATACCCGGCTCAAGGTCTACGTGCGCGAACGCGAGGACCTGCCGCTGGTGGCCGAAGCCTTCGCCGACCGCTTCGGCGGCGGCGTGCCGCACCTGATCCTGCACGCGGTGATCTGCCGCCGCGACCTCGCGATCGAGATCGACGGCGTGCATGGGAGCGCTTCCTTTCCCGGCACCTGAATGCGCAAGGGCCGCCACGGGCTGCTGCAACGCACTATTGAGCAGCCCCTCGATCGGGGGCACACTCCGATTCAAGCAGGGATTCTCCCTGCCGACCCAACCACACGGCCGACTGTCGCGATCAGGCGAGATCGTGGGAAACGCATCTCTACAGACGAGGGGATCTGGATCATGAAGAAGGCAACACCTGCTCTGCTGCTTGCGGGACTGGCCGTTTCGGCCTGCCTGCAAGCCCAGGCCGCCGAACCGCAGGCCACCCAAGCGCAAGCCGCGATCGGCGCCGATAACGCGGTGATGGTCGGCATCGACGCCAAGACCGGCAAGCTGCGCCCGCTGACCGCCACCGAAGCCAAGGCCCTCGCGGCCAAGGCGGCGGCCATGCCCCGCCAGGCACGCAGCTCCTCGATCAAGGCGCCGCGCACTCCCGAGGAAGCCCGCGCGACCATTCGTCGCCATGCCAATGGAACCATGTCGATGCGCGCGCCGCTTTCCTCGATGAGCGCGGTTCAGGTCGTTCGTGCTGCCGACGGCAGCCTGCAGTTCAGCGAAGGCGATGCGGACGCCCCTTCGGTCGCCACGCAGTCGCAGGAGGTGTCGGAATGAAGCCGCGTCTCCTCGCAGCCCTCGTCGCTGCCAGCCTCTTTGCCCCCGTCGCCGCCCAGGCCGCGATCGTCCCGGTCAACCAGGACCCGGCCGGCGTGGGCCTCAACGATCCCACCGCGCGCGCACCGGAAGGCGGCAATCCCGGTACCACCGTCGGCGACCAGCGCAAGATCGTCTATCAGTTCGCCGCCGACCTCTGGGGCTCGATCCTGACGACAAACCAGGACGTCAAGGTCGGAGCCAGCTTCGCCGCACTCACCTGCACCTCGACCAGCGCCACCCTGGGTTCCGCGTTCGCCACGTGGATCGACTGGACTTTCCCGAACGCTCCGCTGGCAGACACGCTTTACCATTCTGCGTTGGCCAACCAGATCGCAGGCACCAACCTCAACTCGTCCGATCCGCAATATGCCTTCCCGTACGATGTTGAAATCAACAGCCAGTTCAATTCCAACCTCGGCCAGTCCAACTGCCTCGCCGGCAGCGGCTGGTATTACGGCCTGGACGGCAACACCCCGGCGGGCAAGATCAGCTTCCTCGACGTGGTGATGCACGAGATCGGCCACGGCTTGGGCTTCTCCGGTTTCGTCGGCTACAGCGACGGCGTCCTCGGCGAACGCGTCGGCGCCAATGGCACCTCGGATATCTACACGCACCTCGCCTACGACAACGTGACCGGCGCGAGGTTCGACGACGCGGCCATGACCGACGCCCTGCGCGCCACGGCGCTGAAGACCCAGGGCCAGGTGTCGTGGGACGGCGCCACGGCCAAGGCGCAGGTGCCGCTCGAACTCGGGCCCAAGACCGCGCTGAAGATCACGGGATCGACCACCGCCAACTTCCCGTTCTATGGAACGGCTGCGTTCGGCGCGGTGGCGACGGCGGCCAACTTCAACGGCGACTTGGTCATCGTCAACGATGGCGCCGGCGCGGACACCGCGGATGCCTGCGAAACCCTTGCAGCGAACAGCCTGACCGGCAAGGTGGCCTTCATCAACCGCGGTACCTGCGGGTTTGAATTCAAGGCTCGCAATGCCCAAGGTGCGGGCGCCTCTGCCGTGATCATCGGCAACGTGGCGTCCTCGGCCACACCGGGTACCGCGCCAAACATGTCCGACGATACGACCATCAACGACACCACCGTCCCGACGTTGAGCCTGAACCTCAGCGACGCGAACACGATCCGCACCCAGGGGACCGGCATGCATGCCGCGCTCGGCACCGTCGCCGGCCAGTATGCGGGCGCCGACAGCGGCAATCGCCCGTTGCTGTACGCACCGTCGACGGTGGCGAACGGTTCGACCTTCTCGCACTTCGACGTCTCGCTCACGCCGAATGCGCTGATGGAGCCGTTCATCAACGACGACCTCGCGGCGAATTACCGCACCGACCTGACCCTCGCCCTGTTCAAGGACGAAGGCTGGGTGTTGAAGTCGGGGAACGCCAAGATCGGTCAAACCAGCTGCGACACCTGGGTGCCGCTCTACGCCAACCCGGGGTTGATGGCAGGCGCCAACCTCATCGCCAACGATCGGCTCTGCAGCGCCAGCGGCTCGCTCTCCACCCGCGGCGCCTGCCTGAAGGCGGTGGCTGCGGCGCTCAAGGCGCAGGGCCTGATCACCTCGACGCAGGAGCGCAAGATCAACGTGTGCGGCACGGTGCACTGACGATTCGCCGACCGCTGCGCTCCACCGACCGGCGCCCTCGTGGCGCCGGTTTTTTTCGCCCCCGCGCCGGCCGGCGTAAAATGCCGGCATGAGCT
>JBGAHT010000081.1:0-6968 GCA_044226035.1 Thermomonas sp. | reverse complement strand
GCGGTGTTCGGCGTCGCGCCGGAAGGGCAGTTGCGGCGCGGCTTCCAGGCCTACCTCGAGAACGAACGCGCGCATCCGTTCCGCACCTTCCTGCACTACAACTCCTGGTACGACATCGGCTACTTCACCCCGTACACGCAGGACGACGCGCTGCGCGTGATCGACGCCTATGGCCGTGAACTGGTGGAAAAACGCGGGGTGAAGCTGGATTCGTTCCTGTTCGACGACGGCTGGGACGACACCTCGCGGCTGTGGCGATTCCACCAGGGCTTCCCGCGCGGGTTCGCGCCGCTGCGCGATGCGGCCGCGCGCTACGGCGCCGCGCCCGGGGTCTGGCTTTCGCCCTGGGGCGGCTACGGCCCGCCGCGCGAGGCGAGGCTGAAGACCGCGCGCGCCGGCGGCTACGAAGTCGACGACCAGGGCCTCGCCCTGTCCGGGCCGAAGTACTACCCGCTGTTCCGCGACACCACGCTCAGGCTGCTGCGCGACTACGGCATCAACCAGTTCAAGCTCGACGGCACCGGCAGCCCGGACAAGGTCACGCCCGGCAGCGCGTTCGACAGCGATTTCGCCGCGGCGATGGCGCTGATCGAGGACCTGCGCGCGGTCAAGCCCGACCTGTTCATCAACCTCACCACCGGCACCTGGCCTTCGCCGTTCTGGCTGCGCAGCGCGGATTCGATCTGGCGCGGCGGGCAGGACCACGATTTCGCCGGCACCGGCAGCGACCGCCAGCGCTGGATCACCTATCGCGATTCGGACACCTACGGCGGCATCGTGCGGCAGGGGCCGCTGTTCCCGTTGAACTCGCTGATGCTGCACGGGCTGATCTACGCGCGCCACGCGCTCGGGTTGAGCAGCGATCCGCGCCACGACTTCGCCGACGAAGTGCGCAGTTACTTCGCCAGCGGCACCGGGCTGCAGGAAATGTACGTGTCGCCGGACCTGCTCGACGCGCGGCAGTGGGACCTGATCGCGGAATCGGCGAAGTGGGCGCGCGATCGCGCCGACGTGCTGCGCGACAGCCACTGGATCGGCGGCGACCCGGCGCGCGGCGACGTGTACGGCTGGGCGTCCTGGGCGCCGGGGCGCGCGGTCGTCGCCCTGCGCAATCCGGGCGCGGAAGCGGCGGACTTCGCGCTCGACGTGGGCGCGGCGCTGGAATTGCCGGAAGGCGAATCGCGGCGCTGGAGCGCGCGGCCCGCGTTCGGCGGCGGCGATGCGATCGCGCTCGATGCGGGCGCGAGGACCGTGGTCGCGCTGCGCCCGTACGAGGTGAAGGTCTGGGATCTCGCGCCGCGCTGAAAAGGCGGCATGCGCTCGCGGGGCGAATCCGGAACCAGCGGTTCAAGACCGGGGAGAACGCACATGCACGACATCGCATTGCTGGTCGCCCGCCTGTTCCTGGGCGTGCCTTTCCTCGTCTGGGGCGGCATGAAGTTGCGCGGCGGCGAGGCCAGGCTGGTGCCCGTGCTCGCGGCGATGGGCCTGCCCGACGCCAAGGCGCTGGCCTACCTGGTGGGAATCTGCGAATTCGTCGGCGGCGTGGCGATCTGCATCGGCTATCCCGCGCGCACGGTCGGCGTGCTGCTGGGCCTGTGGTGCCTGGCGACGGCCTTCGTGTCGCACAGGAACGACAGCAACCAGCTGCTGGCGCACGTGGGCATGGCCGGCGGGTTCTTCGTGCTGGCGGTCGTGGGCGCGGGGTCGGCGTCGCTGTTCGGCGGGCATCCGACGGGCTTGTTCGCCTGCCTGCCGTGATCGCCTAGAACGGCACGCCGTCGAGCCGGCCCATGTTGCCGGCGAGGAAATCGCGCTTCGCCTGCACGATGCGCTCGGGCGTATCCATCACGAAGGGGCCGTCGAAGACCAGCGGCCCCTCGGCCTGGTCCCCGCCCAGCAACGCGACGGTCGCCGGCCCGTCGGCGTTCGCCCGCAGCGCGACCCGCGCGCCGGGGCCGAACACGACCAGCGGACCCGCCGCCAGCGCCGCGCCGTCCGGCCCGGCGATGGCGCCTTCGAGCACATAGGCGCCGGCGATGGCGCCTTCGAGCACATAGGCGCCGAGTTCCTCGGCATCCACGCCGAGTTCCAGCGTCGCGCCCGGTTCCAGCCGGACATGCGCGAACAGCGTCGGCGTCGCGTTCCGCATCGGCCCGGCCACGCCGTCCACGCTGCCGGCGATGACGCGGACGCTCGCGCCGGGGAAGTCGAGTCGCGGGATGTCGGCGGCGCGGAACGAGGCGTAGTCCGGTTCGGCGAGCTTCATCGCCGGCGGCAGGCTGGTCCACAACTGCAGCCCGTGGCGGCCGCCGGTGGGCTGTTCCGCGTGCAGCATGCCGCGCCCGGCGCGGATCCATTGCGCATCGCCGGGGCCGAGGCTGTCGCGGAAGCCGGCGCTGTCGCGGTGCTCCACGCCGCCGTCGAGCAGGTAGCTGATGACTTCGATCCCCGCATGCGGGTGCGGCCGGTCGCCGATGCCGCGCCGGCTGCGGTGCCGGTAATGGTCGAGGAACACGAACGGCCCGAGCGATTCGAGTCCGTCGACGGGCAATGCGCGCCGCAGCAGCATGTCGCCGTCGTCGATGGCGCGATGCTCGGGCAAGACCCGCGCGACCCTGCGTTCGTCCACGGCATGCTCCCGTCGCCGGCATCGGGAACCGGACGCTAGCACGAACGCGCGCAATGCCGCGCGGCTTGCCGGGCCCGCCCCGATCGCGCAAGGTGCGTCATCGCACAACACCCCACCCAGGCCACGATGTCGACCTTCCCCAGGCATTTGTTCGACGAACCCGATCCCGATCCGAACACGCTCGACAACCTCGGCCCGCTGCGTGCGCTGGCGGGCATCTGGGAAAACGACCAGGGCGAAGACGTGAAGCCGACCGCCGACGGCGCCGAGTCGCAGCGCTACATCGAGCGCATCGAACTGCAGCCGATCGACCCGCAGACCAACGGGCCGCAGCTGTTCTACGGCCTGCGCTACCACACCCGCATCGTCAAGCCGGGCGAGGTGGACATGTACCACGAGCAGGTGGGCTTCTGGCTGTGGGAGCCGGCGACCGGCGCCATCCTGCAGAGCCTGGCCATCCCGCGCGGGCAGATCGCCCTGGCCAAGGGCCAGGCGGCCGCGGACGCGCGCAACTTCACCCTGACGTCCGGGCGCGGCAGCACCGAGAACGGCATCTGTTCGAACGCGTTCCTGGAAGAGAACTTCCGCACCGACCGCTTCGACATCACCATCATCGTGCACGACGACGACAGCTGGAGCTACGACGAAACCACGGTGCTGGCGATCAAGGGCGTGCCCGAACCGTTCATGCACACCGACCGCCACACCCTGCATCGCGTGGCCCAGCCCACGCCGAACCCGATGGCGCTGGCGGCGCGGGGCTGAGCGAGCGCGACGGCAAGACTCCGGGGAAGAATCGCCCGCGATTCGCTATCGGGTTTTCGATTTCCGGCGATGGTCCACCGGCGCGCTGCCGAACTGCCGGCGGAATGCGCGGCTGAACGCCGGTTCCGAGTCGTAGCCCACGCGTTGCGCGATTTGCGAAACCCGCAGCTTCGTCGACGAAAGCAGGTCGGCGGCGAGTTGCATGCGCCAGCGGGCGAGGTAGCGCATTGGCGGTTCGTCCAGCACCTGGACGAAGCGTTGCGAGAGCCGGGAACGCGACTGATTCAGTTCGCGCGCCAGCGATTCCACGCTCCAGTCCTTCGCGGGTTGCGCATGCATCAGCGCCAACGCGCGGCTGACCACGGCATCGTCCAGCGCGCGGGCCATGCCACCGGCTTGCGGCGGCGCGGTGACCAGCCAATGCCGCAGCGACCAGACGAACAACAGGTCGACCAATCGCGACAGCATCACCGAGCTGCCGAGCCACGGGCGATCCGCTTCCAGCCGGATCGCGGCCAGCGTCACCGACAGCCATTCCTTCGGCGTATCGGGAAAAGCCGCCGGTGGCCGTCCCGCGCCGGCGACGTGGAGCATGGCGGGCAGGCTGCCGGTGAGCAGCGTCCCGCCCGGACCCTCGAAGCTGAAGGCGCAGGTGGTGATCCGCGGTGCCGGCTCGTCGCCATTTCCGGCCGCGAGTTCGTGCGCCTGGCCGCGCGGCAGCACGACTAAGTCGCCGGGCTGCAGCACGATGCGTTCGTCCCCGCTGCGCAGCAGGCAAGGCGCGTCTTCGACGAAATGGAAGCAGGCGAACGACGGCGGGTACGCGAGGGGTTGCCCGGGCTGCAATGTCGCGTTGGCGATGGAGCCGACGCGGATCCTCGCGGATTCGAAGACGTCGAAGAACGCATCGGCGTCGCATCCGGTTTCGCGCTTGTCGCTGGTCTGGCGTTTCGGCATGGTAATCCGGCGTTTGGGGCAATCCGGCCCGATTCGGCCGGGATACAGTACCCGTCCCAACCCACGACAAGAGCATCCCGATGAGCAAGCCCTCGATCGTCCTCGTGCACGGCTTCTGGGGCGGCGCCGCCCACTGGGCCAAGGTGATCCTCGAACTCAAGCGGCTGGGTTACGACGACCTGCACGCGGTGGAGAACCCGCTCACCTCGCTCGCCGACGATGCCGAACGCACGCGCAAGATGGTGGCGCAGGTGCAGGGCCCGGTCGTGCTGGTCGGGCATTCCTACGGCGGCGCGGTGATCAGCGAAGCAGGCAACCTGCCGAACGTGGCGGCGCTGGTCTACATCGCGGCGTTCGCGCCCGATGCCGGCGAGAGCCCCGGCGGCATCACCCAGGAACACCTGCCGATGGCCGCGCCGAACCTGGCCCCCGACAGCGATGGCTACCTGTGGCTGAAGCAGGACAAGTTCCACGAGAGCTTCTGCCAGGACCTCGACGCCGACGAGGCGCTGGTGATGGCGGTGACGCAGAAGGCGCCGCTGGCGAGCACCTTCGGCGACGCGGTCAGCGAACCGGCGTGGAAGCACAAGCCGTGCTGGTACCAGGTCTCCGGCCAGGACCGGATGATCGCGCCCGAGAACCAGCAACGCATGTCCGCGCGCATGAACGCGCGCAAGGTGATCACCCTCGACGCGGGGCATGCCTCGCTGGCGTCGCGCCCAGGCGAAGTGGCGGCGCTGATCGACGAGGCGGCGAAGGCGACGGGCTGACGCACCGGCACCGCACCGGCTCGCGTCGAAGGGGCGACTAGAGCCGGTTGACCCGGAACCTGCGGCCCTTGATCCTGCCCGCGCGCAACTGTTCCAGCGCGTGGTTCGCCTCGGCGCGCACGATGGCGACGTAACTGCGCGTCGGGAACACGTCGATCTTGCCGATCGCGTCCTTGCGCAGGCCGCCTGCGTCGCCGGTCAGCGCGCCGACGATGTCGCCGGGGCGCAGCTTGTCGGTGCGGCCCGCGTCGATGCGCAGCGTGGCCATCGCCGCCTGCGGCACGTCGCGCGGCTTGCCGGCCAGCGGCACGATGCGTTGGTAGCGGATCGCGCTTCCCTGGCGTTCTTCGACCAGCGCGGCGCGCCCGCGTTCGTCGTCCGCCACCAGGCTCAAGGCGAGTCCATCGCGCCCGGCGCGGCCGGTGCGACCGACGCGGTGCAGGTAGGTATCGGCATCGGTGGGCAACTCGAAGTTCACCACCGCGCCGATGCCGTCGATGTCCAGTCCGCGCGCGGCGACGTCGCTGGCGACCAGCACGTTGCAACTCCGGTTCGCGAAGCGCACCAGCACCTCGTCGCGGTCGCGCTGTTCCATGTCGCCGTGCAGGGCCAGCGCGGCGAAGCCGTAATGCGCCAGCGAACCGGCCACTTCCTCGGTATCGCGGCGAATGTTGCAGAACACCACCGTCGATTCCGGGCGGAACTGCAGCAGCAACGCCGCGAGTTGCGGCGCGCGGCGCGCGGGTTCGGCTTCGAAGAAATGCGCCTCGATGCCGGCCGGCTGCGCGCCGTCGTCCACGCTGGTTTCCAGCGGCTCGCGCAACATGGCCTTGGCCAGGGAACGGATCGCATCGGGGAAGGTGGCCGAGAACAGCAGGGTCTGCCGATCCTTCGGCGTGCGCTTCACCAGCGCGCGGATCGCTTCCTCGAAGCCCATGTCGAGCATGCGGTCGGCTTCGTCCAGCACCAGCGCGCGCACGCCGCGCAGGTCGAGCGCGTCCTTCTGCACCAGTTCCAGCACGCGCCCCGGCGTGCCCACCACCACCTGCGGCGGATGCGCGAGCGAAGCCAGTTGCGGGCCCAGCGGAATGCCGCCGCACAGCACCGACAGTTTCAGGTTGGGAATGCCGGTGGCGAGCTTGCGCAGGTGCCTGCCGACCTGGTCGGCGAGTTCGCGCGTGGGGCACAGCACAAGCGCCTGCGTTTTCGCCATGCCGGGGTCGATCGCGTGCAGCAGGCCGAGCCCGAACGCCGCGGTCTTGCCGCTGCCGGTCGGGGCCTGCGCGATCAGGTCGCGGCCGTCGAGGATCGCGGGCAGAGCCTGGGCCTGGATCGGGGTCAGGGTGGTGTAGCCGAGGGCATCCAGTCCCGCGGCGAGGGACGGGGCGAGCGCGAGTTCGGCGAAGGTGAGGGGCGTGGCCATCGCCCATGATCGCAGCAGCGGCGCGGAAAGGGTCGGGTGCGGGTCGTGGCGAAGCGCCCGGCTTTGCTAGCCTTGGGCGAATTCCCCCGGCGTCGGCGCATGGCCCAGCATCGCGTTTCCCGTCGTCTCGCGCTGGTCGCCGCCGGTCTCGGCATCGCCTGCCTCGCAGGCTGCGGCCTGCTCGACCGCGGCCCGACGCCGGAGCAGGTGCGCGCGGAACTGATGCGGCGCATGCCCGCCGGCGTGCAGGATCGCGCGGGCTGGGCGCGCGACATCCAGGTCGCGTTCGCGGCGCAGGAACTCGAGCCCACCAGCGCGCACCTGTGCGCGGCGATCGCGGTGACCGCGCAGGAATCCGGCTTCCAGGTCGATCCGCCGGTGCCGGGCCTGCCGGCGATCGCGCGCAAGGCCATCGACGAGC
>JBGAHT010000007.1:0-66405 GCA_044226035.1 Thermomonas sp. | reverse complement strand
AACGACGGTTGCGAGGCGTACCCGGCCGGCACCTTCACCGGCAAGGTCGCCTTCATCAACCGCGGGACCTGCGCGTTCGAGGCCAAGACCGTGAATGCCCAGAATGCCGGCGCCATCGGCGTGATCATCGGCAACGTGACTTCTTCGGGCACGCCGGGTACCGCGCCAAACATGTCCGACGATCCGGGCTACACCGCCACGATTCCGGCAGTGAGCCTGAACCTTGCCGCCGCCGACACGATCCGCGCGCAGGCCACCGGGATGCATGCCGCGTTGAACCCGATCGCAGGCCAGTTCACCGGTGCCGACAGCGGCGGCCGTGCGCTGCTGTACGCGCCGACCTCGGTGTCGAGCGGTTCGACCTTCTCGCACTTCGACACCTCGCTGACGCCGAACGCGTTGATGGAACCGTTCATCAACGACGACCTGGCCGCCAACTTCCGCACCGACCTCACCGCATCCGTGTTCGCGGACGAAGGCTGGGTGCTGAAGTCCGGTACGGCCAAGCTCGGCAGCAAGGCCTGCGACACCAAGGTGCCGCTCTACGTCGCGCCAGGCCTGATGACCGGCGCCAACCTGCAGGCGGCCGATACGCTGTGCACGGCGTCCTACCCGACCACGACCGGCCGCAAGTCCTGCATCACCGGTTTCGCCTCGAGGCTCAAGGCGGCGGGTCTGATCACCTCGGCCCAGCAGACGGCGATCACCAACTGCGCCCTGCGTCCCTGACCGGACGCAATCGTTGCGCTCCACCGACCGGCGCCCTCGTGGCGCCGGTTTTTTTCGCCCCCGCGCCGGCCGGCGTAAAATGCCGGCATGAGCTATCCCTCCTCGCGCCCGCGGCGGATGCGCCGCGACGGGTTCTCGCGGCGCCTGATGCGCGAGCACGTCCTGACCACCAACGACCTGATCCTGCCGGTGTTCGTGCACGAGGAGAAAGGCCGCGCGCCGGTGGCCTCGATGCCCGGCGTGGAACGGCTGTCGATCGACGAATTGCTGAAGGTCGGCGAGCAGGCGCTGGAACTGGGCGTGCCGGTGATCGATTTGTTCGGCGTGCCCGATCCATCGGCGAAGACCGCCGACGGCCGCATCGCCTGGGACGAAGGCGGCATCGTCCCGCGCGCGATCCGCGCGCTGAAGGCGCGCTTCCCGGAACTGGGCGTGATGAGCGACCAGGCGCTGGACCCGTACACCACCCACGGCCAGGACGGGCTGGTCGACGAGACCGGCTACATCCTCAACGACGACACCATCGCCGCGCTGGTGAAGCAATCGCTGGCGCACGCCGCCGCCGGCGTCGACATCCTCTCGCCCAGCGACATGATGGACGGCCGCATCGGCGCGATCCGCGCCGCGCTGGAAGCGAACGGCTTCGTCCACGCGAAGATCATGGCCTACAGCGCCAAGTACGCCAGCGCGTTCTACGGCCCGTTCCGCAGCGCGGTCGGCAGCGCCGGCGCGCTCGGCAAGGGCGACAAGTACACCTACCAGATGGACCCGGCCAATTCGGACGAGGCCCTGCATGAGGTCGGGCTGGACCTGGCCGAAGGCGCGGACATGGTGATGGTCAAGCCCGGCCTGCCCTACCTCGACGTGCTGTACCGGGTGAAGCAGCAGTTCAAGCGCCCGACCTACGCCTACCAGGTCAGCGGCGAGTACGCGATGATCAAGGCCGCCGCCGCGAACGGCTGGATCGACGAGCGCGCGGTGGCGATGGAAGCGCTGCTCGCGTTCAAGCGCGCCGGCGCCGACGGCGTGCTCACCTACTTCGCGCTGGATGCGGCGAAGTGGCTGCGGGAAACGCGCTGATCCGCGACGCCACCGTCGCGGACGCCGCGGAAATCTCGCGGTTGTCGGCGCAGTTGGGCTATCCCGCCGACGTCGCCGTGTTCGCGGACCGGCTCGAACGCCTGCTGCCGCTGGCCACGCACGCGCTGCTGGTGTGCGAAGGCGAAGGCGGGCGCCTCGCCGGCTTCATCGGCCTCGAACGGCGCCTGATGATCGAGTCCGGCGACAAGGCCGAAGTGGTCGGGCTCGTCGTCGACGCCGACGCGCGCCGCGCCGGCGCGGGGCGACGCCTGGTCGCCGCGGCCGAGGACTGGGCGCGCGCGCAGGGCATGGGCGAACTGTTCCTGCGTTCGAACGTGGTGCGGCCCGAAGCGCACGCGTTCTACCCCGCGCTCGGCTTCGAACGCAGCAAGACCCAGCACGTCTACCGCAAGGCGCTGACGTGAGCTCCACGCGGCGGGAGTAGACTCGTTGCGACGACGCCACGGGAGGAGTTCCGCATGAGCAGGCACTACGCCGTGTTCGGTCACCCGGTCGCGCATTCGCTGTCGCCGCGCATCCATGCCGCGTTCGGGAAACAGGCGGGCATCGCCATCGAGTATTCCGCGATCGACGTCGAGCCCGCGGGCTTCGATGCCGCGCTCGACGCCTTCGTCGCCCGCGGCGGGGCCGGCGCCAACGTCACCCTGCCGCTGAAGGAAGCCGCGTTCGCGTTGTGCAGCGACAGCACCGAACGCGCGCGCCGCGCGGGCGCGGTGAACACGCTGATCCGCAACGGCGACGCCTGGCACGGCGACAACACCGACGGCGTCGGCCTGGTGCGAGACCTGACCGAACGCCACGGCCTGGACCTGCGCGCGCGCCGCACCCTGCTGCTCGGCGCCGGCGGCGCGGCGCACGGCGTCGCCCCCGCCCTGCTCGACGCCGGCATCGGCGACCTGTTCATCGTCAACCGCACCCCCGCGCGCGCCGACGCGCTGGCCGACATGCTCGGCCAGCCCGGCCGCGTGCATCCGCGCTATTTCGACGACCTGCGCGGCCTGGGCGAATTCGACCTGGTGCTCAACGCCACCACCGCGGCGCGCAACGGCGGCGATTTCCCGGTGCTGCCGCGCACCCTGCTCGGCCGGCGCAGCGCGGCGGTGAGCCTGAGCTATGGCGAGGCGGCGATTCCATTCCTCGCCTGGGCGCGCGCGCACGGCGCGCACGAATCCATCGACGGCCTCGGCATGCTGGTCGAACAGGCGGCCGAGAGCTTCGCGCGCTGGCACGGCACGCGGCCCGACACCGACCGGATCTACGGCGAACTGCGCGCGGAAAACGCGCGGCTGGTGACCGCCGACTGACTTGTTTTCCTTCTCCCCGCATCGCGGGGAGAAGGTGCCGAAGGCGGATGAGGGGCTCGGTTTACAGGCTCGACCGGCGACACCGCGGGCCATGGTCGCGACCAAACCGCGCCATCGGGCCTGCCGCTTTCAACAGCCGAATGGCTGTTCAACCCCTCCCACCGTCGCGGCCAAGGCCACGCCTACGGGGGTGCGGCGAGGTATTCGTCCTTCAGCCGCACGTAGTGCCTGGCGCTGTAGTACAGCGCGTCGATCTCGGCATCGCTGAGCATGCGCGCCTTCCTCGCCGGGTTGCCGAGCCACAGCTCGCCCTCGCCGACCACCTTGCCGGGCGCGACCAGCGCGCCGGCGCCGATGAAGGCGTGCTTCCTGACCACCGCGCCGTCGAGCACGATCGCGCCCATGCCCACCAGCACCGCGTCCTCGATGGTGCAGGCGTGGATGACGGCCTTGTGGCCGATGGTCACGTCCGCGCCGATGCGGGTGGCGAAGCCGCCGAGCTTGGCGTGCGGGCCGTCGTGGCTGACATGCACGACGGTGCCGTCCTGGATGTTGGTGCGGTCGCCAATGCGAACGAAGTTCACGTCGCCGCGGATCACGGTGAACGGCCACACCGACACGTCCTCGCCGAGGACCACGTCGCCGATCACGCTGGCGGCGGGATCGACGTAGGCGCGCGCGCCGAGCGTGGGCAGGATGCCGCGGTAGGGTCGGATGTCCATGCGCCGATTTTAGTCCGCAAGCTCGAAAATGCGCCGCCTATACTCCGGCCATGGACATCGCCGCCGACACCCCCATCGCCGAACTGCGCCCGACCCTCGACCGCCTGCGCGCGGCCTGGCAGGCGGGCAAGCCCGATGCCGGGCAGCGCCGCGACGACCTCCGGCGCCTGCGCGATGCGCTGAAGCGGCGACTGGACGGGATGGCCGCGGCGATTTCCGCCGACTTCGGCCATCGCGCGAAAGCCGAGAGCCTGATCGCCGACGGCATGACCGTGCTCAACGAGATCGACCACCTGCGCCGGCACCTGCGCGGCTGGATGAAGCCCGGGCGCGCGGGCGTGGGCTGGCGCTTCCTGCCCGCGCGCGCGGAAATCCGGGTGGAACCGGTCGGCGTGGTCGGCGTGATCGCGCCGTGGAACTACCCGGTGAACCTGGCGCTGGTGCCGCTCGCGACCGCCATCGCCGCCGGCAACCACGTGTACCTGAAGCCGTCCGAACACACGCCGCGCACCAGCGCCTTCCTGCGCGAACTGCTGGCCGAGGTGTTCCCCGGGGACCGCGTCGCCGTCGCCGAAGGCGGTGCCGAGGTCGGTGCCGCGTTCGCCGCGCTGCCGTTCGACCACCTCGTGTTCACCGGTTCCACCGCCGTCGGGCGCAAGGTGATGGCCGCGGCCGCGCCCAACCTCACCCCGCTCACGCTGGAACTCGGTGGCAAGTCGCCGGCCATCGTCTGCGGGGACTATCCGGTCGAACAGGCCGCGGCGCGGCTCGCCACCGGCAAGTGGTTCAACGGCGGCCAGACCTGCATCGCGCCCGACTACGTGCTGGTACCGGCGGACAGGCGCGACGCACTGGTGGATGCGTTGCGCGCCGAAGTGCAGGCGCGCTACGGCGCCAACTTCGAGAACGCGAACGACTACACCCGGGTGATCAACGATGGCCAGTACGCGCGCCTGCAGGGCTACGTGGACGATGCGCGCGCGCGCGGGTTGGAAGTAATCCAACTCGGCGCGGCCGATCCAGCGCAGCGGCTGTTCCCGCCGACCCTGATTCTCGAACCCGGCGACGACGCCAAGGTGATGCAGGATGAAATCTTCGGCCCGATCTTCCCGATCAGGAGCGTGCCGTCGCTGGATGCCGCCATCGCCTACGTCAACGCGCACGACCGGCCGCTGGCGCTGTATCCCTTCAGCCATGACCGCGCGGACATCGAGAAGATCCTGCGCGCTACGCTCGCCGGCGGCGTGTCGGTGAACGACGCGCTGTTCCACTTCGCGGTATCCGCGTTGCCGTTCGGCGGGATCGGCCCCAGCGGCATGGGCGCCTACCACGGCCGCGCCGGCTTCGACGCGATGAGCAAGCAGTTGCCGATCCTGTGGCAGGCGAAACGCAGCGGCGGCGACCTGCTGAAGCCGCCGTATTCGAAGGCGAAGTGGCTGATCGATTTGATCGTGCGTTGAGCCGGCCGCCTCAAAGCATCCGCCGCAGCGTACCGTCGCGACGCACGAACTGGTGCCACAGCGCGGCCAGCGCATGCAGGCCGATCACCGCGTAGAACGCGTTGCCGATCAGCTCGTGCGCTTCCTCCAGCGTGTGGCCGGCGCCTTCGCCCAGCGCCAGCATCGGCGGCAACGTCCATGGCGTGAAGGGAATCGCCAGCGCATCGCCCGCGGCCCATACCGACAACACCCCCAGCACCGGCTGCACGAGCACGAACAGCAACAACGCCAGCGTCACCAGCGCGTGCGGCAACCGCGTCCAGCCCGGCGCCGGCGGCATCAGCGGGCCAGGCCGCGGCAGCAACTTCGCCAGCAGTCGCGGCACGAACAGCAGCAGCAACGCGAGTCCGGCGGCGACGTGCCAGTTGATGCCGACCGCCTCGCCATGTTCCGCCTCCTCGGCGAGTTCGGTGGTGAGGTAGGCGACCAGCACCAGCCCCGCGCTGATCCAGTGGATCGCGCGGACCGGCCAGGCGAAACGGCGGCGGACGCTGTTGTCGAGGGTCATGGCGGCGGACTCCTGCGGCGGCGGGGAACCCAGCATCCGCCGTTCGCCGGCCGCGCGGATTGATCCTGGTCAATTGCAGCGCATGCGGACCCCATGACCGACGACACGGTCCGCGGAACGATTCGCATTCGACGCCCGTGGCCCGGGGGGATAGGCTTGCGCCCATGAAAATCGCCAGCTGGAACGTCAACTCGCTCAACGTGCGCCTGCCGCAGCTGCAGCAGTGGCTGGGCGAATTCGCGCCGGACGTGGTCGGGCTGCAGGAAACCAAGCTCGAGGACCACCGCTTCCCCGACGACGCGCTGGCCGCGCTCGGCTACCGCAGCGTGTTCCACGGGCAGAAGACCTACAACGGCGTCGCCATCCTCGCCCGCGACCGCGCGCTGGACCAGGTGCAGGTCGCCATCCCCGGCTTCGAGGACGCGCAGGCGCGCGCCATCGCCGCGACCGTGGGCGACACGCGGATCGTGAATCTCTACGTGGTCAACGGCCAGGACATCGGCACCGAGAAATACGACTACAAACTGCGCTGGCTGGACGCGGTGCACGGCTGGATCGCCGACGAATTGCGCAAGCATCCGAAACTGGTGGTGCTGGGCGACTTCAACATCGCGCCCGACGACCGCGACGTGCACGATCCGGCGGTCTGGAACGACGGGCACATCCTCACCTCCACCGCCGAGCGCGCGGCGCTGCAGCGCCTGCTCGCGCTGGGCCTGCACGACGGCTTCCGCCTGCACAACGACGAGGCCGGCGTGTTCAGCTGGTGGGATTACCGCCAGGCCGCGTTCCGGCGCAACCTCGGCCTGCGCATCGACCTGACCCTGGTGTCGGACGCGTTGCGCGCTTCGACCACGAGCGCCGGCATCGACCGCACCCCGCGCACCTGGGAACGCGCCAGCGACCACGCGCCCGCCTTCGTCGAACTCGCCTGAGCGGGCCGCTCAGGAAAAAGGCCCGGGATACCGGGCCTTTTCCATGCCGCTGCGACGTGCTTAACGTACGCGTCCGCGGCGGAACAGATTGACGATCGCGAGCAGGATGATCGCGCCGATCAGCGACACGACGATGCTCATCACGCTGATGCCGGCGTTGATGCCGCCGCCGAGGCCGAGCATCGGGCCGATCCAGCCGCCGATGAAGGCGCCGACGATGCCGACCACGATGTTGAGCAGGATGCCCTGCTGGCCGTCGGTCTTCATGACCATGCTGGCGAGCCAGCCGATGATGCCGCCCACGATCAACCAGATGATGATGCCCATGCGACGAACTCCTCTCTTGTTGGGAAGGAATGCCAGTCCGCTCCCCGAGCCGGGGGCGCGAGGCACTTTGCCGCGCGGGGCGTGACGGCCGCGTCGCGGCGGTTCAGCTTTTGCAGCGCCGCAGCAAGTCCAGCAGTTCCGCGCGCGGCAGCTTGCCGGTCTCGTTGCGCGGCAACGCCGCGACCTTGCGCAACGGCCGCGGCAGGAACGCGGGATCGACGCCGGCGCGCAGCGCATCGAGGATCTGCGCCTCGCTGCGGGTGGGCGCGACCACCAGCGCCGCGACCCGCGCCACTTCGCCGGGCGCGACCGCGGGCTGGAACACGCAGGCGTCCTCCACCCCCGGGATGTCGAGCAGGCGCCGGGTGAGGTCGCCGAGCGAGGCGCGCTTGCCGGCGATTTCCAGCAGGTCGGACTGGCGCCCGCGCAGGATGAAGCGGCCTTCCGCATCGACTTCCATGCGATCTGCCAGTTGTACCGGCGCGGGCAGGTGCGCGGCGCGCACTTCGGTTGCGTCTTCCAGCGCCGCGATGCGCACGCCGGGCAACGGCGTCCACGCCGCCTCGCGCGCGGTGCGCCGGCGCGCGATCACGCAGGTCTCGGTGGAACCGAACAGCTCGCGCACCTCGCAGCCGAAGCGGTCTTCGGCCTGCAGCGCCAGTTCGGCCGGCAACGGCGCGGTCGCGGAGACGATGCCGGCCAGCGGCGGCAGCGCCACGCCCGACGCCAGCAGCGCGCGCAGGTGCACCGGCGTGGTCACCAGCAGGCGCGTGTGCGCCGCGTCGGCCAGCACGCGCGCGATGTCGGCGGGGAAGAACGGCCGCGCCTCGTGCACCGCGGCGCCGCCGAGCAGCGGCAGCAATACCGAAAGCTCCATGCCGTACATGTGCTGCGGCGGCACCGTCGCCACGACCTGCGCCTGCGCGTCGGCCGGCCACAGGTCGCGCAACGCGGCGAGGTTCTGCGCGGTGCTGGTGGCGAAGGCGCCCCAGGTCTTCGGGTTGGCCTGCGGCACGCCGGTGCTGCCGGAGGTGAAGCCGATCGCGGCGAGCGCATCCGCGGCGACGCCGGGAATGTCGTTCACCGCCGCCGGCGCGGATGCGATCACCGCCGCGACCGCGGCATCGTCGAGCAGCTGGTTCGACGGATGCCGGCGCTGCACGTCGGCGACGACTTCGGGCGCGCGCGAGGACGGCAGCAGCGTGGTCTTGCCGCGCAACGCGGCGGCGCAGAATCCGGTGAGGAAGCGGTGCCGGTCCTCGCACAGGTTCACCACGCACCCGCCTTCGCCCAGGGTCGCGGCCAGCGCCCGCGCTTCGCCGAGGAATTCGCGCAGCGGCGTCGCGCCGCGCGGCCCGAACGCCAGCGTGCGCTGCGGCGGGCCGACGGCGATCGCCATGGTCCTGGCGTCGGCAACGGGCGATGGGAATGCGGCGGACATCGACGAAAACGCGTGGCTTCGGACGCCCGCTAGCTTACGCTGGCGCCGCCATGCCCCGCCAAGACCATCCTCCCGCTTCGCCGCGCTGGACGCTGTTGCCGCATGCGCGCGGCGAGGCGGCCATGCCGCGCGTGCAGGCGTGGCTGGCGCGCGAATTCGGCGGGGAAGCGGGCGACTACCGGTTCGAGCGCGATGCGCGCGGCCGCCCGCACCTGCAGCGCGCCGCGCTCGATTGCAGCTGGAGCCACAGCGGCGAACACCTGCTGGTCGCGTGCGGCGAAGCAGCGCGCGTCGGCGCCGACCTCGAGGCGATCCGGCCGCGGGCGAACGCGCTGGCGCTGGCGCGGCGCTTCTTCGCCGACGATGAAACGGCATGGCTGTCGCAGCGCGCGCACCTGGAGTCCGATTTCCTGCGCCTGTGGTGCGCCAAGGAAGCGGTGCTGAAGGCGCACGGCCACGGGCTCGCCTTCGGCCTGCACCGATTGGCGTTCGCCGAAACCGACGGCGCGCTGTTCCTCGCGCGCTGCGACGCCGAACTCGGCGATCCGCGCGACTGGCGCCTGCGCGAGCTGGCGCCGGCGCCGGGCACGCTCGCCGCGCTCGCGTGGCGCAAGGGATAATCCGCGCATGACCGCCGGCCACGACCTCGACGCCCCGCTGCGCGCCGGCCTCGCCGCGCTCGCGTTGCCGGACCGGCTCGCGCCGCCGCTGCTGGCCTACCTCGACCTGCTCGTGCGCTGGAACCGCGCCTACAACCTCACCGCGGTGCGCGACCCGGGCGAGATGGTGCCGCGCCACCTCCTCGATTCGCTGGCGATGCAGCCCCACCTCGGCGCCATCGGCACGCTCGCCGACCTCGGCACCGGCCCCGGCCTGCCCGGCATCCCGCTGGCGATCGCCACGCCCGGGCTGCGGGTGACGCTGGTCGAATCCAACGGCAAGAAGGCGCGCTTCCTGCGCGAGGCGGTGCGCACGCTGGGCCTGGACAACGCCGAGGTCGCCGAATCGCGGATCGAGGCGCTGCAGCGGCCGGGCGCGTTCGACGCCATCACCGCGCGGGCGCTGGCGACCTTGCCGCAGATCCTCGCCTTCGGCGGCCACCTGCTCGCCCCGGGCGGCAAGCTGCTGGCGATGAAGGGCGCGCGCCCGGACGAGGAAATCGCCGCGCTGCCGCGCGGCTGGCGCCTGGAAACGCTGCATCGGCTCACGGTTCCGGGCCTGGACGGCGAACGCCACCTCGCCGTGGTGGGCCGCGAGCCGACGGCCACGGCATAATCCCCGATCCGTCGCGCAGGAATGCTTCCCCGCATGGCCCGCATCATCGCCATCGCCAACCAGAAGGGTGGCGTCGGCAAGACCACCACCGCCGTCAACCTCGCCGCCGCGCTCGCGCAGTCGGCGAGCCGCGTGTTGCTGGTCGACCTGGATGCGCAGGGCAACGCGACCATGGGCAGCGGCGTGGACAAGCGCGAGCTGTCGGCCTCGACCTGCGACGTGCTGCTCGAGGAACAGCACGCCGACGCCGCGATCGTGGCCACGGCCGAAGGCTTCGACCTGCTGCCGGGCAACACCGACCTGACCGCGGCCGAGATCGAGCTGATGGACGAGGACGGGCGCGAGCAGCGGCTCAAGCGCGCGCTCGATCCGCTACGCGCGAAATACGACTTCATCGTCATCGACTGCCCGCCGGCGCTGTCGCTGCTCACGCTCAACGCGCTCACCGCCGCCGACAGCGTGCTGGTGCCGATGCAGTGCGAGTACTACGCGCTGGAAGGCCTGACCGCGCTGCTCACCACCATCGACGCGCTGAAGGCGAAGCTGAACCCGGGCCTGGAAATCGAAGGCGTGCTGCGCACCATGTTCGACGTGCGCAACAACCTCGCCAACGCGGTGTCGGCGGAACTGGTCGCGCATTTCGGCGACAAGGTGTTCCGCACCATCATCCCGCGCAACGTGCGCGTGGCCGAGGCGCCGAGCCACGGCCAGAGCATCGTCGGCTACGACAAGGGCAGCCGCGGCGCGATCGCCTACCTCGGCCTCGCCGGCGAAGTGCTGCGCCACCAGCGCGAACGCAAGCAGGCGAAGCAGGCCGCGACCACGGAGCAACACGCATGACCACGGCGAAGAACACGCCTTCGAAGGGCGCGCCCGCCAAGAAGCGCGGGCTCGGGCGCGGGCTCGAAGCCCTGCTCGGGCCCAAGGCCGCGGCGCAGGCGCCCAAGCTCGAAGCCACCCCGCAGGACGCGCTGCGCACGCTGCCGGTCGATGCGCTGGCGCCGGGCAAGTACCAGCCGCGCCGGATCATGGATCCGGCCAAGCTCGCCGAGCTCGCCGAATCGATCCGCGCGCAGGGCGTGATCCAGCCGATCGTGGTGCGCGAAATCGTGCAGCCGCGCGGCGGCAAGACCTGGGAAATCATCGCCGGCGAACGCCGCTGGCGCGCCTCGAAGCAGGCCGGGTTGGCGGAAATCCCGGTGGTGGTGCGCGAGGTCGACGACCGCACCGTGGTCGCGATGGCGCTGATCGAGAACATCCAGCGCGAGGACCTGAACCCGCTCGAGGAAGCGCAGGCGCTGCAGCGGCTGATCGACGAGTTCGATCTGACCCACGCCGCCGCCGCCGAAGCCGTCGGCCGCTCGCGCACCGCGGTGACGAATCTGCTGCGCCTGCTGGAACTGCCGGCGGAACTGCGCGCGATGGTCGAATCCGGCGCGCTGGAAATGGGCCACGCGCGCGCGTTGCTGGCGCTGGCGCCGGCCGCGGCGGTCGCGCTCGGCAAGCAGGCGGCCGCGCAGGAGTGGTCGGTGCGCGAGGTCGAGCGCCGGGTGCAACTGCTCGGCGCGGGCCGCGTGCCGGGCAAGGCCAGGCCGGCCGCGACCAGGGCTTCGCCCTCGGCCGACATCGCCTCGCTGCAGCGCGAGCTGGGCGAAGCGCTGGGCACGCGCGTGGACGTGCAGCCCGGTCGCGGCGGACGCGGCAAGCTGGTGATCCACTACAGCGATTTCGACATGCTCGACGGCGTCCTGGAACGCCTGCGCAACAAGCCTTGAGGCCACGCGACGCATGAGCGCAGCACCGCAACTTTCGGTCGTCGTCCCCGTGTACAACGAGGAAGGCAACGTCGCGCCGCTGGTCGGCGAGATCGTCGCCGCGCTGCGCGGACGCTGCGATTTCGAGATCGTCTACGTCGACGACCTCTCGCGCGACGGCACGCTCGGCGTGCTGCGCGGGCTCAAGGCCGGGGTGCCGGAACTGCGCGTGGTCCGCCACCTCAGCAACAGCGGCCAGAGCGCCGCGGTCCGCACCGGGGTCAAGGCCGCGCGCGGCGCGTGGATCGCGACCCTGGACGGCGACGGCCAGAACGACCCGGCCGACATCCCCAGGCTGCTCGCCGAGCGCGAACGCGCCGATCCGGGCGTGAAGCTGTTCGCCGGCTGGCGGGTCGACCGCCAGGACTCGGGCAGCAAGCGCTGGGCCTCGAAGTGGGCGAACGCGATCCGCAGCCGCATGCTGCGCGATTCCACCCCCGACACCGGCTGCGGCATCAAGCTGTTCGAGCGCGAGGCCTTCCTCGACCTGCCCTGGTTCGACCACATGCACCGCTACCTGCCCGCGCTGATGCAGCGCGCGGGGTGGAAGACGGTGAGCGTGCCGGTGAACCACCGCCACCGCGCCAGCGGCGTGTCCAAGTACAACAACCTCAACCGCGCGCTGGTCGGCATCCGCGACCTGCGCGGCGTGGCCTGGCTGATCGCGCGCAACCGCCGCACCGCCGTCGAGGAAGTGTGAGGTGGCCGCGGACGTGATGAATTCGCCGATCGCCTGGCTGGAGTGGACCGGGCTGTACATGAGCCCGTGGAAGCTGATCGGCCTGACCGGCGCGCTGATGTTCGGCGGCCGCTGGCTGGTGCAGTTCGTCGCCAGCCGGCGCTACGGCAAGCCGGTGATCCCGCGCCTGTTCTGGTACATGAGCATCCTCGGCAGCCTGATGACGCTGAGCTACTTCGTGTTCGGCAAGAACGACTCGGTCGGCATCCTGCAGAACCTGTTCCCGGCGTTCACCGCCTGCTACAGCCTGTACCTGGACATCCGCCACCGCGGCTGGAAGCGCGACCGCGCCAGCCATTAGCCCTTCACTCCTCCCCTTTCGCGAAGCGAAGGGGGGTGAAGAGCGGTGCTTGCGAACCCTTGGTTCGCACCGCGATGAACGCCCGAGGGCTGTGCCCGAGGGCCGGACGGTTGGGAAGGGTGCTTCTGGACTGCGGGGTGCTGAACTGAAATGCCACCCCTCCCCAGCCCTCCCCTTCGCCTGCGGCGAAAGGGAGGGAGCCGACCCCATCCTGTGGATAAGTGCTTGCCCGGGCCGGGTCGGGCCGGCATAATGCGCGGCTCGCTGCGTCCCGCAGCGATTCCCGCCCCCGACCCGATCGGCCGGCGGGGCCGCCGCCGCCCGGGCTACGGGCGACAACCACACACCATCGAGGTGCACAGATGTCCCGTGAATGCCAAGTCACCGGCAAGCGCGTCGCGACCGGCAACAACGTGTCGCATGCGAACAACAAGACCCGCCGCCGCTTCCTGCCCAACCTCCACGAACGCCGCTTCTGGGTGGCTTCCGAGAACCGCTGGGTGAAGCTGCGCGTTTCCACCAAGGCCCTGCGCACCATCGACAAGAACGGCATCGACGCCGTCCTGGCCGACCTGCGCAAGCAGGGCGAGAAGGTCTGAGGAGAATCGAACCATGGCTTCCAAGCGCGACAAGATCCGCCTGATCTCCTCGGCCAACACCGGCCATTTCTACACCACCGACAAGAACAAGAAGAACACGCCGAACAAGATGGAGGTCAAGAAGTACGACCCCGTCGTGCGCAAGCATGTGATGTACAAGGAAGGCAAGATCAAGTGACTTCCGCGCAGCGGAAGTCATCCTGACCCCGGACATGATCCGGGGGAAGGATCTGCTTCACCTTGTTCGAGTCGAAAAGAAACCCGCCGCGAGGCGGGTTTCTTTTTTCCCGTCTGGCTCACGGACTGTGCCGCTCGTCGGCAACGTGAAATTTCTGTTGCGGAATGAAGGCAACGCGCGTAAGGTGCGCGACCTTCGCCAATCGGCGATCTCCCGAACACACGAACTCCATGACGCATTCATTCCACATCGCAGCATCGACGCCATCGCGCAAGCGCGATGCGGGCCTGCGCGCGTGCGAATGGCGCGACGCGCTGTCGCTTCGCGGCATGCGGAATTACTTCGGCTCCACCTCCATCGACTGATCCCCCCGCATCGCGGAGATCGGTCACCCCGATCTCCCGAGGCCACGCGAACGCCCTCGGGTTCCAGCACCCGGGGGCGTTTCGTTTCCGGCGTTCGCAAAGGGATCCACCACACGATCAAAACGCGATTGCATCGCGCTCCCGAAGCATCCGGGCATTGCTGGCCCGAGGCAGGGAAACGTCGCGAAGGCGCAGGGATGCGCCGTGCCTGGATGCTTCGGCACGGGCGGCAAGCGGATGCAGTCGCACACGGGTTGGCGCTTTCGATTCACGTCGGAGGCGCCAATGCGGAACATCGCTCGAACGGTCCACAGCGGCACGGGTTCGCAAGGCCCGTCCGGTGCGCGCGGCGCTGCCGTGGCGTATGCCGGGGATCGGGAGAAGGTATTCCGCGAGCGGACGAAAGCTCAGAGGTCGAGCAGCGGCGCAAGCCGTTGGCCACCGGTTCGAATCCGGTTCGTCCACCACTGGATAGCTCAGTCGGGTAGAGCATCGGTTGAACACCGAGAGTCGCGGGTTCGAATCCCGCTCCAAACCAGACTGTAAATCTGGACCACGGGCGCAAGCCCGCACCAGGAAACGCCCCGTGCGTGTTCCGCTTCATCGCAATGCATCGCGATGTCGATGGATACGCAGCGGCGATGTCGCCGGGCCGCCGCCCTCGAAGCGCGCGGGCCTGCAATGGATCGGGATCGCAATGCACCGCGATGCCGGCAACGGCAGGCCTCCGCACGGACAGCGCGCCGGCTCCGCGGCATCGACGTCAGGGGCGTTTCCACCTTTTCCAGCTGGGCATGGGAGGGATTTCAGCCCCGATCCAAGGAACTCGGGGCTGAAGCCCCTTCCACAAAGTCAAACGCTTCAAACGCGAAACCGATCCATCGCGAAGAAAACGGATCGGACCACCAGGACCAACAAGGAGAGTTACCCATGTTCTGGAGCAAGAGAATCGTGATCGGCGACGGCGAGCGCGCCTTGCTGTATCGCAATCGCCAGTTCGAGCGCGTGCTGGAGCCGGGCGTGCACCGCATGTTCGACCCGCTCACGCGCATCGAGGTGCGTACGTACAACATCGCCGCGCCGGAGTACGCCGGCCACGACGTGGACGCGCTGATCGCGCGCCTCGGCGCGCGGCTGGGCGAGACCTTCGTGTTCGCCGACATCGGCGCCGACGAAGTCGGCCTGGTGTCGAAGAACGGCAAGCTGGAGGACGTGCTGGCGCCGGGTTCGCGTCGCTTGTACTGGCGCGGGCTGGTGAAGGTCGAGGTCGAGCGCGTGTCGCTGGCCGATGGCTTGGCGGTGCGCGGCGATGTCGCCAACCGCCTGCGCCAGCTCGGCACGCTGGGCAAGCTCGCCGTCGTGGCGGACGTGCCGGCGGAGTCGGCGGGCCTGGTGTTCATCGACGGCAAGCTGGTGCAGGTGCTGGAGGCCGGCAACCACGCGTTCTGGAACTTCCGCAAGAACGTGGCGGTGGACGTGATCGAGTTGCGCGTGCAGTCGCTGGAGGTCTCGGGCCAGGAGTTGCTGACCCGCGACAAGGTCAGCCTGCGCGTCAACCTGGCCGCCAGCATCCGCGTCACCGACCCGGTGGCCGCGCGCACCAGGGTCGCCAAGTTCGGCGACTACGTGTACCGCGAGCTGCAGTTCGGCCTGCGCAAGGCGATCGCCGCCAAGACGCTGGACGAGCTGCTCGGCGACAAGGCCTCGCTCGATGCCGACATCTTCGGCTACGTGCGCGGCCGGGTGACCGAGCTGGGCATCGAGGTGCTGGGTGTCGGCGTGAAGGACGTGATCCTGCCGGGCGAGATGAAGGACATCCTCAACAGCGTGGTGCAGGCGGAAAAGGCGGCGCAAGCTAACGTGATCCGCCGTCGCGAGGAGGCGAACGCCACGCGTTCCCTGCTCAACACCGCCAAGCTGATCGAGGACAGCCCGGTGCTGATGCGCCTGAAGGAGCTCGAGGCCCTGGAGAAGGTCACCGAGAAGATCGACAAGCTCACCGTGTTCGGCGGCCTGGATGGCGTGCTGAAGCAGCTGGTGACGATGAAGTGACACCCCTGCGCGGCGCAAGGACGCATCGCGCAGGTTTCAATGGACTGAAGAGACATGAACATGCAAACCCAATCGCAATTCGAACTGCTGCACGCCGAGGGCAGCGCCACCCCGATCAAGGGCTGGGTGCGCGGCGTGCCGCTGGAGCCGCAGGCGCACGAGCAACTGCGCAACATCGCGTCGATCCCGTTCGTCGGGCCGTGGGTCGCGGTGATGCCCGACGTGCACCTGGGCAAGGGCGCGACCGTGGGTTCGGTGATCCCGACCCGCGGCGCGATCATCCCGGCCGCGGTCGGCGTCGACATCGGCTGCGGCATGGCCGCGGTGCGCACCACCCTGCGCGCCAGTGACCTGCCCGACGACCTCGGCCCGCTGCGCAACTCGATCGAGCGCAGCGTGCCGGTCGGCAACGGCCGCGGCGGCGAGCACTGGAAGCTGCCGGAGAGCATCGAGACCCGCGTCGCGCAGTCGGGGCTGGTCGCGCGGCTGGACGCGATCAAGCAGAAACACCGCAAGATCCGCACCGACAAGCTCGATCGCCAGATCGGCACGCTGGGCGGCGGCAACCACTTCATCGAGCTCTGCCTCGACGAGAGCGATGCGGTGTGGGTGATGCTGCACAGCGGCTCGCGCGGCACCGGCAACCTGATCGGCAGCTACTTCATCGAGCGTGCGCGCGAGGAACTGGGCAAGCGCGTACTCGGTTTCCACGTGCCGGACAAGGACCTCGCGTTCTTCATGCAGGGCGAGCCCTTGTTCGACGACTACGTGGAGGCGGTGTCGTGGGCGCAGGACTACGCGCGCGAGAACCGCGAGGCGATGATGGCGCGGGTGCTGCACGAAATGCGCCATCGCCTGCCGAAGTTCCAGCTGGAAAAGATGGCGGTGAACTGCCACCACAACTACGTGCAGCAGGAAACGCACGGCGGGCAGGAACTGCTGGTCACCCGCAAGGGCGCGGTCAGCGCGCGCGCCGGCGAGCTCGGGATCATCCCGGGCAGCATGGGCGCGAAGAGCTTCATCGTGCGTGGGCTGGGCAACGCGGACAGCTTCCACAGCTGCAGCCATGGTGCCGGCCGCGTGATGAGCCGTACCGCGGCGCGCGCGCAAATCACCCTGGCCCAGCACCGCGAAGCCACCGCCCACGTCGAGTGCCGCAAGGACGCCGGGGTGATCGACGAGTCGCCGGCCGCGTACAAGGACATCGACGCGGTGATGGCGGCGCAGTCCGACCTGGTGGAGGTAGTGCATACCCTGCGCCAGGTGGTCTGCATCAAAGGATGAACCTTGGCCATGGATGGCCACGAAACCCGCCGCGAGGCGGGTTTCTTTTTTCCCACCTCAGCGCGCGATGGTGACTGGCGAGGTCTTGCTCGCGGTCGCGCCGTCGTCGTCGGTGACGGTCAGGGTGACGTTGTAGGTGCCGGGCGCGGAATAGGCATGCGTCGGGCTGGTCGCGGTGGAGGTCTTGCCGTCGCCGAAATTCCACGCGCGCGCGACGATGCTGCCGTCGCTGTCGCTGGAACGGTCGGTGAAGGCCGCCGTGCGGCGCACGACCCTGCTGCGGAAATTCGCGACCGGCGGCGCATTGGAAGGCCCCGCGCCGCTGGTCTTGCCCAGCTCGCCGGCGAAGGCCAGCGCGAACTTCGCGAACTTGACGCTGTTGGCGGTGGAATCGCCCAGGAACGCAAGCGTGTCGCCGGTGGTGTGGATGTTCGGGTTGAAGCCGCGGAACGCCGGCGTGTTGGCGCCGGTGTCGTCGCCGGATTCGAACATCATCGCGGACGGATAGCCGGCGCTGTTCCAGGACGCGTGGTCGGAACAACCGTAGCCGCAGGTGATGGTGCCGCGGCGCAGGCCCATGGGCGCGAGGTAGGCGTCGAACAGGTCGTTGAAGAACTGCTTGAGGCTGGCGTTGGAATAATCCGTGACCAGCTGCATGTCCTCGGGCGTGCCCTTGCGGTATTCGGTCATGTCCAGCTGCAGCACGCCGACCACGTTCACGCCGTTCGCCTTGAACTGCTGCGCGATCGCGTTCGAGCCGCGCAAGCCCACTTCCTCGGCGGCATAGGCCATGAACTTGACCGTGCGCTTCGGCTTCCAGCCGCTCGCCAGCGCGATGCGCAGGGTTTCGGTCAACGTCGCGACGCCGGAAGCGTCGTCGTCCGCGCCGGGCGCGACCATCTCGGGGTTGCCGCCGGCGCTGTCGTTGATCGAATCCAGGTGCGCGCCCAGCACCACCACTTCGTTCGCGAGCTCGTTGCCCTGGATGGTGAGGATCACCGACGGTTGGGTGGAGCAGTTGGTGCAAGCGGTGAACAGTTCGCTGCTCACGTCGCCGCGGCCTGCGGCGAGCGAGTCCCAGCGGCCCTTGATCCATTCCGCCGCGGCCTTGCCGTAGCCGCTGGCGTAGTAACGGTTCTTGTAGCCCGACAGCGTGGTAATGACGTCGTGGATGCCGAATCCGCTGACCTGCGGCAGCCACGGATCCACCGTCGCGGCGTTGTCGATGGTGTAGCTCACCGCCAACGCGCGCGCGGCGGACGCCGAACGGTCGGCGGCGATGAACGCCTCCGCCTTCTGCCTGCTGTCGAACGCGAAGTAGCCGCCGCAGCGCAATTCGCGCTGGTGGATCAACCCGTTCACCGCATCGAGCATGTGCGCCCTGGTCTCGGACACGACCAGCTCGTTGCCGAGGCTGTCGCGGCGCGAGGCGGGGTTGCGCACCAGCGCATGGATGTTGTCGAACGTCTTGCGCGAGGTGACGATGTACACGTTCGCGAACGGGTCTTCGGCGGGGTGCGCGGCGCGCTGGGCGTGCGGAGCCTTGTTCGCGGCGAATGCGGCCTGCGACGGCAGGATCGTGGCCGAGAGCAGCGCGAGGACGAGGGGCAGGGCTTTCATCGGGTTTCCCTTGGTCATGGAATATGGGTTGGCGGAATGCGCTTGCGCCGCTTTACGCGTCCCGGCGCGACTTCACCAGCACGTCGACGACGGAAGGATCGGCCAGCGTCGAGATGTCGCCGAGCTGGTCCGGCGCATTCTCCGCGATCTTGCGCAGGATGCGGCGCATGATCTTGCCGCTGCGGGTCTTGGGCAGGCCCGGCGCCCACTGGATGTGGTCGGGCGTGGCGGTCGGGCCGATGTCGCCGCGCACCTGCTGCACCAGCGCCTTGCGCAATTCGTCGCTGGCCTCGACGCCCTGCTTGAGGGTGACGTAGGCGTAGATGCCCTGCCCCTTCAGGTCGTGCGGGAACCCGACCACCGCGGCTTCGGCGACGGCGTGGTGCGCGACCAGCGCGCTTTCCACCTCCGCGGTGCCGATGCGATGGCCGCTGACGTTGATCACGTCGTCCACGCGCCCGGTGATCCAGTAATCGCCGTCGGCGTCGCGGCGGCAACCGTCGCCGGTGAAATACGTGCCCGGGTAGGTCCGGAAGTAGGTATCGATGAAGCGCTGGTGGTCGCCGTACACCGTGCGCATCTGCCCGGGCCAGGAATCGAGCAGCACCAGGTTGCCTTCGGCCTCGCCCTCGAGCAGCGCGCCGCCGGCATCGACCAGCGCCGGGCGCACGCCGGGCAGCGGCCTGGTCGCCGAACCGGGCTTGAGCGCGGTGGCGCCGGGCCGCGGCGAGATCAGGATGCCGCCGGTCTCGGTCTGCCACCAGGTGTCGACGATCGGGCAGCGCGCATCGCCCACGGTTTCGAAATACCAGCGCCAGGCTTCCGGGTTGATCGGTTCGCCGACGCTGCCGAGCAGGCGCAGCGACTTGCGCGAGGCGCGCTTCACCGGCGCGTCGCCTTCGCGCATCAGCGCGCGGATCGCGGTCGGCGCGGTGTAGAAGATGCTGACGCCGTGCTTGTCGATCGCCTGCCAGAAGCGCGACGGATCCGGATGGTTGGGAACGCCTTCGAACAGCACTTCGGTGGCGCCGTTGGCCAGCGGCCCGTACACGATGTAGCTGTGGCCGGTGACCCAGCCGACGTCGGCGGTGCACCAGAACACGTCGTCGTCGCGCAGGTCGAACACGATGTCGTGCGTGTACGCCGACCACAGCAGGTAGCCGGCGGTGGTGTGCAGCACGCCCTTGGGCTTGCCGGTGCTGCCGGAGGTGTAGAGGATGAACAGCGGGTCCTCCGCGTTCATGCGCTCGGGCTCGCAGTGCGCCGGCTGCGCGTCCACCACCGCGTCGTACCAGCGGTCGCGCGGCATCTGCATGTCCACCGCGCCGCCGGTGTGGCGCACCACCAGCACGGTTTCCACCGAACTCGTGCCCGGCAGCGCGAGCGCCGCGTCGACGTTCGCCTTGAGCGGCACCTTCTTGCCGCCGCGCAGGCCTTCGTCGGCGGTGATGACGAGCTTGCTGCCGCAGTCGCCGACGCGGTCGGCGATCGAGTTCGGGGCGAACCCGCCGAACACCACCATGTGCACCGCGCCGATGCGCGCGCAGGCGAGCATCGCCACCACCGCCGCGGGGATCATCGGCAGGTAGATGGTGACGCGGTCGCCCTTGCGCACGCCGAGCCCGCGCAACGCGTTCGCCAGCTTGCACACGCGCGCGTGCAGCTCGCGGTAGCTGATGCGTTCGCCGGGCGCGTCGGGATCGTCCGGCTCGAAGATCAACGCGGTCTTGTCGCCGCGTTCGGCGAGGTGGCGGTCGAGGCAGTTGACGCTGGCGTTGAGCTCGCCGTCGGCGAACCAGCGGATGCGGAAATCGCGCGCGTCGAAGCTGACGTCGCGGACCTGGGTCGGTTCGCGCATCCAGTCCAGGCGCTGCGCCTCGCGCGCCCAGAACGCCTCGGGGTCGGCGATCGATGCTTCGTACTCGCGCCGCGCCTGCTCCGGGCCGGTCGTGTGCGGCCCGGCGAAACCCGCGGGCACCGGGATCACGTCGCTGGACATCGCCGCGTTCTCCATCGGGGGAACCCCGAGTGTAGCGCCAGCGCGCGCGTGGGCCGCCTCAGCGCGGCGGCGCGGCGAGTTCCTTCGCGCCGAGGAAACCGTCGTGGTTCGCGTCCTGGCGGCGGAACGCCTCGGCGAGGCGCGCGCGGTGTTGTTCGCGGGTGATCGGCGCACCGCGCCCGCCGGGCTGTTCCGTCGGCGACAGCGCGCCGTCGTGGTCGCGGTCCATCGCGTCGAAGGCGTAGCTCAGCCAGTCCTGGTATTCGGCCAGCGAGACGCGGCCGTCGCGGTCCGCGTCCATGCGCGCGAGGTAGTCGCCGCTGGACGCGACTTGCGCGAACGCGAGGCCCGGCGCCAACGCGACCGTACTCATGACGGCCATGCATGCGACGGCGGAGGCACGCCGCATGCGCGGATCAGGCGCGGGTGGCCTGCAGCGAATAGCCCTTGAGCCGCGCGGCATAGGCCTGCAGCGCGTGGATGCCGCTGGCCTCGGCCTCGCGACACCATGCCTGCAACTGGTGCAGGCGTTCGGCGGCGTCGTTGCTGCGCGCGGTCAGCACCTGCGCGAGGCGCGCGCGCGCCTCGACCAGCGCGCGGATGCGCGGCGACTCTTCCACCCAGGCGTGCATCTGCGCGCGCGCGTCCGGGCTCAGCCAGCGGCCGTCGTCGGCGAGGCCGTGGCGCAGCTTGCGCGGCAGCAGCCGGCGCAGGCGCAGGCCGCGCGCGGCGGCTTCCTCCTGCAACGCCGGCGCGAGCACGCCGCGCTTGAAGTCGGTCATGGCCTGGAAGCGGTGCGCGAGCAGCGCCTTCATCGTCTCCATGTCCGGCACCTTGATGTTCGGGCGCACGTCCAGCGCGGGCGCGACCCGCAGCACCTTAGCCAGGCCCAGCGCCTGCGCGGCGCGGATCGCGGCCCAGCCGATGTCGAATTCCCACTTGCGCAGCGCGAACTTGGCCGAGGACGGGAACGCGTGGTGGTTGTTGTGCAGTTCCTCGCCGCCGATCCACACGCCCCAGGGCGAGAGGTTGGTCGCGGTGTCGTCGGTTTCGAAGTTGCGGTAGCCCCACCAGTGGCCGAGGCCGTTGACCACGCCCGCGGCCCAGAACGGGATCCACGCCATCTGGATCGCCCAGACCGCCACGCCCTTGAAGCCGAACAGGGCGAAGCTGGCGAACAGCAGCAAGGTCGGGCCGAGGGTCGCGTGCGGCGTGTACAGCTTGCGTTCGATCCAGTCGTCCGGGCAGCCCTTGCCGTACTGCTCGATCGACGCGCGGTCGGCGCGCGCTTCGCGGTACAGCTCCACGCCATGCCAGAACACGTTGCCGATGCCCTTCACCACCGGGCTGTGCGGGTCTTCCTCGGTCTCGCACTTCGCGTGGTGCTTGCGGTGGATCGCCGCCCATTCGCGCGCGATCATCGAGGTGGTGATCCAGTTCCAGAAGCGGAAGAAGTGCGCCAGCAGCGGATGGAAGTCGACGCCGCGGTGGGCGATGCTGCGGTGCAGGTACAGCGTCACCGAGAAGATGGTGAGCTGGGTCGCGACCAGCAGGTACACCGCAAGGGTGGCCCAGCCGGGCTGGACCAGGCCACCGGTCAGGAAGTCGAGCAGGGAAGCGGGCATGTCGGGCTCTCGGGGGCGCAGGGAAACGCACCGGACATGATGGGGCCTGCCACCGCCCGCGTCACCCGTGGGGGGCGTATGTTCGTTCAGCCTGCCGCGGCGGCCTTGTCGGTGGGGGCGGCATGCAGGCGTTCGACTTCCGCCTGGATCACCTGGCTGATCTGGTCGACGATCTGCTTGAACGAATCCTCGCCGTAGCCGATGTGCCGCGCCGCGACCCGGCCTTCGGGGTCGATGATCCACAGGTTGGGGTAGGACTTCACCCCGTAGCTTTCGGCGATGGCGCCGCTGCGGTCGCGGGTGAAGGTCAGGGTGTAGTCGCGCATCTGCCGGGTGATGGCGCGGTATTCGTCGTTGCCGTCCTGCACGTTGACCGCGACCACCCGGAAATAGTCCGGGCCGGTGGCGGTCTGCATGGCGTTCAAGGCCGGAAGCTCCTTGCGGCAATAGCCGCACCAGGACGCCCAGAACGTCACCACCACCACCTTGCCGCGCAGTTGCGCCAGGTCGACCGGATCGCCGTTGCGGTCCTTGCCCAGGAGTTGCGGCGGGGTGTCGCCCACGGCCGGCGGGGCCGGGGCAGGCGTCGCCGCCAGCGCCCACGCAGAAACCAGGAGGAGCGCGGCCGCGCTCCATCGCATTCCGGGCATATCGCGGTTCTCCCCTGGATCCTGGCCCAGTCTAAGGGCCATGGCCCGCCCGCGACTAGCGGCCGATCGACGCCCTGCCGGCCATCGGCTTCGCCGCGTTGCAGCCCACCGGCGCGCCGATGACGCCGGCCACCTCGTCCCAGAGCTGCCGCAAGTCCTGCCTCAGTTCGGTCGGCGCCGCCTGCTGGTAGGCCAGGAACACCGCCGCAATGCCGTTGTCGTAATCGACCCAGGGCGAGGTGCCGAACACCCCGGTGCTGGACACCCGGGTCGTCACGCCGTCGCAATCGACCACGTTGACCCATTCGCCGTAGCCGTAGCCGTAGGCCTCGGGATACGGATCCGCGTCGGGGTCGATCGGCAGGCCGTGGGTCCGGTCGCGCTGCATCTCGGCGATGCTGGCGGGGGTCAGGTATTGCTTGCCGTTGTAAGCGCCGTGCTGCAGGACCATCTGCACGACGATCGCGTAGTCGCGCTGGTTCGAGCGCGCGCCGCCGGCGATGATCGGGTTGTTGAACGGACGGCCGCGCTTGTCCGCGCCGAAGTCGGTCGCGGTCAGGCCCAGCGGCTGGATCAGTTCGGACTGGAGCAGATCCGCCCAACTCTTGCCGGTCGCGCGTTCGGCCATGGCGCCGGCCACCTGCATCGAATTCTCGCCGTAGGCGAACAGCGCGCCCGGGGTCGCGACCAGCGGTTCGGCGAGGATCGCCTTCGCGCAATCGTCCAGCGCCATGTTGCGGTTGGGGTAGTCCAGGCAGTCGTTGCTGACCGCCGACATCCCGGAGACATGGCTGAACATCTGGCCCAGGGTGATCGCGCCCTTGGTCGCGTCCGCATTCGGGTAATCGGTGCCGAAGTAGTCGGCCACGGTGTCGTCCCAGCTCATCCGCCCTTCTTCCACCAGGCGCTGCAGCACCAGCGCCGAAAGCCATTTGCTGGCCGAGGCGATCGGCACCGTCGGGTTGACCCGCGCATAGCTGCCGAAGCCCTGCCGGTAGATCGCCTTGCGGTTCTGGATGACGATCAGCGAGGCGCCCTTCAGCGGATACGCCCCCGACTTGCCGACGAAGGTGTTGATGTAATCGGTGACCGGCTGGAAGTCGTAGGTCTGCGCCAGCGCCGGGGACGCGATGCCGAAGGCGGCGGCAAGGGTCAGCAAGGCACGGCGCATGGCGAATCCCCCTGGAAGTTCCACAGCAGTCTAAACGCAGCCACGTCGCCGGACCGGACAGCGTGCGCGGCGTATGTTGTGCTTCCGCGCACCCCCCACGACCCGCATGCCCGAGCTTCCCGAAGTCGAAACCACCCGCGCCGGCCTCGCCCCGCACCTCGAGGGCCGGCGCGTGCGCTCGGTCCTGCTGCGCCGCCCGGACCTGCGCTGGCCGATCCCGCCCGAGGTCGCCGAACGCCTGCCCGGGCAGCGCATCGCCGCGGTCCGCCGCCGCGCCAAGTACCTGCTGCTCGACACCGATGCCGGCAGCGCCCTGCTGCACCTGGGCATGTCCGGCAGCCTGCGCGTGCTGCCGGCGGCGACGCCGGTGCGCGAGCACGACCACGTCGACTTCGCGCTGCAAGGCGCGAGCGGAACACCCGGCCGGGTGCTGCGCTTCAACGACCCGCGCCGCTTCGGCTGCCTGCTGTGGCAACCGCCGGGCGAAACCCACGCCCTGCTGCGCGAACTGGGGCCGGAGCCGCTGTCGGAGGCATTCGACGGCGATTACCTGTTCGCGCGCAGCCGCGGCCGCAGCGCGCCGGTGAAGACCTTCCTCATGGACCAGAAGGTCGTGGTCGGGGTCGGCAACATCTACGCCGCCGAAGCGCTGTTCGCCGCCGGCATCTCGCCGCTGCGCGCCGCCGGCAAGGTCTCGCGCGAACGCTACGCCGCGCTGGCCGGCGAGGTGAAGCGCATCCTCGCCCACGCCATCGCCCGCGGCGGGACGACCTTGCGCGATTTCCTCGCCCCGGACGGCGCGCCGGGATATTTCGAACAGGAACTCGCCGCCTACGGCGGCGAGAGCCCGCGTTGCGGCCGGCCGCTGAAGCAGGCCATGGTCGGCCAGCGCGCCAGCGTGTGGTGCGCGCGCTGCCAACGCTAGCGGCGCGCGCGGGTGCCGGCGTTATAGTGGCCGCGGGCACGGGGAGGCGCGAATGCCGGAATCGGGCGACATCACCCAACTGCTCGGCGCCGCGCGCGACGGCGATCGCGATGCGCTCGGGCAGGTGCTGTCCACGCTCTACCACGAACTCCACGCCATGGCCCGGCGCCAGCTCGCCGGCCAGCGCGGGCACACGCTCGACGCCACCGCGCTGGTGCACGAGGCCTACCTCAAGCTCACCGGCCGGCGCGAGGTGGAGTTCAGCGATCGCGCGCACTTCTTCGCCTACGCCGCCTCGGCGATGCGCAGCGTGGTGGTCGACTACGCCCGCCAGCGCCTCGCGCAGAAGCGCGGCGGCGACCTGCACCGCGTCACCGACCTGCCCGACGACCTCGAATCCGCGCTGCGCGTGGACGACGAAACGCTCGGCCTCGACGCGGCGCTGACCAAGCTCGCGGCGATCGATCCCAAGCTCGCGCAGGTCGTGGAACTGCGCTACTTCGGCGGCCTGTCCGAGCTGGAGATCGCCGGCCTGCTCGAGCGTTCGGAACGCAGCATCCGCCGCGACTGGCAGAAGGCGCGGATGTTCCTGCTCGCCTCGCTCAAGGAAGCCTGAGCCCGGCGCGCATGGATGCCGATCGCTGGCAACGGCTGTCGCCCCTGCTCGATGCGTTGCTGGAACTGGACGCGGAAACGCGCGCGCGCAGCCTCGCGCTGATGCGCGAGGAAGATCCCGCGACCGCGGACGACCTCGAGGCGCTGCTGGCCGAGGAAGCGGGCAACGACGAATTCCTGAGCGAACCGCTGCTCGCCGCGCCCGGGCCCCGCCCCGGCGCAGCCATCGGCCCGTACCGGCTCGAACGCCTGCTCGGCGAAGGCGGCATGGGCCAGGTGTGGATGGCCTGCCGCGACGACGGCCTGTACCAGCGCCGGGTCGCGCTGAAACTGCTGCGCCCCGGCCTCGCCGACCCGAACCTGCGCCTGCGTTTCACCCGCGAGCGGCAGATCCTGGCGCGGCTGGAACACGCCAACATCGCGCGCCTGCTCGACGCCGGCGCTACCCAGGACGGCCAGCCCTACCTCGCGCTGGAATACGTCGACGGCGAACCGATCACCGACTGGGCATCGCAGCGGCAACCGCCGCTGGCGCAGCGCCTCGCGCTGTTCCTGCAGACCTGCGACGCGGTCAGCCACGCGCACGCGAACCTGATCGTGCACCGCGACCTGAAGCCGTCGAACATCATGGTCACCGCGCTCGACGACGTGCGCTTGCTCGACTTCGGCATCGCCAAGCTGCTCGACAACCCCGAGGCCGCGCCGGAGAACACGCGCACCGGGCTGCGCGCGTTCACCCTGCACTACGCCGCGCCGGAACAGATCCGCGGCGAACCGGTCACGACCATGACCGACGTGTATTCGCTCGGCGTGGTGCTGTACGAACTGCTCACCGGCGGCAAGCCGTACAAGCCGCGGCGGCCGACCGACGCGGAGTGGGAGGAAGCGATCCTGCACGCCGACCCGCAGCGCCCCTCGCAGGTGCTGCAGCGCATGGCCGATGCCGAGCCCGAACGCGCGCACGCGCTGCGCAAGCTCGCGCGCCAGGTCGCCGGCGACCTCGACAACATCGTGCGCAAGGCGCTGGCCAAGCAGCCCGAGCGGCGCTATCCCTCGGTCGAGGCGCTGGCGCTGGACATCCGCCGCTTCCTCGACGGCAAGCCGGTGCTGGCGCGCCCGCACAGCGTCGAGTACCGCCTGCGCAAGTACGTGCACCGCCACCGCTGGGCGCTGTCGACCGCGCTGCTGGTGCTGCTGGTGCTCTCCACCGCGCTCGGCATCGTCGCCTGGCAGGCGCGGCAGGCCCTGCGCGAGGCCGCGCGCGCGCAGGCGATGCAGGATTTCGTGGTCGGCCTGTTCCAGAACGCGGGCGAAGCGCCCAATCCCGGCAGCATCGACGTCCGCCGCCTGCTCGACGCCGGCATCGCCCGCGGCGACCGCGAGCTCGCGCGCCAGCCCGAGGCGCGCGCCGAACTCTACGGCGTGGTCGCGCGCCTGCGCATCGGCCTCGGCGACTACCGTTCCGCCTACGACCTGCTGCGCCGCGAGGCGCAGGTCGTGGCCGCACTGGACCGGCCGTCGCCGGGCCTGCTGCTCGCGCTATACACCGACATCGGCCACGTCCAGCGCCTGATCGCGCAACCCGGCGAATGCCTGCAGACCCTGCTGCCGATGGAAGCCAGCGCGCGCCGCGAGCAGGCGCGGTTGCCGGTGCAGGTTGCGGACTTCTATTCCGAATTCGGCCGCTGCAAGCGCCGCGCCGGCGACCGCGACGGCGCCGCCGTGCTGTTCGACCGCGCGCTCGCGATCCACCGCAATACGCTCGAGGACGAAGCCGGCGCGATCGAGAACCTGGTCGACCTCGCCGACCTGCGCAAGGACGCGGCCGACAACGCCGGCGCGCTGGCGGGCTACCGCGACGCGCTGTCCCGGCTGCAGGCCGGGCCGGGCATGCGCCATCCGCTGGCGGTGGAGCTGCTGCGCAACATCTGTTCGCTGGAACGCATCGCCGGCGAGATGGTCGCGGCGCAGCGCGATTGCCAACGCGCGCTGGCGCTCGCCGACGGCGTGCTCGGCCCGCAACACCGCGAAACCCTCGACGCCAGCCGGCAATGGGCGGCGCTGCTGGTCGACCTCGGCCGCCTGCGCGAAGCCGACGCGGCCTTCACCCACAGCCGCGAATGGCTGTCCGAACGCCTCGGCCCGCGCAGCGAGGACGTGGCGGTGGACGACAACAGCCTCGCCATCGTCGACTGGGAACGCGGCGACATCCCGGCCGCGCTCGCGTCCATCGACCACGCCATCGGCATCTGGAGCGACCAGGGGCAACCGCTGCGGCTGGCCTCGGCGCTGTTCAACAAGGCGCTGATCCTGCACGACGACAAGCGCGACGCGGAGGCATTGCCCCTGGTCGAACGCAGCCGTCGACTGCGCGCGCCGCTGCTGGGCGACGCGCATGCGCTGGTCGGGGAATGCGACCGCCTGCTCGGCGAGATCCATGCCGCGCTGGGCGATGCGCAGGCCGAAGCCGAGTTGCAACGCGCGGTGCGGATCCTGGACGCCGCCTACGGCCCGACCCGCGCGCCCGCGCGCCGCGCGCAGCTGTCGCTGGCGAAGTACCAGGCGCTGCACGGGAGCGGCCCGGCACTGGCGCAACTCGATGCGCTCGGCAAGTTGCCCGGCAACGATTTCGAACTGCGCAAGGTCGCCTGGCAGGCGCGTGCCGAAGCCGCGGGCCTGCGCTGCCACGGCCCGCAACGCGCCGCGGCGCTCGGCGCCTTGCGCAAGCTCGACGGCGAGCTGCGCGTGGCGCTGCCCGAAGGCGGCAGCATCGTGCGCAAGGTCGCGGCGATCGCGGCGCGTTGCCGCTGAGCGCGATTCATTCCAGCGGCAACACGTCCTGCTGCGATTCGATCCGGCTTTCGCCGCGCATCACCTTCTTGAACTCCGCGCGCGACACCGACACGTAGCGCTCGTTGCCGCCGATCTCCACCTGCGGGCCCTGCCGCACCGCGCGCCCGTGTTCGTCCACGCGCACCGTCATCGTCGCCTTCCTGCCGCTGTGGCAGATGGTCTTGATTTCCTCCAGCTCGTCCGCCCAGGCCAGCAGCGCCGCGCTGCCCTCGAACAGCTCGCCGCGGAAATCGGTGCGCAGGCCGTAGCACAACACCGGCACGTGCAGCGCGTCGACCACGTCCGAGAGTTGCCAGGCCTGCGCCTTGGCGAGGAATTGCGCCTCGTCCACCAGCACGCAGCCGAGCTTGCCGTGCGCGGCGATGTCCTCGCGCACCAGCTGCTCGAGGTTCTCGTCGCGGCCGAACGCCCGCCCCTGCGCACGCAGGCCGATGCGCGAGGCGATGGTGCCGCTGCCGGAGCGGTCGTCCAGGCGCGGGGTCAGGATCAGCACGCGCATCCCGCGCTCGCGGTAGTTGTGCGCCGATTGCAGCAGGGTGGTGGTCTTCCCCGCGTTCATCGCCGAGTAGTAGAAGTAGAGCTTGGCCATGCGCCGATTCTAATGTCGCCCGGCCCCGGACTCGATGCGGGCAAGGGCGTGCTTCATCGCTGGCGAAAAGCAGGTCCTTCGCTGCGCTCAGGATGACATCGGGGCACGTACAATGCGAACCCGTTTTCCGGATCGTGCATGAACGGCCTCAACCCCCAGCAACGCGACGCGGTCCTGCACGTCCACGGCCCGCTGCTGGTGCTCGCCGGCGCCGGGTCGGGCAAGACGCGCGTGATCGTGGAGAAGATCGCGCACCTCGTGCAGGGCGGGCACGTGCCCGCCAAGCGCATCGCCGCGATCACCTTCACCAACAAGGCGGCGAAGGAAATGCGCGAACGCGTCGGCCGCCGGCTCCGCGGCGATGCCGGCGAAGGCCTGACCGTGTGCACCTTCCACGCGCTCGGATTGCGCATCGTCCAGGCCGAACACGCGAAACTCGGGCTGCGCCGCGGCTTTTCGGTGTTCGACGCGGACGACGCGATGGCGCAGGTCCGCGACCTGATGCCCGGCGCCAAGCCCGACGCGGTGCAGGCCGCGCAATCGCTGCTGTCGCGGGCGAAGAACGCCGGCCTCTCGCCCGAACAGGCGGCGGCGAACGCGCTGGGCGCGCGCGAACGCGAGGCCGCGGCGCTGTACGCGCGCTACCAGCAGCGCCTGCACGCGTTCAACGCGGTCGATTTCGACGACCTGATCCGGCTGCCGGTGCAGCTGCTGGAAACCGACGCCGAGGCGAACGCCGCCTGGCGCGAACGCATCGGCTACCTGCTGGTCGACGAATGCCAGGACACCAACGACGCGCAGTACCGGCTGCTGAAGGCGATTGCCGGCGAACGCGGCGATTTCACCTGCGTGGGCGACGACGACCAGAGCATCTACGCCTGGCGCGGCGCCAACCCGGAAAACCTGTCGCAGCTGTCGCGCGACTACCCGGCGCTGAAGATCGTCAAGCTCGAGCAGAACTACCGCTGCAGCAACCGCGTGCTGCGCGCGGCGAACGCGCTGATCGCGCGCAACCCGCACGAACACCCGAAGACGCTGTGGAGCGCGCAGGCCGACGGCGAGCGCATCCGCGTGTGGGAATGCCGCGACGGCGCGCACGAGGCGGAGAAGGTCGCGGCGGAATTGCAATTCACCGCGCAGAAGCATTCGGCGCCGTGGAGCGAGTTCTGCGTGCTGTTCCGCGGCAACCACCAGAGCCGCGCGCTGGAGAAGGCGCTGCAGCTGCTGCGCGTTCCCTACCACCTCTCCGGCGGCACCGCCTTCCTCGACCGCGGCGAGGTGAAGGACGCGCTGGCGTGGCTGCGCCTGCTCGCCAACCCCGAGGACGACGCCGCGTTCCTGCGCGCGGTGCAGGCGCCCAATCGCGGCGTCGGCGCGACCACGCTGGCGAAGCTGGGCGAACTCGCGCGCGAGGCGCATTTGCCGCTGGCGCGCGCCGCCGAATCGGTCGGCCTGCTGAAGCAGTTGCCGGCGCGTTCGGCGAACGCGATCGCCGGCTTCACCGACCTGGTGCGCGCGCTGCGCAGCGACGCCGCGCGCCTGCCGCCGAACGAACTGGTGCGCGCGCTGGCATCGCGTTCCGGGTTGCTGGACGCGTTGCGCGCGCACAGCAGCAGTGAAAGCCTGTTCGCGCTGCGCCGCGGCAACCTGGAGGAACTCGCCGACTGGTTCGCGAACGCGCGCGGCGCCGGCATCGCCGAACTGGCCGCGCAACTGGCCCTGCTCAGCCACGCCGACCGCGACAACGCCGGCAACCAGGTGCGGCTGATGAGCCTGCACGCGGCCAAGGGCCTGGAGTTCCGCTTCGTGTTCATCGTCGGCGTCGAGGACGGCACGCTGCCGCACGAGGCCAGCATCGACGAAGGCCGGCTGGAGGAGGAACGCCGCCTGCTCTACGTCGGCATCACCCGCGCCAAGGAACGGTTGTGGCTGTCGCATGCGCGCGAGGCCACGCGCTGGGGCGGCAGGCAGCGCCTCGTGCCGAGCCGCTTCCTCGACGAACTGCCCGCGGCCGAACTGCAGCGCGACGGCGACGATCCGGTCGCGGACGCGGCGCGCAAGGCCGAACGCGCGGCCGCCGGTTTCGCCGATATCCGCGCGCTGCTCGACGGCTGAGGCGCGGCCGCCATGGCCGCGGGCTAGACTCGCGCGATCCACACGGAGTCCGCCATGCCTTCCCCCCGCATCCCGACGCTGCTCGCCTGCGCACTCGCGCTGGCCGCATGCAAGCCGACCTCGTTCACCGCGCCGGCCGCGGGCGAGATCCCGCCGCCGAAGGCGGTGGCCGCGAACCCGGCCAAGCCGAACGACAACCTCAACGCGGTGCTGTGGATGCAGGACTCGGCCGAATACGGCGCGGTGTGCGAAACCATCTACCACGCCGCGACCGCGCAGCTCGACGCCGCGCTCGCCGACACGGGCCGCGACGCGCTGGTGCCCGCGGAGCGCGGCAACGCCGCAACCGGGTTGCCGCCGGCGGTGGTGATGGACGTGGACGAGACCGTGCTCGACAACTCGCCCTACCAGGCGCGGCTGATCGCCAGCGGCAAGGAATTCGAGAAGGCCAGCTGGGACGCGTGGGTGGCGGAGAAGAAGGCGCAGCCGCTGCCGGGCGTGGTCGCGTTCGCGCAGGCCGCCGCCGCGCGCGGCATCACCGTGGTGTACCTGTCCAACCGCGGCGAGCACCTGCAGGCGGCGACCATCGCCAACCTGCGCGCGGTCGGGCTGCCGGTGCGGGACGACAGCGTGTTCCTCGGCCTCGGCACCGTGGTGCCGGGCTGCCGGCAGCTCGGCACCGAGAAGGACTGCCGCCGCCGCCTCGCCGGACAGCGGTACCGGGTGCTGATGCAATTCGGCGACCAGCTCGGCGACTTCGTGCAGGTGCCGGAGAACACGCCCAAGGAACGCGGCCAGCTGGCCGGCAAGTACCGCGACTGGTTCGGCCAGCGCTGGTGGATGCTGCCCAACCCCAGCTACGGCCACTGGGAGCCGGCGGTATTCGGCAACGACTGGAGCCAGCCGCTGGCGAAGCGGCGCGCGGCCAAGCACGCCGCGCTGGATCTTGCGAATTGATATTCATATTGAAATCAAATACTTGCATCGCATAAGTTGAGGTATTGCCTAAACTTCCCGGCTGCGCTAGCCTGAATGCGTCCGGCCTCGGCCGGAGCCATGCCACAACCGCAACGTCCTCCGGCGAGAGCCGGATTTCACGGGAGACTCGGTCTCCCGTTTTCTTTTGCGACAAGCACTTTCCCTCTCCCCTTTGCGGGAGAGGGTGGCGCGTAGCGCCGGGAGAGGGGAACGGCGGGCAGCAAGAATCGCCTATCGTTGGCCGCAGGGAGGGGAACGATGCGGACGCGCAACTGGACATCGCTCGCGATCGCGTGCCTGCTGCTGCTCGCCGGCTGCGGCCAGGGCACCGGCGCGGGCACGGTCGCGCCCGCGCGTGGACCCAGCGGCGCGGCCACGCCGGCCGAGGCGGTGCTGCTGCCCACCCGCGACCTGCGCGACAACGACCTCGCCGGCTTCGCCCGCGACGCGGTGCCGCCGGCGCTGCACACGCAGCTGGACGCCGCATGGCGGGCCGGGCGCACCCGCTGGCCGCTGGACGAACTGCCGCTGGGCGCGAAGGTGCCGGCGATGCTCGGCGCCCTGGCCACCCCCGGTTCCGAGGCGAAGCTCGGCCGCGACTACGACCGCCAGCTCGCCGGGGCCGGCGGCGAACTGCGCTCGGCGGCGCTGGCGCTGGGCCTGTTCGGCGACAAGTACGTGGCCAACGAGGGCGACTTCAGCGCCGACGAACGCGCCCACTACCGGCAGCTGGTCGCCGCCGCCAGCCGCTGGGCCGCGGCCGCGCCGCTGTCGGACCCGAAGCGCGCCCACGCCGCGATCGCGCGCCTGGCCACCGCCGCCCGCGCCACCGGCCTGCGTTCCGAAGCCGATTTCGCCCGGTTCGGCATCGACGACGGCCTGCGCCGGCTCTCGGGGTTCGAGCGCGTGCTGAAGGACGTCCTGGCCGGCTACGGACTGGACCTGGACGCGACCCTGGCCGGGATGCGCGCGAGCGAGGTCGAACGCGACGGCGACCACGCCCGGGTGCGGATCCGGTACCGCTTCGGCGGCCGCGACATCGATGCGACCATCGGCGTCGAACGCCGCGCCGGGCGCTGGTATCTCGCCGATTTCCTGCGCCATGCCGAAGCCGCGGTCGCGCCCGCGGCGCCGGCGCCCTAGGCCGTCGCCCAGGGCCCCACGGGCATAATGCCGGCGATGCCGAAGATTCCACCTTCCCAACCCTCGCTGTTCGAAGCGCCCGGATCGCCCGGGGCGCCCGAGCAGCGCTTCGACCCGGATCCGCAGATGACCCTGGGCGAAGCGATGGAGGAGCCGGCCGAACGCGCGCCGTCGGCCGCACCGCCGCCGCCCGAACCGAATACACGCCGACCGTGGTGGGCCGGCCTGCTCGGCTGGCTGATGGCGCCGTGGATCAAGGTCGAGGTCGAGCCCGCCAACCCGGGCGAACTGATCGACGCGCGCCCGGTCTGCTACGTGCTCGAGGACTACGGCCTGTCGAACGCGCTGATCCTCGACCGCACCTGCCGCGAGGCCGGCCTGCCCTCGCCGCTGCGGCCGCTGCCGGGCGATCCGCTCGGGCGCAAGCGCGCCTACGTCGCGCTGTCGCGGCGCAGCGCCGGCAGCGCGCTCAAGGCCGCGGCGCAGCAGTTCGCACAGGCGCTGCAGGAACAGCCGTCGCCGACCCACGGCAAGACCCGTTCCGAATCGCTGTCGCGGCTGATCGAGGCGCACCGCGCGAACCCGGCGCTGGACGTGCAGCTGGTGCCGGTGTCGATCTTCGTCGGCCGCGCGCCGGACAAGGCCAGCGGCTGGTTCAGCGTGCTGTTCTCGGAAAACTGGGCGCTGGTCGGGCGCTTCCGCCGCCTGCTCGCGATCCTGCTCAACGGCCGCGACACCACCGTGCGCTTCGCCGCGCCGGTGGACCTGCGCGGCATCGTCGGGGAAGGGCTCGATCCCGAACGCACCGTGCGCAAGCTCTCGCGCGTGCTGCGCGCGCACTTCCACCGCATCCGCGCCGCGATCATCGGCCCGGACCTGTCCACGCGCCGGCTGCTCGCCGACGCGGTGCTGGCCTCGGATCCGGTGAAGGAGGCCATCGCCGAACAGGCGCGCCGCGACAAGTCCTCGCTGCTCGACGCGTGGAAGAAGGCGCACCGCTACATCTGGGAAATCGCCGCGGACTATTCGCACCCGGTGGTGCGCTCGGCCAGTTCCCTGCTCACGCCGGTGTGGAACCGCATCTACCGCGGCGTGCTGGTGCACCACCTCGAGGAGCTGAAGGAAGCGGCGCCGGGCCACGAAATCATCTACGTGCCCAGCCACCGCAGCCACATGGACTACCTGCTGGTGTCGTACCTGCTCTACACCAAGGGCATCGTGCCGCCGCACATCGTCGCCGGCATCAACCTCAACCTGCCGGTGATCGGCAGCCTGCTGCGCCGCGGCGGCGCGTTCTTCATCCGCCGCTCGATCCGCGGCAGCGCGTTGTATTCGGCGGTATTGAGCGAATACGTCGCGCAGCTGGTGTCCGGCGGCTATTCCATCGAATGCTTCATCGAGGGCGGGCGCTCGCGCACCGGCCGCCTGCTGCCGCCCAAGGGCGGGATGATCTCGATGCTGCTGCGCGGCTACCTGCGCCAGCCCACGCGCCCGGTGCTGTTCCAGCCGGTGTACATCGGCTACGAGAAGCTGATGGAAGGCAACAGCTACCGCGACGAGCTTTCCGGCAAGCCCAAGGAGAAGGAATCGATCTGGCAGCTGCTGTGGGGCGTGCCGAAGGTGCTGCGGCAGAATTTCGGGCAAGTCGTGGTGAACTTCGGCGAGCGCATCCCGCTCAACGACGTGCTCGCGCGGCACGCGCCGGACTGGGACGGCAAGCCGGTGCCCGAGGACGAGAAGCCGGCGTGGCTCGCGGACACCGTCGACGACCTCGCCCAGCGCATCCAGGTCAACGTCAACCGCGCCGCCGACGTGAACCCGGTCAACCTGCTGGCGATGGCGTTGCTGTCCACGCCCAAGCACGCGATGGGCGAGGCCGACCTGCTGGCGCAGATCGCGCTGTCGCAGACCCTGCTGCGCGAGGTGCCGTATTCCGAATACGTCACCGTCACCCCGCACACGCCCGAGCAGATCGTCGCCCACGGCGAGGAGATCGGCATGCTCGCGCGCACGCCGCATCCGCTCGGCGACGTGCTCGGCGTCGACGACGACACCGCGGTGCTGCTCAGCTACTTCCGCAACAACGTGCTGCACCTGTTCACCGCCGCGGCGTGGATCGCGGTGTGCTTCCAGAACAACCGGCGCATGGGCCGCACGCAACTGCAGCGCCTGGGCCGCACGCTGTACCCGTTCCTGCAGGCGGAGCTGTTCCTGCCCTGGGACGAGGACGGCTTCGCCGAGCGCATCGACCGCACCATCGAGGTGTTCGTGCGCGAGGGCCTGCTGCAGCAGAGCCTGCCCCCGACCGGATCGGGGGTCGGCGAGGAGGACGGCGGCACGCTCGCGCGCAACGCCGGGCAGACCGACGAGGTGTTCCGCCTGCGCGCGATCGGCCACGCGCTGCAGCAGGCGTTCGAGCGCTACTACATCGCGATCTCGGTGCTGGTGAAGAACGGCCCGGGCACGCTCGGCGCGGGCGAGCTGGAGACGCTGTGCCACCTCGCCGCGCAGCGGCTGTCGCTGCTCTACGCCGACACCGCGCCGGAGTTCTTCGACAAGTCGCTGTTCCGCGGCTTCATCCAGAAGCTGCGCGAGATGAAGCTGGTGTGGGCCGACGAGAACGGCAAGCTCGCCTTCGACGCGCGCCTGGATGCCTGGGCGCGCGACGCGCGGGTGGTGCTGGGCCGCGAGCTGCGCCACACCATCGAGAAGGTCAGCCCGGAAGCCGCCGGCCCGGCGCAGGCGCCGCCTTAACGTCCGCGGTGGCAGGCTGCGCCCGCGGCCGCGCGTTGCGTGTGGCCGCGACCGACGATGGACACGCGCACGCTCGCATCGGCCTCGACGCTGACCGCCTCGCAACGGCAGGTGGCGGAGCTGCTCGCGCGCGCCGGGATCGGCATCGACGGCGCCGCTCCCGGCGACATGCGCCTGTACGACCCGGCGGTGCTGGACGATGCGCTGGCGCGCGGCAACCTCGGCCTGGGCGAAGGCTACGTCGCCGGCGCCTGGGACTGCGAACGGCTCGACCAGTTCTTCGACCGCCTGCTGCGCGCGCACCTCGAACGCGCGGCGCATTCGCCGCGGCTGGCCTGGCACGCCTTGCGCGCGAAGCTGCTGAACCGGCAAAACCGACGCCATGCCTGGGACGTCGGCCGCGCGCACTACGACCTCGGCAACGAGTTCTTCGCCGCCATGCTCGACCCGCGCATGGCCTATTCCTGCGGCTACTGGCGCGAGGCGGCGACGCTGGCGCAGGCGCAGGAAGCCAAGCTCGAACTGGTGTGCCGCAAGCTGCGGCTCGAACCGGGCATGCGCGTGCTCGACATCGGCTGCGGCTGGGGCAGCTTCATGGGTTATGCCGCCGAACGCCACGGCGTGCGTTGCATCGGCGTCACCGTGTCGGAGCGGCAGGCGGCCTACGCGAAGCAACGCTACGCGGGGTTCCCGCTCGAATTCCGCCTGCAGGATTACCGCGAACTGTCGCCGGACGCGCTCGGCGGCGCGGTCGAGCGCGTGGTCAGCATCGGCATGTTCGAACACGTCGGCCGGCGCAACCACCGCGAGTTCATGCGCGTGCTGCGCCGTTGCCTCGCCGACGACGGCCTCGCCCTGCTGCACACCATCGGCAAGCGCCGCCGCGACACGACCATCGATCCGTGGATCGACAAGTACGTGTTCCCGAACGGCGACCTGCCCTCGATGGGCCAGATCGGCGACGCCATCGACGACGTGCTGGTCGCCGAGGACGTGCACAACTTCGGCGCCGACTACGACCGCACGCTGATGGCCTGGGACGCGAACTTCGAAGCCGCCTGGCCGCGCTTCGCCGCGCAGTACGGCGAGCCGTTCCGCCGGCAGTGGCGCTACTACCTGCTCAGCTGCGCCGGCGCGTTCCGCGCGCGCGACCTGCAACTGTGGCAATGGGTGCTGTCGAAGGACGGCGTGCGAGGCGGCTATCGCCGGCCGGAGTGAACCCTCACGCCGGCTCGTCCGGCACCAGTTGCGCCTCGAGCTGGGCGATCTGGTCCTTGAGCTGGAGCTTGCGCTTCTTCAGCCGCCGCACCGCCAGTTCGTCCGCGTTGGCATCGCCCTGCAGCCGCGTGATCGCGGCATCGAGGTCGCGATGCGCCTCCCGCAGTTCCACCAGGCGGTGGGACAGGCGGGCGAGGTCGGCGGGATCGTCGATGCGGCTCATGCGCCGAGCATAACGCGGCGAAGGTCGACGGAAGCCGCTTCGTGGGAATGGCCATGCGGCAGCGGTCCCGTGGGAGCGGCCTTGGCCGCGAATGCTTCCGCTTTTCGCTGGATCATCACCAAGAGCAGTCGCGACTAAAGTCGCTCCCACAGGCTCCGGTTCGTGGGAACGGCCATGCGGCAGCGGTCCCGTGGGAGCGGCCTTGGCCGCGAATGCTTCTGCCTTTCGCTGGATCATCACCAAGAGCAGTCGCGACTAAAGTCGCTCCCACAGGCTCCGGTTAAAATGCCCGGCCGATGAACGCCGCCCTGCCCCTCGCCGAACCCCAGCCGCTGGCGCTCAAGCGCAAGCGCGAGGCCGACAAGCTGGCCAAGCGCCTGCGCCACCAGGTCGGCCGCGCCATCGCCGATTTCGGCATGATCGAGGACGGCGACAAGGTGATGGTCTGCCTGTCCGGCGGCAAGGACAGCTACGCCATGCTCGACGTCCTCCTGCAATTGCAGAAGAAGGCGCCGGTCGAATTCGCCATCACCGCGGTCAACCTCGACCAGAAGCAGCCCGGCTTCCCGGAACACGTGCTGCCGGAGTACCTGCGCTCGATCGGCGTGGATTTCCACATCATCGAGCAGGACACCTATTCGGTGGTGACGCGCGTCGTCCCCGAAGGCAAGACCCTGTGCTCGCTGTGCTCGCGCCTGCGCCGCGGCGCGCTGTACACCTACGCCGGGCAAAACGGCTTCACCAAGATCGCGCTCGGCCATCACCGCGACGACCTGGTGAACACGTTCTTCCTCAACCTGTTCTTCCACGCGAAGTTGAGCGGTATGCCGCCCAAGCTGCTCAGCGACGACGGCAAGCATGTCGTCATCCGCCCGCTGGCCTACGTGCGCGAGGCGGACATCGAGGCCTACGCGGAGGCGAAGCGGTTCCCGATCATTCCCTGCAACCTGTGCGGATCGCAGGACAACCTGCAGCGCAAGCAGGTGAAGAAGATGCTGGAACAGTGGGAACGCGAATCGCCGGGGCGGGTCGAGACCATGGCGCACGCGCTGGGCGACATCCGTCCCTCGCAACTGAGCGATCCGAAGCTGTTCGATTTCCTCGCGCTCGGCCGGCACGGCGATGATGCGTTGCCCGATGCGCATGCGTGGCTCGCAGGCGGCGAGACGCAACAAGACGACACTGACGACGCTTGATCCCCCTGCCGTCATGCCCGCGCAGGCGGGCATCCAGCGTCTTTGCTCTCTGGAAAATTCACCGCAACCTTCACGAAAGACACTGGATTCCCGCTTTCGCGGGAATGACAAGCAAAAAACAGGACCCTCGATGTTTTTTCGCAATCTGACGCTGTTCCGCTTCCCCACCTCGCTCGACCTGTCCGACCTCGAAACGCCGCTGGCCGAATGCGCGTTGAAACCGGTCGGCCCGATGGAACTGTCCTCGCGCGGCTTCGTGCCGCCGTTCGGCCCGCACGGCGAAGCGCTCGTGCACGGCGTCGGCGAGGCCCTATGGCTGACCGTGGGCGGCGAGGACAAACTGCTGCCGTCGGCGGTGGTCAACGACCTGCTGCAGAAGAAGCTCGCGGCGCTGGAGGAGAAGGAAGGCCGCAAGCCCGGCGGGCGCGCGCGCAAGCGGCTGAAGGAAGACCTGGTCGCGGAACTGCTGCCGCGCGCCTTCGTGCGCCCGGTGCGCACCGACGCGCTGGTCGACACGAAACTCGGCGTGATCGCGGTCGACACGTCCTCGCGCAAGAACGCCGAAGCGGTCGTGTCCGAAGTGCGGCACGCGCTCGGCAGCTTCCCGGCGCTGCCGGTGAACGCGGAAGTCGCGCCGCGCGCCATCCTCACCGGCTGGATCGCCGGCGATCCGTTGCCGGAAGGCTTGTCGCTGGGCGACGAATGCGAACTGCGCGACCCCACCGACAGCGGCGCGGTGGTGAAGGTGCAACGGATGGAACTGCAAGGCGAGGAAATCGGCAAGCACCTCGAGGCCGGCAAGCAGGTCGCGCGGCTGGCGCTGGTGCTGGACGACCACGTCAGCTTCGTCCTCGGCGAGGACCTGGTCGTGCGCAAGTTCAAGCTGCTCGACGGCGCGGTCGACCAGCTCGAATCGGGCGAGCGCGAGGACGTCGCCGCCGAGCTCGACGCGCGCTTCGCGCTGATGGCCGGCGAGTTCCGGCGCCTGTTCGCGGTGCTGGAATCGGCGTTCCGGCTGAGCAAGGCGGACACCTGATTGTCATCCTGAGCGCAGCGAAGGACCCGCTTTTCGTTCCATCGACCAAGCAGGTTGGACAGCCATTCGGCTGTCAGATGCGACCTCGCTTCGCTCGGAATGACATGATCTAAGATCCACGCATGCGCTCCCTGTTCCGCCTGCTGACGACCGCGCGCGCCGAGCCGAAGCCGGCCGCGGTGCAGCGCGACAGCATCGGCTTCGTGCTCGCCGACGGCCGCCGCATCGACGTGTTGCGCGTGCGCGATCCGCGCGCGCGCCGCATCAAGCTGTCGGTGGACGAACGCGGCGCGCGCCTGAGCCTGCCGTTGCGCGCCAGCCTCGTCGCCGGCGAACGCTTCCTGTTCGAACACCGCGAGTGGCTGACCGCGCAGTTCGCGGCGCAGGCGCATGCCGGCATCGAACCGCTGCGGCGCGGGGCCACGACCGAACTTCCGCTGCGCGGGGACAGGCTGCCGCTGCGCTGGGAATCCGCGCGCGCGTCGCGCCTGGAGCTCGACGGCGACGGCGGATTGCTGTTCCGCGCGCCCGCGTCCGCCGGCGATGCCGCGTTGCAGCGCGCGCTGCGCGACTTCTACGAGGCGCAGGGCCGCGCCGACGTCGGCCGCTGGCTGCCGGCTTACCTCGCCGGCCTGCCGCGCGCGCCGCGACGGATCGTGTTCAAGCGCACCAGCTCGCAATGGGGTTCGCTCGCGCCCGACGCCACCCTGATGCTGGACCTGGCGCTGGTGCTGGCGCGGCCGTCGGCGTTCGAATACGTGCTGGTGCACGAGTTGTGCCACCTGCTGCACGCCGACCATTCGCGCCGGTTCTGGCGCGAGGTGGAAGCGCGCTTCCCGGACTGGCGCGCGGAACGCGACTACTTCCACGCCGAAGGCCGGCGGCTGAAGGGCATGTTGCGCGCGCTGGCCGGTTGACGCGGCCCAGGCCGTTTTCCCCGGTGCCGGAATCGCCGGTTTCGCGGGACATCCCGATGCGCATTCGCCACCTCGCCTTGGTCGCGCTCGCCGCGGCCGCGACGCTGTCCGCCACCGGCTGCAAGCGCGCCGGGGAATCCGCGGCCGAAGCCGCCATCGCCGCCGCGACCGGCGGCAAGGCCAACGTCAGCCAGAACGGCGAGACCACCACCCTCACCAGCAAGGACGGCACGCAGACCATGACCGTCAGCGCCGGCGGCGACGCAAGCCTGCCGGCCGGCTTCCCCAAGGATGTGTTCCTGCCGTCGGACTACAAGGTCGAAAGCGCGCTGGAAATGCCCGGCGCCATCGTCACCCACGTGCTCGCCAGCGGCGGCAGCGTGGCCTCGGTCGCGTCCGAGGCCGACCGGGGCATGCAGGCGCAGGGCTGGAAGCAGTCCATGGTGCTGGCGCAATCCGGGCAGGCGCACATCGTGATGTGGGAGAAGGGCGAACGCCACGCCACGCTCACCATCGCCGATGACAAGGAGCAGGGCGGCGTGCAGGTCGGCTACCAGTTGGCGATGCCGAAGCAATAGGCACTGCCCGTGCGCAATGCCGATTCGCGCCAGCGCTTTCCGACCTGGGCATGGCTGCTATTCGCGGGCATCGGCCTGATCGGCGTGCTGGGCTTGCTGCTGGGACTGGCCGCGATGTTCGGCATCGGCGGCTTCGGTCGCGTCGGCAAACTGCTGATGGGCGATGGCGGCACCGTCGATCCTCCCGGTGATCCGCGCGCGTTCGATCCGGTCGCGCGCTTCCCCGACGTGGCCACCTATGCCGGTACTGGCGTCGTGCTGCTGCGAATGCGGGCAAGCCAGGTCCGCAGCGACGGGCTCCTCGATCTGACCGTCGACTACCGGCCTTCGCCGAACGCCCGCTACGAGTTCGTGCGCGAAGTGCCGGCACCTGCGAATGCGCCGCCGCTGGGTGCGGGCGCGCCCGCGGATGGCCGCTGGCGCCAGCTCATCGTCGTCGACTTGGGCAAACCCGGGGTCATGCGCTATCAGCGCAAGGTCAGCGGCAACTCGATCACGGAAAGGAACTACGTCGCCCGCGGCATGGAGAAGCGCGAAGACGATCCCACCGGCGCGCGGGTCGAGGCCGGCGTCGTGCCGCCAGCGTGTCCGTTGCAGCGGTTGTGGCGACAGGCAATCGCGCAAGGGGTGCCGGAAAACGCCGTCGCCAGCATCGACTATGACGCCGACGGCTACGATTTCAGCGTGCGCGACACGCGCTGGTCATTGCACTTCGGGCCGGATTGCACCCTGCAACCGCAGGGATGATCAGCCCCGCAGGAAGCCTCCGATGGCGGCGGCCACCTCGGCCGGCTGTTCCATGTGCAGGTGGTGCCCGCCGCGGATCACGATCAGCTCGCCGTCGCGCAATGCGGCGGCGTGCGCGCGCCGCACCGGATCGGGCAGGTAGGGCTGCGCGGGATCGGCGTGGATCAGCCGCACCGGGCATTCGATCCCGGCGACGAGGTCGAGCACCTGCGCTTCGGCCAGGCGCGTGAACGAAGGCAGCGTCAGGCGCGGATCGCTGCTCCACACGTAGCCGCCTTCGACCGCGCGCGTGCCGCGCTCCACCAGCAGCCGCGCCACCGGTTCGCTCAGCGCGTTCGCCTGCATCCGCGCGCGGATCGCCGGTTCCAGCGCGGGGAACACCCGCAGCGTCTTCCCCGGCAGCGCGCGCGCCGCGGCCACCGCCTCGCGCATCCGCGGCGTGGTGCGTTCGGGCGCTTCGGCGAGCGCGCCCAGCGCCTCGATCGCGAGGAAGCGGCTCACGCGTTGCGGGCACGCCGCCGCGAGCAGGCTGCCGATGCCGGCGCCCATCGAATGCCCGAGCAGGGCGAAGCGTTCCCAGCCCAGCGCATCGGCGATGTCCAGCACCACGTTGACCGTGCCGTAGAACGAATAGTCGGCGCCGGTGGCCAGGTGCGCGCTGCGGCCATGCCCGGGCAGGTCGACCGCGACCAGGTCGAGGCCGTCGAGCTCGCGCGCCAGCGGCACGAAGCTCGCGGCGTTGTCCAGCCAGCCGTGCAATGCCAGCACCGGCGTCGCGCCCTCGACGCCGGCGCGCAACGCGGCGATGCGCCCGAGCGGGATGTCGATCGCGCATTCGCGGCTCAGTTCCATGCGTCCTCCGCGATCGCGGCGATGGCGTCGGCGTGCGCCGGCGCGTCGTTGAGGCAGGCAATCGCGCGCAAGGCTCCACCGCCCGCGGCGCGGAAGCGTTCGGCCTCCTGCTGCGCGATTTCCTCCAGCGTTTCCAGGCAATCGACCGCGAACCCGGGGCAGGCGACGTCGATCGTCCGGATCCCCTGCGCGGCGAGTGCGTGCAGGCGCGCATCGGTGGACGGTTGCAGCCACTTGCCCTTGCCGAAGCGCGACTGGTAGCACAGCTCGATGTCGCCGCGTTCCATGCCCAGCTCGCGCGCGATCGCCCGTGCGCTGGCCTCGCACTGCGCGGCGTAGGGATCGCCGGCGTCGACCACGCGCTGCGGCAGGCCGTGGAACGACAGCATCAGGCGTTCGCCGCGACCCTGCGCTTGCCAGTGCGCGCGGATCGAACCGGCGACGGCGCGGATCCAGGCCGGATGCGCGTGGTAGTCGTCGAGCATGGCGATGCGCGCATCGCCGGCGTCGATGCCGGCGATGGCGTCGGCGACGGACGCGGTGGTGGTGGTCGAATACTGCGGATACAGCGGCAGGACGCGGATCTCGCGCGCGCCGGCGGCGATTCCGTTCCGCAAGGCATCGGCCAGCGACGGCGCGCCGTAGCGCATCGCGTGCACCACCTTCCATTGCGGCAACCGGTCCTGCACCGCCTGCGCGAGGCGCCGGGTGTGGACGGCGAGCGGCGAGCCTTCGCGCATCCAGATCGAGGCGTATTTCCCCGCCACCACCGGGCTGCGCCGCGGCAGGATCACCCGCCGCAGCAACGGTCGCCACAACCAGCGCGGCAACTGCACCACGCGCGGATCGGTGAGGAATTCGTCGAGGTAGGCGGACACGGCTTGCGCGGTCGGCGCCGCGGGGGTGCCGAGGTTGGCGAGCACGAGCAGGCGGGTGGAAGCATCGTTCATCCGCATAGGATGACAGGCGCGCGGCTCAGACCGGATTCATCGGCCGCGGACTAGCGTGAACCCCGGCTGTCCCGCGCGGTCGAAACGCCCGCGCCGGAGTCGCCATCCCCCACGGAGAAACCGCATGCCCCGACCGACCCGCGCCGCCCTCGGACTCGCCCTTCTCGCCAGCCTCGCCTCGGCCCCGGCCCTGGCCGGCCCGCAGGAGGACGCGCGCGCGCAGAACGCGGTGCGGGTGTTGACCGACATCCAGGCGATCCCGGAATCGGCGATCCCGGACAAGCTGTTCGACGAGGCCCGCGCGGTGATCGTCATCCCCGACGCGATGAAGCTCGGGCTGGTGGTCGGCGGCCGCCGCGGCCACGGCCTGCTCTCGGTCAAGGCCGCGGACGGCACCTGGTCGAACCCGGCCTTCGTCACCCTCACCGGCGGCAGCATCGGCCTGCAGGCGGGCGTGCAGTCGGCGGACATCGTGCTGGTGTTCCGCAGCGACCGCGGGCTGGACTCCATCGTCAACGGCAAGTTCACCCTCGGCGCCGATGCCGGCGTCGCCGCCGGCCCGGTCGGGCGCAACGCCAGCGCCGCCACCGACGGCGAGATGAAGGCGGAAATCTGGTCGTGGTCGCGCGCGCGCGGCCTGTTCGCCGGCGTCGCCCTCGACGGCGCGGTGCTCAGCATCGACGATGCCGCGGACGAATCGGCGTACGGCCGCGACACCACGCCGCGGATGATCTTCGAATCGCGCATGCCGCAGCCGCCGTCCAGCGCCGTGGTCGGGTTCCGCGACGCGCTGGAGGAAGCCACCGCCACCGCGCGCGCGCGCCGCGCCGACGATGGCGCGCCAGCCGCCGCCACGGCGGTCCCGGCCGCCGCGCCCGTGGCACCGGTCGCACCGCCGCCGGCCACGACCAGCCCGGCCGTGGCCGAACCGCTGCCCGACACCACCCCGCCGCCGGCGCACTGACGCCTGCGGTAAACTGCCTTCCTCGAAGGATTTTCCGGCGGAACGCGTCATGGGCGGTTTGAGCATCTGGCACTGGCTGATCGTGCTGCTGGTCGTGGTCCTGATCTTCGGCACCAAGCGCCTCACCGGCGGCGCCAAGGATCTCGGCACCGCGGTCAAGGAGTTCAAGAAGGCGATGCGCGAGGACGAACCCGCGCCGCCGCCGGCGCAGGACAAGGACGCCGCCGCGCCCAAGCCGCAGGACGACGACCGCAATCCGCCGGTCGTGCGCTGACGCGCTCGCGCGGCCCGCGCGATGTTCGACGTCGGCTTTTCCGAACTGGTCCTGATCGCGCTGGTGGCGCTGGTCGTGCTCGGCCCCGAGCGCCTGCCCAAGGCCGCGCGCCTGGCCGGGTTGTGGGTGCGCCGCGCGCGCGCGCACTGGTACGCGGTGAAATCCGAACTGGAGCAGGAACTGGCCGCCGACGAGTTGAAGCGCAGCCTGCGCGAAACCGGCGACGCGCTGCGCGAGGCCGGCCAGTCCCTGCGCGATGCGCCATCGACGCCGGCCGCGGATGCCGCGCCGCCCCCCGCACCGACCCCCGGCGAAAGCGATGGCGAACGACGCGACTGACGCCGAGGACACCGGTTCGCGCCTGGTCGCGCACCTGATCGAACTGCGTTCGCGCCTGCTGCGCGCGATCGGCGGCTTGCTGTTGTTGCTGCTCGTGCTGCTGCCGTTCGCCAACCGGCTGTACGCGTGGCTGGCGCAACCGCTGCTGGACAAGCTGCCCGCGGGCGGGCGCCTGATCGCGACCCAGGTCGCCTCGCCGTTCTTCGCGCCGCTGAAGCTGGCGTTCTGCGTCGCCCTGGTCGGTTCGATGCCGTGGCTGCTGTACCAGCTGTGGGCCTTCGTCGCGCCGGGCCTGTACCGGCGCGAGCGGCGCCTCGCGCTGCCGCTGCTCGCCTCCGCGCTGGCGCTGTTCTACGCCGGCTGCGCGTTCGCCTACTTCATCGTGCTGCCGGCGGTGTTCACCTTCCTCAACAGGGTGACGCCGGCGGGCGTGGCGATGATGACCGACATCAGCGCCTACCTCGATTTCGTGCTGGTGATCTTCCTCGCCTTCGGCGTCTCGTTCGAGCTGCCGGTGGCGCTGGTGATCCTGGTGCTGCTCGGCTGGGTCACGCCGGCGCAGCTGCGCGAATGGCGCGGCTACGCGATCGTCGGCATCTTCGTCGTCGCCGCGGTGCTGACCCCGCCGGACGTGGTGTCGCAGCTGCTGCTGGCGCTGCCGATGATCGCCTTGTACGAACTGGGCATCCTCGCCGCGCGCATGATCGCGCCCAGGCCCGCAGCCACGTGAACGCGGGCGCGCCCACCGCCTCGCGCGTGCCCGGCGGGTTCTGGCATCGCTACGCGGCGTGGTCGCTGGATTTCGTCGCCATCGCCGCGCTCGCCTGGTTCGCCACCCGCGCGCAGGTGCACGCCGGCATCGACGCCACGCTCGCCGGCTGGCGGCAGTTGTTCGGGCGCGCGTCGCAGGCGATGTCGGATGCGCTGCTGTCCGGGCGCGACCTGCATTCGCTCGCGCAGGCGCTGATGCAGGACCCCGCGCTGCGGGCGGCCGCGCAAGCGGTGCAGGACGGCCTCGAACGGGCGACGCTGCCGTTCGCGCTGGCCTGCGCCGGCATCGCCCTGCTCTGGCACGGCCTGGGCGAAGCCTCGCGCTGGCAGGGTTCGCCCGGCAAGCGCGCCTTCGGCCTGATCGCCACCGACATCGACGGGAATCGGCCCGGCACCGCGCGCGCGTTCGCGCGGCAGCTCGCGGGCGTGGCTTCGTGGATCACGCTCAACCTCGGCCACCTGCTGGCGGCGCTGCCGCCGCAGCACCGCGCGCTGCACGATCTCATCGCCGGCACCCGCGTGCTGCGCGCCGACGACGCGCCGCGCATGCCGCTGGCGGCGAAACTGTGGCTGTGGCTGCAGCTGCTGGCCGGGCTCGCCGCGCTGGCCTGGGGTTGCGCGCGCTACCTCACGCTGCTCGCTTCGATCGGCTGATCGAAGCGAGTCGGGAATCAGGCCTGCAACTGGTCGGCCGAACCCGCGGGCACCGGGGCCGCGTCGCCGCAGATGTCGCGCCACATGTAGTACATGATGCCGTACATGATCACGATCATGGCCAACAAGAGACCCAGATACAGGGGGATAATCGTCAGGATCAAGATCCAAATGCCAATCGCTTTGCCGAGCAGCGCCAGAAGGCCCACCAGCAAGCCCAGCACAAGGATCACGCCCAGGCACGCCCCGATCGCGACCAGCACGAAAACCAGCATCGGCAACACGTTCTTGATCGCACCGGACACGGCATCCTTGAGGGCATTGATCACGCCGGCGCCGCGCAATGCGACCTGCCCCAGGCCGACGGCCTTCATTGCAAAGACGAGCAGGTTCACCACAAGCATAATCGCGAAGCCGCGTCCGAACCCGGCGGGGACCGGTTGCTGGTGACCGGACAATGACGCTTGCAGGTTATGCAGATACCAAGCACCGAAGTCCGGCGCGAACACAGTGACCAAGGCCATCAACAAGGCGTTCTGTATAACAAACAAAAGGAGCATGAAGCCAATTGCGCGCAGCGCCGTGGGCCAATCGCGGAACGCGGCGAAGATGTGGGTCGCGGTGACTTGCCGTCCTGTTTCGACCGCGTCGATCAAGCGCAGGAACCCGACGACCATCACCGCAAAAACCATCATCATCGGCAATCCGATTGCGAACATTGCTCCGAACAACACGCGCGGATCCGGGTTCGTCCTTGCCATCGGGACCATCATGAGGATGAGCGGCAAAAGCATCGCGAAGAGCACCAGAATCATCAGTGCCGCCCCGCCGAAGATGGCCCCCGGGTTGTCGCGACCGAGGTTGAGCGCATTCTTCAGCCAGCCGATACCGGCGCCCGGACCCAGTGTGCGCGTTCCCATCTTCCACCTCCCCTGTAACGATCCTTCGTTCGCTCAGGCCTGCAACTGGTCGGCCGAACCCGCGGGCACCGGGGCCGCGTCGCCGCAGATGTCGCGCCACATGTAGTACATGACGCCGAACGCGATGACGTAAATCGCGACCAGTAGCGCGAGGTAGACGGGCGCGACCAGCAGCATCGCGACGGCGGGATGGACCAGGCTGCCGATCGCGGCCAGCAAGGCCATCACCAGCCCCACCGCGACCATCGCCACCACGCCGGCGACCAGCACCACGACCAGCATCACCAGCAACGGCAGGACGTTCTTGAACGTGCCGGCGATGCCGTCGCCGATCGCCTCGCCGATCCCGCGCCCGCCGAGCGCGGCCTGGCCGAAGCTCAATGCATACACGCCGTTGAAGAACAGGCCGAAGATCACCAGCAGCCCGACCAGGGTGCCGATGCCGTCCGGCAACGGCGGCAATTGCGGCGTCCCCCCGGACGCGGTCGCGGTTTGCGCCGCGACCACGAATTCCTCCAGTCCCTGCAGGAAGTGGCCGCCGAACAGGGCCAGCGCGCCGCCCAGCACGAGGATCGCGAGCACCAGCAGCACGAGGGACAGGCCGATCACCCGCCCGGGGTTCTGCCGATAGCCATCGAAGATCGCGGCAGCGCGGACCGGCACGCCGGTTTCCACCGCGTGGATCACGCGCAGCAGGCCGGCCGTCGCCGGCGGCATCGCGATCGCGGAGTACAACAGGGTGAACGCCATCACCGCGCCCATCAGCGCGGGCGATTCGGGCATGGTCTTCTGCAGGATCACCTGCACCGCGGTCGGCACCAGCGCGATCGCCATCAGCCAGGCGGCGGCGCCGAACAGCGCCTTCGCGTTCTGGCTGCCGAGGTTCGCCGCGCGCACCAGCCAGCTCCAGCCCTTGCCGGGTCCCACCGCTCGCGTCGTCATTCCCTGCTTCCCCTGTCGGATCCGGATTCAGATTCCCCGCCGCGCATGGCGCACGAAGCGCCGCAGCACGCGCCGCGCATGCGGCGTCGCGGAAATGGTACGCGATAGCCGCTTCGGGCAACGGCCTTCCTCGCGCAAGGCCTCGCCGCGCGCGTCAATGTAGCCGCGCATGTGGGTGGCGCTGAACTCGGGGTGGAACTGCAGGCCCCAGGCGCGTTCGCCCCAGCGGAAGGCATGGCAGGCGTCGTGCAGCGAACGCGCGAGCACGGTCGCGCCGGCGGGCGGGCGCAGCACGCTCTGCAGGTGCGTGGCCTGCGCCGGGAAGCGCTGCGGCAGGCCGGCGAACAGCGGATCGTCCGCGGCCGGCGGATGCAGGTCGATCTCGACCGTGCCCATCTCGCGCCCGTCCGGGTGGTAGCCCACGTCCCCGCCCAGCGCGTGCGCGAGCAGCTGGTGGCCGTAGCAGATGCCCAGCAGCGGCATGCCCGCGTGCGCGGCCTCGCGCAACCACTGCGCGCTGCGCTCGCTCCAGTCGGCGCGGTCGGTGACCATCGCCCCGGAGCCGGTGACGATGGCGCCGGCGAAGCCTTCGCGCGAAGGCAGCGGTTCGCCGTCCTCGACGTTCACCACCACCGCGTCGTCGCGTTCGAGCCCGGCGGCGACGCGGATCCAGTGCGGGAACCCGCCGTGCCGGCGCATCGAGGCGATCGGGCGCCCGGTTTCGAGGATCAGGAACGGCTGTCGCATCGGCCTTGTGCTTCTCCCCTTTTGCGCGCAGCGCAAGGAGGAGGTTGGGAGGTTGGTTGTCGGAAAATCACCCCTCCCCGGCCCTCCCCTTCGCTGCCGCGAAAGGGAGGGAGAAGAGTGGCGCCACTTATACTAGCGAAACTGCATTTCCCGGCCTCGCCATGCCCGCCGACCGCGTTCCCCCGACCTTCCAGCAGCTCATCCAGCGCCTCAACGCCTATTGGGCCGAACGCGGCTGCGTCCTGATCCAGCCGCTGGACCTCGAGGTCGGCGCCGGCACCTTCCACCCCGCCACGTTCCTGCGCGCGCTCGGCCCGGAACCGTGGAACGCCGCCTACGTGCAACCCTGCCGCCGACCCACCGACGGCCGCTACGGCGAGAACCCGAACCGCCTGCAGCGCTATTACCAGTACCAGGTGGCGATGAAGCCCTCGCCCGACGACATCGTCGAGCTGTATTTCGAATCGCTGAAGGCGCTGGGCATCGACCCGCTGGTGCACGACCTGCGCCTGGTCGAGGACAACTGGGAATCGCCGACGCTCGGCGCCTGGGGCCTGGGCTGGGAAGTGTGGTTGAACGGCATGGAAGTCACCCAGTTCACCTACTTCCAGCAGGCCGGCGGCCTGGAGTGCAGGCCGGTGCTCGGCGAGATCACCTACGGCCTCGAGCGCCTGTGCATGTACCTGCAGAACTGCGACAACGTGTTCGACCTGGTGTGGACGCACGGCCCGGACGGCGCGCCGGTCACCTACGGCGACGTCTACCACCAGAACGAAGTCGAACAGAGCGCTTACAACTTCGAGCACGCGGACGTGGCCGAACTGTTCCACCGCTTCGACGCCTGCGAAGCCGAGGCGATGAAGCTGGTCGAACTCGGCCTGCCGCTGCCGGCCTACGAGCAGGTGACCAAGGCCTCGCACAGCTTCAACCTGCTCGACGCTCGCCGCGCGATTTCCGTCACCGAGCGCCAGCGCTACATCCTGCGCGTGCGCGCGCTGGCGCAGGCGGTGGCGAAGGCCTACTTCGCGCAGCGCGAGAAATTGGGGTTCCCCGGATTGAAAGCCCCTCTCCCCTCGGGAGAGGGGTTGGGGTGAGGGTTCGGCAAACGATTCAGTTCACCCGCGCCTCGTACCCTCATCCGCCCTCCGGGCACCTTCTCCCGAAGGGAGAAGGAAAAACGCAAAGGCTCTCCGCATGACCGCAATGCAACCCTTGCTGATCGAACTCGGCACCGAGGAACTCCCGGTCAAGGCCCTGCCCGGCCTGGCGCAGGCCTTGTTCGACGGCGTGCTCGCGGCGCTGGAGAAGCGCGGCATCGCGGTCGAACGCGGCGCCGCGAAGCCCTTGTACTCGCCGCGCCGGCTCGCGGTGCTGCTGCCGGGCGTGGCGGTCGAACAGCCCGAACAGGCCTCGGAAGTGCTCGGCCCCTACCTGAACATCGCGCTCGATGCCGACGGCAAGCCGACCAAGGCGCTGGAAGGCTTCGCCGCCAAGGCCGGCGTCGAATGGACGCGGCTCGACAAGCTCACCGACGCCAAGGGCGAGCGCTTCGTGCATCGCGCGACCAAATCCGGCGCGCGCACCCGCGACCTGCTGCCGGAGGTGTTGCGCGAAGCCATCGCCGCGATGCCGATTCCCAAGCCGATGCGCTGGGGCGACCACGATTACGCCTTCGCGCGCCCGGTGCACTGGCTGGTGCTGCTGCTCGGCGAGGACGTGGTCGAAACCGAATCGTTCGGCGTGCGCGCCGACCGCATGAGCCGCGGCCACCGCTTCCTGCACGACAAGCCGGTGTGGATCGGCACTCCGGGCGACTACGTCGACGCCTTGCGCGGCGCCCACGTGCTGGTCGACGCCGACGAGCGCCGCGCGCGCATCGAACGCGAGGTCCACGCCGCGGCGAAGGCCGCCGGCGGCACCGCCCGCATCGACGCCGACAACCTCGAGCAGGTGAACTGCCTCAACGAATGGCCGGCGGCGGTGGCCTGCGCGTTCGAACGCGAGTTCCTCGCGGTGCCGCAGGAAGCGCTGGTCGCGACGATGGAGACCAACCAGAAGTTCTTCCCCGTGCTCGACGCCGGCGGCAGGCTGACCGAACACTTCATCGGCATCGCCAACATCGAGCCGAAGGATCCGTCGGAGATCCGCAAGGGCTACGAACGCGTGATCCGCCCGCGTTTCGCCGACGCCAAGTTCTTCTTCGACGAGGACCTGAAGCAGGGCCTCGCCGCGATGGGCGCGGGCCTCGCGAACGTCACCTACCAGGCGAAACTCGGCACGGTCGCCGACAAGGCCGAACGCGTGGCCGCGCTGGCCGAGGCGATCGCACCGCAGGCGGACGTCGATCCGCAACTGGCGCGCCGCGCCGCGCTGCTGGCGAAGAACGACCTGCAAAGCCGCATGGTCAACGAATTCCCGGAACTGCAGGGCATCGCCGGCCGCTATTACGCCAGGGCCGCGGGCGAGGCGGCCGAGGTCGCGCTCGCCATCGACGAGGCCTACCAGCCGCGTTTCGCCGGCGACGACATCGCGCTCTCCCCGCTCGGCAAGGTGCTCGCGATCGCCGAACGGTTGGACACGCTTGCGGGCGGGTTCGCCGCCGGGCTCAAGCCGACCGGCAACAAGGATCCGTTCGCGCTGCGACGCAATGCGCTGGGTTTGGCGCGGACGATCATCGAGAGCGGATACAGCATCGGCTTGCCGGATCTTTTGTTCGAAGCTTGTATGCAGATCCGACAGTCGACCGAGGGCATGAGTGCTGCAAAGGCAGTTGACCGCCTTCGGAAGCTGGATGCCGAAGGAATCGACGCGAAATCTGCATCACTGACCATCATTCCCGAGCAACCGCATGCAGTTGTTGCAGACCTCTACGACTTCATCCTCGACCGCCTGCGTGGCTACTACGCCGACAAGGGCGTTCCCGCCTCGCACTTCACTGCCGTCGCCGAGCTGAAGCCGAAATCGCTGTACGACTTCGACCGCCGCATCGACGCCATCGGCACCTTCGCGCAACTGCCCGAAGCCGCCGCGCTGGCCGCGGCCAACAAGCGCATCGGCAACATCCTGAAGAAGGCCACCGACGAGATCCCGCACATCGAGGACGAAGCGCTGCTGCGCGAACCGGCGGAGCTCGCGCTGGCCGAGGCGGTGGAAGCGGTCTACGCCGAAACCGGCCACGCGCTGGCGCACGGCGACTACGTCGATGCGCTCGCGCATCTCGCGCGCCTGCGGCCGCAGGTCGATGCCTTCTTCGACCAGGTGATGGTGAACGTGGACGACCCCGCGCTGCGCCGCAACCGCCTCGCCCTGCTCAAGCGCCTGTCCGATCGCCTCGGCAGCGTCGCCGCGATCGAGCACCTGTCGGCTTGACCCCTATCCCGGCGCTGCGCGCTACCCTCTCCCTCGAAGGGGAGAGGGAACATCAAGAGCACGATGCGCTGCTTTTCCCTCTCCCCGCTTGCGTGGGAGAGGGTGCCCGAAGGGCGGGAGAGGGGCTCAATGCAATGCACTATCCTCCGCCGATGCCCAATCGCCTTGCCATCGCGTTCGCCACGCTGCTCGCGCTCATGCCCGCCGCCGCCAGCGCCGACCAGTTCGCCTACCTCGACCTGCAACAGGCCGTGGCCGCGCTCGACGCCCTCGACCATGCGCCGCGCACGGTGCAGGCGTTCTGCGCGCCCTGCGGCGACGCGCGCGCGACCGCGATCGAAGTCCGCGACCTGGGCATCGCCCGGGTGTGGGACGGCGCCGGCAGCGCGCGTCCGTACGACGACGGCAGCGGCCATACCTACTGGGAAATCGAACTCAACGGCGCCGGCATCGACCTCGCCTACGTCTATGTGCGGACGCCCGCCGGTTGGGAGAACCTCGCGCGGGTCCTGGGCCTGGACGCCACCGGCGTGCCGCGGACGCTGCCGGCGGAATCGCTGCCGCGCTGAGCGCCTGCGTGCAGGTTAATCGCGCGTTGACGCGCGGCGGCTATCCTGCGCCGATGCGCCCCTCCCCCCTTCGCCTGCCGCTGCTGCTCCTGTGTTGCGCGGCGGTGCTGCCGGCGCGGGCGATTACCGTGACCAAGGTCGACATCGGCGGCCTTTCCGACCCGAAGATGGTCGAGAACGTGCGCGTGTCGCTCTCGCTCAGCGACGCGGTCGGCAAGGACGTCTCCGGCCGCCGCCTCGTCTACCTGCTGCGCGAGGCCGAGGCCGAAACCCGCGAAGCGCTGGAACCCTTCGGCTACTACTCGCCGACGATCACGATCCAGCGCAGCGACCGCGGCGCGCCGGAAGGCGCGGACTCCGAACCGCCGGCGCCGAACGCGACGCCCGCCGCGGCGGACGCGGCCACGGGCGAAGCGCAACGCGCCGCACGCGCGAACCGCACGCTTTCGGTCGCGATCCGGGTCGAGTTGGGCGAACCGGTGCGCATCCGCGGCTTCAACGTCGGCGTGAACGGCGCGGGTGCGGGCGACAAGACCGTGCGCGCCGCGCTGGCCGCGTTCGCGCCGAAACCCGGCGCGGTGCTCGACCACGCCCTGTACGAGGCCAGCAAGTCGCAGGTCAACCGCGCGCTGGCCGCGCACGGGTATTTCGACGCGGATTTCACCGCGCACGAAGTGCGGGTGACGCGCGCCGAGCAGGCCGCCGACATCGACCTGCGCTGGGCCAGCGGCGACCGCTACGCGCTGGGCGAAGCGACCTTCTCGCAGGCGCCGAAGCAGGTGATCCGCGACAAGCTGCTGCGCAAGCTGGTGCGCTGGGAACCCGGCGATGCCTACGACGAAGCCGAACTCGATCGCCTGCGCCGTTCGCTGGTCGGGCTCGATTACTTCGGCCTGGTCGAGGTGTCGCCGAAGCCCGAGGACGCGGACGGCAAGCGCGTGCCGGTGCGGATCGACCTGACCCCGGCGCCGCGCAGCATCTACACCACCGGCCTGAGCTACGGCACCGAAAGCGGGCCGGGCGTGCGCCTGGGCGTGGAACGGCGCTACCTGAACTCGCGCGGGCACAAGGCGCTGGCGCAAGTCGACTACGCGCGCGACCGCAAGACCCTGACCCTGCAGTACCGCGTGCCGGCGTTCGCGTGGCTGGACGGCTGGTACACCGCCAGCCTGCAGGCCGCGGACGAGCAGACCGATTTCCTCGACACGCGCCGGGTCGAGTTCGTCGCCAGCCGCAGCGGCCAGTACAACGACTACCTCAACCTCGTCGCCGCGCTGCACGTGCTGCGCGAGCGCTGGGCATATTTTCAAGAGAATGTCCTCGACGACAGCGACCCGGACACGCTGCCGAATTACCGCTACGCCAGCTTCGTGTTCCCGGAGCTGCGCGCGGAATACATCGACGTCGACAACCGCCTCGCGCCGCGCCGCGGCCTCGGCGGCACGCTGATGCTGCGCGGCGGCGGCGGCGATGGCGGATCCTTCGCGCAGGTGGACGCGGGCGCGCAGTGGTTCCACGGATTCGATGCGGACAGCCGCCTGATCGTGCGCGGCGAAATCGGCCACACCTTCAGCGGCGAACTGCTGGACATGCCGCCCAGCCTGCGTTTCTACGCGGGCGGCGACCGCAGCATCCGCGGCTACGGCTGGCGCGAGGTCGGGCCGCGCATCCGCAACGCCGCCGGCGACGAATTCGCGGTCGGCGCACGCAACCTGCTGACCGGCAGCGTCGAGTACGAACGCTATTTCAACGGCCCATGGGGCGCGGCGGTGTTCGTCGACAGCGGCAGCGCGTTCGACGGCGCCACGCCGGACATGCACACCGGCGTCGGCATCGGCCTGCGCTGGCGTTCGCCGGTCGGCCCGGTGCGCATCGACATCGCGCACGGCCTGGACCATCCGGACTCGCCGTTCACCATCGGCCTCAACATCGGCGCGGACCTGTGAGGGCATGGCCGTGAACTGGCGCGAACGCTACGCACGCTACCGGCGCTACGGGCTCGATCCGCTGCCGGCGGACGCGACCGACGCGCAGCGCGAGGCGCACATCGCCCAACTGCGCGCCTTGCGCAAGCAGCGGCAACGCAAGGTCGCATTGCGCAGCGGCCTGGGCACGCTCGCGCTGGTCGTCGCCGCCGCGCTGCTGCTGTACTGGCTGCTGATGACGATCGGCGGCCGCGACGCGCTGCTGCGGCAGATCGTCGCGCGCCTGCCCGCCGGCAGCGAACTGACGTGGAAAAGCGCGGAAGGTCCGGCCTCCGGGCCGATGACCCTGCACGGCGTGCATTTCGCCATGCCGCGCCAGCGCGATCCCGACTGCGTGCCGACGAAGACCGCGAGCTGCGCGATGGGCCGGATCGTGTTCGATGCGGACGCGGTGGTGGTCGATCCGGCGATCCGCCCGCTGCTGGGCAAGCGCCTGCGCCTGGACGCGCTGGACGTGCGTGGCGCGACCCTGGACCTGCCGCGCAGCGACAAGCCGTTCGAACTGCCGAAGTGGCCGGACGTGCTGCCGGACATCGCGCCGCCGCTGGCGCTGCAGGCGCGCGCGATCCGCGTCGACGGATTGAAGCTGCTGCAGGAAGGCGAAGCGCTGGCCGACATCCGCAGCGCGCGCGGCGGCCTGGACGCGTCGAGCGGACGGCTGCACGTCGAACGCCTGCGCGTGGACAGCGACCGCGGCGTGTTCACGCTGCACGGCGATTACGCGCCGCGCGAGGATTACCGCAGCGACCTCGTCGCCACCGCGGTGCTGCCCGCGCCGGCCGGACGCACCGCGCCGCGGCTGGGGCTGGTGGCGAAAGGCGATCTTTCGCGCATGGACGTGGCCCTCGCCGGGCGCGCGCCGGCGCCCTTGCGCGCGACGCTGACGCTGCGCGGGGACAAGGACGCACCGGGCTGGCATTTGCGCGCCAACAGCGAGGCGCTGGATCCGTCGCTGCTCGCCGGCAGCGGCGAAGCCTCGATCCCGCTCGCGTTCGACCTGGTCGCCGACGGCAACGGCGGCAACGCGAACCTGCGCGGGACGGTGTCGCGGGGCGACTTCCACGCCACGCTGCAGCCCTCGAAACTCTCGTTGCAGGACCGCGTGCTGCGGGCGCAGCCGCTGGTGCTGGACGTTTTCGACGGGCGCGTCACCGCGAACGGTTATGCCGACCTGCGCGATGCGGAAAAGGCCGCGCTCAAGTTCGCGGTGAACGCGCGCGGCCTGCAATGGCGCGGCGCCGACGGCAAGGCGCAGGTGCGCGGCGACGCGGATTTCGGCCTCGCCGGCAAACCGGAATTGTGGGCGGCGATCGGCACCGCGCGATTGCAGCGCGGCAACGAGCGCGCGGACGTGCGCCTGGACGGCATCGGCGACCGCGACGGCGTGCGCATCCGCGCGCTGCGCGCGACGATGCCGCAGGGCCGGCTCGACGCGACCGGCACGCTGGCGTGGAATCCGAACCTCGCGTGGAAGGCCGAGGCCACGCTCGCCGGTTTCGACCCCGGTTATTTCGCGCCCGACTGGCCCGGCGCGATCGACGGCAAGCTGCAGGGCGACGGCCAGGTGCGCGGCGACGGTTCCCTGCTCGCGCACCTCGATGCGCGGCAACTCGGCGGCACGCTGCGCAAGCGCGCGCTGTCCGGCCGCGCGACGCTGGATGTCGATGGCGATGCGTATTCCGGCGATGTCGCGCTGGCGCTGGGCCGCAGCCGGATCGACGCGAAGGGGCGCATCGCGGCGGCGATGCAGGTCGATGCGAACTTCGCGCCGCTGCAACTCGACGACCTGCTTCCCGGCGGGCGCGGCACGCTGCGCGGCACGCTGCAGTTGCGCGGCGCGCGCGACGCGCCGGATGTCGCGATCGACATGAACGGCGACGATGTCGCGTTCGGCGACTACCTCGCGCGGCATATCGCCGCCAGGGGACGCCTGCCATGGCGCAGCGGCGACGGTTCGCTCGCGATCGACGCGCAGGGCCTGCAGCTGGGCCTGCCCTTCACCGACCTGCGCGCGAACCTGCGCGGCGCGGTCGAACGCCTGCGCTTCGACGCGGACGCGCGCGGCGACCTCGGCGCGATCGCGCTGGACGGCGACGCGACCAGGCAAGGCGCGCGCTGGCAGGGCACGCTGGCGGCGCTGCGCTTCGATCCGGCGAAAGGCGCGGCCTGGGCGTTGCAGCAGCCGACGCGCTGGTCGTGGGATGGCGCGAGCGGCGTGCTGTCGCGTTCCTGCCTGGCCTCGAACGCGGGCGGAAGCCTGTGCGCGGACGCGGACTGGCCGCGGCGTGGCTTGAACGTGCGCGGCGAAGCCTTGCCGCTGGCGCTGTCGATTCCCTACCTGCCCGAACGCGAGGACGGCCGGCCGTGGCTGCTCGACGGCGAAATCGCGCTGGATGCGCGCGTGGTTCCCGCCGGCAATGCCTGGCGCGGCCACGCGACGCTGGCCTCGGCGCACGGCGGGCTGCGCAACAGCGCGCGCGCGCGCCGCGACTTCGTCTCCTACGACGAGCTGGCGCTCGACGCCGAGTTCGACCCGCAGCGCGTTTCCGCGAAGCTGGGCACGCGCTTCAACGACGACGGGCGCATCGACGCGCACCTCGCCACCGGCTGGGACGCGTTCGCGCCGCTGTCGGGCGAGGTGAAGGTGAGCACCGATGCGCTGACGTGGATGGAACTGTTCTCGCCGGACATCGTCGAGCCCACCGGCAAACTCGACGCCGACCTGCGCCTCGCCGGCACCCGCGCCGCGCCGGTGGTCGGCGGCGAGGGCCACCTGCAGGATTTCGCCACCGAACTGCCCTCGCTCGGCATCGCGTTGCACGAGGGCGACCTGCGCATGCAGGCGCAGCCCGACGGCAACGCGCGCATCGTCGGCCGCGTGCGTTCCGGCGACGGCGTGCTGAACGTCGACGGCACCCTGGGCTGGAGGAACCAGGACACGCCGCTGGTGCTGAACCTGCGCGGCGAGAACGTGCTGGTCGCGGAAACGCGGCAACTGCGCGCGGTGGCGAACCCGGACGTGGTGGTGCGCTACCGCGCCGGCGATCCGCTGCAGGTGAGCGGGACCGTCACCATCCCCGAAGCCGACATCAACCTCGAACGGCTGGACGAAGGCGTTTCCGCATCGGAAGACGTGGTGGTGCTCGATCCGGTCGACCCCAAGCGCGAGGCGCCGAACCGGCTCGACCTCGACCTCGCGCTGGCGATGGGCGAGGACGTCAACATCAAGGGCTTCGGCCTGGTCGGCACGCTCGGCGGCAACCTGCGCGTGCGCGCGGTGCCCGGGCGCGAGATGCGCGGAACCGGCGCGCTCGACGTGGCCGGGCGCTACACCGCCTATGGGCAGAAGCTCGACATCACCCGCGGGCGGCTGCTGTGGTCGAACACGCCGGTCGGCGATCCGATCCTCGACGTGCGCGCCGAACGCGTGGTCGGCGATGTCACCGCCGGGATCAAGGTCGAGGGCCGCGCGTCGGCGCCGCGCGCGACGGTGTATTCGGATCCGGCCAGGAGCGAATCCGAGGCGCTGTCCTACCTCGCGCTCGGCCGCCCGCTCGACAGCCTCAGCAGCAACGAGGCGCGCCAGCTGGGCGCGGCGAAATCCGCGCTCAACGCCGGCACCGGGCTGATCGCCTCCAGGCTGGGCGCGCGCCTGGGCCTGGACGACGCCGGCGTCACCCAATCGCGCGCGCTCGGCAGCGACGTGCTCAGCGTCGGCAAGTACCTGTCGCCGAAGTTGTACGTCGGCTACGGCGTGTCCCTGCTCGGCACCGGCCAGGTGATGATGCTGAAGTACCTGCTGCGCAAGGGCTTCGACATCCAGATCGAATCGAGCACGGTGGAGAACCGCGCATCGGTGAACTGGCGCAAGGAAAAGTGACGCCCGGCGGTCGTGCACGACGCGACATGTCCGCTTCCCGACCATTCTTTCGATTCCCCGGATGCAGGGCCATCCCTTGCGGCTTCCAGCCGCAGCCCGGCAAGGAGGAACGACCATGTCCCCGATGCAACGCATCCTGCCGGCGGCGCTCGTCGCCTGTCTGTCCGCGACCCCGCCCGCGAGCGCGCAGTTCAAACCCTTGAACCAGAAACTCGTCGCAATCAACAACCCCGCGCCCGCGAGTACGCAGTTGAAGACGATGAACCCAAAAATCGTCGCGTTCAATGGTGACGTCCATGTCGCCAACGCGCCCTGCCAGTCCAACGAATTCCCGCCCAACTGGCAGAGGAAACTGAGCTTCGTCGAGGCCCCCGAATTCGTCTGCGCGCAATGGGGCCATGGCGCCACGGCCAACGCCAGGTGGGAGTTGTACAAATACGGGACGGCCAACCCGTGGCCGGGCATCAAGATCGGCTCTGGCATATTGCCGGGGAACCAGCTGTCCGGCACGGATGCACGATTCGAGATTCCGCTTCGCTCCGCGGGCAAATCCCTGTTGCCGCAGTACAACACGACGAGCGCCGACCAGCACTATCGCGTGGTCGTCCAATCGTTTTCTTCCTCGGGCGCGGCTAGCGCGAGCAGCATCGACGGAGAGCTCATCCACCAGCCCATGCCCAGCGCATTCAGTTGCCCGAACTCGTCCGGCGACCACGCGCGCAAGCTGACCTTGAGCATCTTCAAGATGTCGGTCGAGCAGACGTCCAGTACCAACGGTGACGGTGACCGCGACGAACTGTATTTCCTCGCGCGTGGATTGATCTCGGGCGGTGGCAACGTGAATCGACGACTGCCCCTGCCCGACCCCGGCGACGACAACGATAACTACTACGAGGCCCGCAACGGCGTAACCTACCAACCTCCGTTCTGGCGCGACAAATCACATTCCGTGCTCTACCCCACCCTGTGGAGCGGCGTCCTGCGCCATGGCCAGAAGATCAAACTGGCCGTCACCGCGATGGAACAGGACAACGCGGACCTGGCCAACATCAAGACCGGCATCGTGTCCGCAATGGGGGCGGTTGCATCCGCCGCCGCCGCCACGGGGACGCCATATGGCGCGGTCGTTGCCGCGGTGGCGAGCGCGGCGGCGGGAATATCCGGCGCACTCATCCCGAACACCAACGGCCAGGACTATGTCGGCATGACCTATCTGGAAGCCAGCAACCAATGCGGTTATCTGCAGGTGGCCTGGACGACCACTGGAACGACGAAGACATCCGCCGGAAAGGTTTCCAGCAACTTCACGGATCCGGATTCGCTGGACAGCTCGCCATCGCGCCTATCGGCTCTCGGAGTACAGGACGCCATGCAGTTCCAGACCCCCGCCAACTTCGCTCCCTACACGTATCGGAAAACGGGCGACATGTTCTGGTGGAATGCCAACGGCACCAGCGATAGCCGCTATCGATTCCTGCTGGTCGCGCTCGCTTCCCCCGCGGATTAGCGCCCTGCGCGATTCGCCTGCCGAGTACTTCTCCGGTGGTATCGCGCCAAACACGTCTGGTGCGGCGAAGGCCGCGCTTTCTGATGGCTGCGTGGGATCACTTCTCGGCACAGAGGACGCGATGATGTTGAAGTACCTGCTGCGCAAGGGCTTCGACATCCAGATCGAATCGAGCACGGTCGAGAACCGGGCCTCGGTGAACTGGCGCAAGGAGAAGTAGGCGTACAAGACGGGGCCGCTGCCGGCCCCGTCCGGCTTACCTGTCCGGATGACGGATTACAGGTCGAGGCCGAAGCCCGCGCCGACGCTGTTCTCGCCATCCCCGAACGCCGCGCCGAGCGTGAACGAACCACGCGTACCGACGCGTTTGCCGTAACCGATCGACACCGCGCCCTCCCCGCCCTGCAATCCCACGCCGATCGCGATGCGACCCTTGGCGCCGCTGCCATTGGCGGCATTCACCGCCATGTGCGTCATCGCGCTGGACATTGCCCCGACCTGGTCGATGCGCCGGTCGGTTTGTGCGAAGCGACGCTCCACACCCTGTTGGTACTGGGTGAAGCTGTCGTTCCAGGCCGCGAACTGCTGGTCGGTGTAGGCATTTGCCGAAGCCAGCGTCGTCGCGTCGCCGGCATCCATTTGCCGCTTGTTCACCGCATCCATCGGATCGGTGCCATCCGCGACATTCTTGACCTGGGTGCCTTCGTTGCCGCCGTCGCCATCTGCTCCTGCAAGGGTGATGCTGGCGTGGCCGGCATCGTCGTACGTCACCGCCAGCGCGTTACCGCCCGCGCCGTCAGCGCCGGCCGGGCCTTGCGGCCCTGCGGGGCCCGGAGGTCCTGCGGGGCCCCGCGGGCCTGCCGGACCGGTGCCGGTGCCGGTGCCAAGCGCCGTCAACTTGGTGTCCACTGCCGCGAATGCCGCCGCCACCGAGTTGTAGTTGGCGCCCTGGATCGTGAAATTCGGCGCGATGAAGACCCCGTGATCGAAGCTTGCGCCGCCACCGAACCAGTTCGCCAGCATCTTCATTTGACGCACGTTCACGGCATCGAAATCCTCGGTGCCGTCGGCCAGGTGGATGATCTGGTGTTCCGCGCCGGCCGCACCCACCGAGACCGCGTAGTCGCGATCGGCGACCGCCCGATAACCGATGGCCGTGCTGCCGATGTTCAGTGCCTTTGCGTAATAGCCAAGGGCGCTGCTGGCAACCCCCTGGGCTTCGCTGCTGCGTCCGAACACGCTGCTGTCTTTGCCGCTGGCCGTGCTTCTGTAGCCGAATACGCTGCTGTTCTCGCCCAGAGCCGAGTTCATGAAGCCAAAAGCGCTGCCGTTGAAGCCGAAGGACTCGTTACCGTAACCGAAGGCATTGCTGTTGAAGCCGGCGGCAACGTTGTACTGCCCGAAGGCATTGCCGTACTCGCCATAAGCGGTGTTGTGGTAACCGAAGGCGCTGCTGTATTCGGCGCTGGCGTTGTTCTGCTGTCCATAGGCGCTGGCAGTGCCCTTGCAGGTCGCGTTGTCCGTGCCGCCTTCGCTGCCCTGGTCGGTGCCGGGTTCGGGCACGATCGCCATGCCATCCGCATCCAGGCACCTCGGATCGGCAGCGAACGCCGGCGCGGGCAACGCCGCCAGCAACCCCAGGACCAGTATCGATACGGCCGGCAACGCATGTAGACGATTCGCATTCTTGTTCATGGTCTCCCCACCTTTTAGTGACCCCCCGGCGAAATGCCGGCAGTGACGGAGCTATGCGAAACTTCGGCAAAAAACCGGACACGCTTGGGGAGGCGCCATGAAACCGGCATCGCAGCAACCCGAGGTCACCGCGCTGCTCGCCCGCGCCCGCGAGGGCGATGTGCAGGCGCTGGGCACCGCCTATGCCGCGGTGTACGACGAACTCAAGCGCGCCGCGCGCGCGCAGTTGCGGCGTTCGCACGACCGCTTCCAGACCACCGCGCTGGTGCACGAGGCCTACCTCAAGCTCGCCGGCGGCAGCAGGCTCACCGCGACCGATCGCAACCACCTGCTGGCGCTGTCGGCGCGGGCGATGCGGCAGGTGCTGGTGGACGACGCGCGCGCGCGCAAGGCGGACAAGCGCGGAAGCGGGCTCGAAGCGCTGACCCTGACCGCGGGCGGAGTGGAATCGGGCGAGCGCGCGGTGTTCGAAGTGCTGGCGCTCGACGAACTCCTGCAGTCGCTGCACAAGGCGGACGAACGCGCCGCGCAGATCGTCGAACTGCGCTACTTCGGCGGCTATTCGGAAGCGGAGATCGCGCAGATGCTCGATATCAGCGACCGCACCCTGCGCCGCGACTGGCGCAAGGCGCGCGCCTTCCTGCTCGCGGAGATGCCTGCGTGAATGACGCCGCGAGCGAACGGCGCAGGCGCGCGCTCGCGATCTTCGACCAGGTCGCCGACCTCGCCGGCGGGGAACGCGAGGCGCGATTGCTCGAAGCCTGCGCCGGCGACGACGCGCTGCTGGCGCAGGTGCGCGCGCTGCTGGCGGCGGACGCCAGCGACGCGGAGCCCGTCAGCGGCGACGTGGCGGCCTGGGGCGAGGCGCTCGCGCATGCGCACGAGGACGACGGAGCGCACGGCCACATGCTCGGCCGCAGCATCGGCGCCTGGAAGATCGTCGGCGTCGTCGGCCATGGCGGCATGGGCGCGGTGTATGCGGTCGAGCGCGGCGATGGCGCCTATGCGCAACGGGCGGCGCTGAAGCTGATCCGCGCCAGCGCGGACACGCCCACCGCGCGCGAGCGCTTCCTGCGCGAACGCCAGATCCTGGCCGGCCTGCAGCACCCGAACATCGCCACCCTGCTCGACGGCGGCATCAATGCCGACGGCGAGCCCTGGTTCGTGATGGAGCTGGTCGAAGGCGTGCCGATCGATCGCTGGTGCGACGAACGCAAGCTTGGCCTGCGCGAGCGCTGCGTGCTGTTCCTGCAGGTGCTCGACGCGGTGCGCTACGCGCATCGCAACCTGGTGGTGCACCGCGACCTGAAGCCGTCCAACCTGCTGGTCGACGCGGACGGACGGGTCAAGCTGCTCGACTTCGGCATCGCCAAGCAATTGCAGCAGGCCGATGCCACCGCGACGATGGATCGCGTGCTGACCTTCGAATACGCCAGCCCGGAACAGCTGCACGACGCGCCGATCACCACCGCATCCGACCTGTGGCAGCTCGGCGTGATCCTGCACCGGCTGCTGTCCGGGGCGCATCCGTTCGGCCTGACCCAGGACACGCCGGTCGCGAAGCGGCTACAGCAGCTGGAACGCGAGCCGGAACCGCTGACCCGCGCCGCCGCGCAGGCCAGCGCGGAACAGGCCGCGCAACGCGGCGGACTGACCCCGCCCACGCTGGCGCGCGCGCTGCGCGGCAACCTCGCCGCCATCGTGCAGACCTGCCTGCGCCGCGACCCGGAACAACGCTACGCCTCCGCCGACGCGCTGGCCAACGACTTGCGCGCCTGGCTCGACGATCGCCCGATCTCCGCGGCGCCCCTTTCGCGCGGTGAACGGACCAGGTTGTGGCTGCGCCGCAACCGCACCCTGGCCGCGTCCATCGCCGCGATCGCGCTGGCCCTGCTCGCCGGCACCGGCGTGGCGCTGTGGCAGGCGCATGCGGCGCGCACGCAGGCGAACATCGCGCAACGCGAGAACGCCAGCGCGAACGCGGCGATGCAGTTCATCACCAGCACCTTCGCGGCCACGTCGCCGGAGCAGACGCTGAAGGCCGATGTCAGCCTGCGCCAGCTGCTGGAACACGCCCAGGCCGAACTCGACGCGCGCGGCGCCGTCGATCCGAAGGTGCGGCAGCCGGTGCAGCGCATGCTCGGGCGCCTGTATTACTCGGTCGACGACTCCAAGCGCGCTGCGGAACTGTTGTCGGCGGGAACCAGGGGCGTGCAACCGCGCAGCCGTGCCGAAGCGCTGGCCCTGGCCGACGACCTGGTGACCGAATCGATCGCGCTCGATTCGCTGGAACGGTTCCCGGAAGTGCTCGCCGCGGCCGACCGCGCGGTGGCCTTGCGCAGGCAGTTCGCGCCGGACGACCCCGAGCAGCAATTGCGTTCGCTCGCCAACATCACCATGGCCCACGTGCAGAAATACGGCCTCGCCGCGTGCCGCAAACAGGCCGACGAAGCGCTGGCCCTGGCCAAGCGCATGCCCAACCCGCCGACCGACGTGGTGTTGCACGTCTATTCGCTGATCGCGGCCGGCGCGCGCATCGCCGACGAACGCGCGCGCATGCTGCAGGTCAGCGACGAAGGCCTTTCCTTCGCCGATCGGCACGGCGTCGCGCCGGAATCCCCACTACGCATCGAGCTGATGCGGAATCGCGCCGAAGCCCTGTCCATGCAGGGTCGGTACCGGGAGGCGGAAACCACCGCGCGCCAGGCCATTGCCGCCGCCGAAAAGACCGGCAGTCCCGGCGATACGCGGGTGGGCATCCTGTATTCGGTTCTGGCGAAAACCCTGTCCGGGCAAGGCCGCTACCGCGAGGCGCTGGCTGCGCAGCAGGACAGCCTGCGCTTCTTGTCGCAAGCAGACCTCGGGCCGCGCAATCTCGCCGTCAGCCTCAGCAACGAGGCCCTCCTGCGGTATTCGGTCGGCGATTATGCCAAGGCCCTCGCCTTGTCCGGGCAGGCCGTCGACACGCTGGACAAGGTCGGCATCGCCTTGGGCGACGAAGACCTCACATCGGTGAAAGTGAAGCATGCCTGGTTGCTGCTGGCGAACGGCCGCGCGGCGCAAGCCAAGGCCCTGCTCGACGCGCTGCTGCCGCGCGTGCGCGCCGCCGAAGGCGTGGATTCCGAAAACTACGCGCGGGTGCTCGAGGTCATGGCCGCGGCCGCGCTGCGCTCGGGCGACGCCACGAACGGGCAGAAGCTGCTGGACGAAGCGCGCGTGCGCTTCGCCAGGCGCGGCCTGCAACCGGCGCATGTGAAGTTCGCGCAATACCTGCGCGACGACGCGGCGTTCGCGCGCCTGCGCGGCGACCTCGCGGGCGCGGAGCGCAAGCAGCGCGAGGCGGTGGAGAAGCTGCGAACGGTCGGCAACCCGTTCGACGTGGCCGCCGCCCGCGCGGAACTGGCGCAAATCCGTTCCGAACGCGGCGACAAGGCCGAGGCGCGCGCCTTGCTCGTGCTGGCGCTGCCGGTGATGCGCGACTCGGTGCTTCCGCAGCAGCAAGACCGGGTCGCCGCCGAAGCGCTGGCGCAGCAACTCGGTTTGCACCGAAGCGCTATTCGCAGTCCGCCACCGGCGTCAGGGTGAAGTGCTCGCCGCCGCTGGTGGTGCGCGACTGGCTGCCGGCATGGATCGTGCCGTCTCCGTTCGTCGCCATGCTGCCGGGCTTGTCCTCGCCGTTGGGGAACGAAATGGAATAGCTGCCCTTGGCTTTCCAGCTCAGTCCCGGGATGTTCGGCGTGCGCACGAAGCGGTAAGTGCCGGACAACCCGCCGCTGAATTCCACGCCGAACATCCTTCCATTGAGCACGAAGGGCTTGTCGATGTTGCACACGACCTGGTCGACGGGATCGCCACTGCCGCC